>JAULZA010000067.1:0-17051 GCA_032117575.1 Mycolicibacterium sp.
CCAGTGCGGCCGCCTTCGCCGTGGGGGTCGGTTTGGAGAGCCCGCCGATCGGCTTGGGCCTGGCCCTGCTGGCCGGGCTGGTGGGCCTGTCCCGGGTGGCGACGGGAGCGCACTATCCCGGCGACGTCTTCGCCGGCTTCGGGATCGGCGCGGGGATCGCGGTGCTCGGCGGCCGGATGGTCCCGCCGGTGGTGCCCGCCCAACTGCCCGCCACCGAACCGCTACGCATTGCCGGTCCACCCCGCCCCCAGGGCCACGGTGTGGTGCTGGTCGCCAATCCCGAGTCCGGCGGCGGCGACAGCACCGCCATTCTTGATCACATCCGAACCGAACTTCCCGAGGCGCAGATCGTCGAGACGGGTCCGGGGCAGGACCCCGCTGAGGTATTACGGGAGGCGGCCGCCGGAGCCGAGGTGCTGGCGGTGGCCGGTGGTGATGGCACCGTCTCGGCGGCCGCGGAAGTCGCTGTGGGGCAGGGGATTCCGCTGGCGGTGTTCCCCACCGGAACCTTCAACCACTTCGCCAAGGACATCGGTTGCGACACCGTCGAGCGCACCGTCGAGGCGATCCGCCGCGGCAGCGTCGGCGCCGTCGACCTGGTGTGCCTCAACGACGAACACATGGTGGTCAACACCGCCAGTATCGGCGCCTACCCGCACTTCGTCCGGATCCGGGAGAAGTGGGAGCACCGGGTCGGCAAGCCGCTGGCCGGGCTCTACGCCATGGTGCACACCTTGCTGGTCGACCAGCCGGTGCGCATCCGCTACGACGGCAGGACGGTGCAGACCTCGCTGTTCTTCCTCGGCAACTCCGTCTATCTTCCCGCCGGGTTCGCCCCGGCGCGACGGACCCGCATCGACGACGGCCTGATCGACGTCCGGTTTTTGGAGACCGGACGGCCGCTGGCGGCGCTGCGGATTCTGGGTGCGCTGCTGCTGGGCCGGCTCGTGCGCAGCCCGCTCTATCACGAGCTGCAGGTGCCGGAATTCTCCTTCGACGTGCTCGACGGCCCCACTCCCATCGCACACGACGGCGAGGTCGGCGAACCGCGCGGCCATGCCGCGTTTGCCTGCCGATACCGAGCTCTCGCGGTTTACCAGCCATAACGTCGGAACTCCGGATTTGCCCTTGGTCCAGTGTGGTAGACATCTCAGTAATCCTTAAGGTCCTGCCGCAATCACAGGGGGTCACCCATGTCCGCTCGCCAGTCAGCTCGCCGTCGTCGCCAGCCCTACGCGTGGCTCGGCGCGGGCGCTGTGACGTTCGGCATGGGTGCCGCGATGGTTGGGGGCACCGCGGTCGCTTTCGCCGACACCGGGACCGACTCGGCCAGCTCCTCGTCGAGTTCGGCCAGCGACGCATCGTCGACCAGGTCGGGCGGCGACGCATCGTCGAACACATCCGAAGCGCCCAAGCAGCGCGCCAGCCGCACGGGCCGCGGTAACCCCGCCGCCGACGACAACTCCTCAGCGGCGGTGCCTGCCGAGCAGCCACCTGCAGTAGTCGACATCCCAGAGATGGCCCTCGATCTGCCGGCGACGCCGGACGCGGCGCCCGCCGCTGCCGTCGATAGCGCAGCGCCGGTGGCCGAGACCACCGCACCGAAGAGTGAACCGCTCACCGTCCCGACGCCGCAGAGCCCGTCGGCGCCGGCCGCCGCTGTGCAGACCGCAGTCGATGAGGTCGCCGATCCCGTTGTACCGGTGGTGGATTCGCCGGCCGCCGACGAGCCCGCCCCGGCGGCCTCGGTGGCCGCCGCTGCTGTGAGCGACCCGGCGCCGAACATGGACTCCTGGCTGCCGGCCACCCCGATCGTCCCGGGTGCGCGCGTGACGCTGGCGCTGCAGCAGATCGAGCAGTCGCAGCAGCTGATCACCCAGGAGACCTGGGGATCGGGCAACATCCTGGCCGGCCTGGGCTCCTTCGGGCCGCAGGCGGCGCTGGCCACCGCGCAGCTGATGCTGGCAATTTGGGCTGCCAGCATCGGCAATGCCCAGAGCTTCGTGGCCAGCACCGTCGACAATCCGCTGATCCACCCGATCGCGCAGCTCAACCTGCAGAACGAACTGCTCTACCCGGCGCTGTCGGACCTGTCGCTGGCCACCGCGTCGGCGCTTCTCACCCCGCTGGGCTGGTTCGGCGCAGACATCGAGCCGGCCAAGGAACTCGTCGCGCAAGCCCGGCAGAACGGCAAGATCTACGCCAAGGTGCCGGTGACGATGAAGCTGGGCACCCAGCCCATGGTCGACGCCAAACTCAACGGCGGCCGCAACGCCTCGCTGCTCATCGACACCGGCGCATCGGGTCTGGTGACCACCCGCGACAAGATCGGGTCGGCAACGCTGGGCGCCAAGACCGGCGAAGGCGACAGCTGCTTCAGCGGCGGGATCTGCTACCACTACGAGACCTACAACATGACCGTCGACCTCGGTGACGGGGCAGTGACCACCGCCCCGGTCAACCTGGTGACGGACAACGCCACCTGGCCGAACAGCGTCCAGGTCTTCAAGGACTTCTTCTCCTGGGGCGCCGACGGCATCCTCGGCGTCGGCGCGAACACTGCCGGCCCGGGCCCAGCGCCGATCCCCACCGCCGTGATGCCCGGTGAGCTCAGCAACGGCGTGCTGATCTACCAGAACGCCTACCCGTTCGGGTTGGGCGGCTACATGATCCTCGGGCCCAACCTGTTCCCGACGAAGGTCTCGCTGCCGGGTGCTCCGGACGCCTACGTCAAGGTCAGCGTCAACGGCGGACCGAAGCAGAACGGCAGCGCGATCATCGACTCCGGCGGTGTGTACGGCACGCTGAACCGGTCGCTGTACCCGGGCTCTCCCGTCGGCACCAATGTTCCGGCCGGCACCAAGATCGACGTCTACGCCCCCGACGGCACCACGCTGCTCTACAGCTACACGACGCAGGCCGGTGACGCAGCGACGCCGTTCATCGATAGCGGTCTTTTCAACACCGGCAACGCGCCGTACGAGCAGAACCCGATCTACCTCAACTACGCCACAACCCCGTACGGGATCGGCTCGACGGACTTCTCCATCTACTGACCCCTCCGCAAAAGGAACGCCTCCTGACAATTGGCTGAGGAGACGCCCTCAAGAGGGTTAGTGTTCGCCCACGGCTATCGCCACTATGGGAGGAACACTATGGGCGCATCACAGTTCGTCGGTCGAGTCGGTGGGTTGGCAGTGGCCCTCGGGGTCGGCGCGGCCCTGTTCTCCGGAGCGGGGGTCGCCTGGGCCGACCGGGGTGACACCGACACCAGCAGTGCGTCCTCGGCCGACAACGATTCGTCGACCCGCTCCGCGCGCGGCGGAAGAGGATCGGAGAGCGCGGCTCCGGCCGCGGCCACCCGGCAGGCAAACCCCGCCGCGGCGGATGCTTCCCTGGACTCCGCGCCGGCGATCGTGGTTGAGGACAGCATCGATCTTCCCGGCGCGGCGGTCATCGACGATCCGGAACCGATCGTCGATGAGCCGAGCCTGCCCGAACCTCCTGCCGACGAGCCCACAGACATCGGGGAACCGGCGACCGGCGAACCGGTCGTCATGGGCTGGCCCGACCCGGTGCCGGAGCCCAAGATCATCGTGGACCCGATCATGGTCGTCGAACCGGAGACCACCGAGTACGTCCCAGCTCCCACCGACGAAATGACCGCCTTCATCACCGGCGTGGCCGAGCCGTCCGACGGCGCGGGCACCGACCCGGTGGCGCCCGTCGACTCGCCGCTGCTCGCCGCGTTCCTGGCACTGGCCCGTCGCGACCCCTTCGCCGCGGCGGCCACCGATGGACCGGCCGCCCTGGTCACGTCGTCCTCGGGGCTGACGCTCGCACCGCAGACCACCTACTTCGACGGCATTCTGCAGGGCAACCTGAACGTCACCAGCGCCAGCGGATGCGGAACCTTGGGTTCTGACTGCAAGCTGGCCTACTCCTTCGTCGATTCGTCCGACGGTGGCAAGGCCACGCTGAATAAGGTTCCGGCGGCGCTGCCGTTAGGCGGTGCCGGGAGCTACACGTTCCTGCCCTATGCCACCTGGATCGACCCGGCCAACCCGACCAAGTTCCCCACTCCGACAGGCACGCAGGACTTCACGGTCCGGGTCAGTGAGAACACGATGTTCAATCAGACCGTCACGAGTATCCCGCTGATCGGGCTGATCGCGGCGCCGATCATCCAGCTGCTGCAGACCACCCCATTCCTCGGTGATCTGCTGGCCCCGCTCATCGGGGCCTCGGTGGAGCAGACGATCTCGGTGAACGTCGGCCAGCTGGTGCCCGCCGGTAAGCAGGTGGCCTACACCTACTTCGTCGACTCGTTCGACGGCACGCGCATCAGCATGAATTACTTCCCCGCCTCGTCGCCGTCGCTGCTCCCGGCGTTGGGCAACCAGCAGGCCACCATCTTCAACGGTCCGGGCCTGGGTTCTGCCGGCACCATCGACCCCTACGGCTCCTCCCAGGCCGCGTTCTCGGCTCCCGGCCTCGCCCTGATGCGCGGCCAGGGGCTGCCCGGTCCCCTCGCCTCGGCTCCGCTCGGGTTCAACGTGATCACCTGGGATCCCCGCGGTGAATGGGACTCCGGTGGCATTCTGCAGTTGGACAACCCGTTCTACGAGGGCCGCGACGTCTCCGCGCTGATCGACTGGGCCGATGCCAACACTCCGCTGCTCAACGAGGGCGGCAAACCCGATGTCGCGATGATGGGCGGCTCGTACGGCGGCGGTATCCAGATGACCACTGTCGACCCGCGGATCAAGGCAATCGTGCCGGCGATCGCGTGGAACTCCCTCAACGAGTCGCTGTACCCGGGCGGGATCTTCAAGACTGCGTGGGCCAATTCTCTCGCCGAGGCGTTGCTGCTCACCGGAGCGTCGTCGCTGGAGCGCGTCAACTCCCAGATCACAGGGGCCCTGATCACCGGCAACCTGTTTGCCTTCATCACCGAGTCCGCGCAGGCCGTGCTCGCCAGCAGCGGGCCGACCGCGCTGATGACCAAGCTGAGCATTCCCACGATGTACAACCAGGGCACCATCGACGCGCTGTTCCCGTTGCAGCAGGCTCTCGACAATGCCCGGACCCAGCTTGAGGAGAACCCCTTCTTCGCCGGCGCCAACGCTGACAAGGTCAAGATGATCTGGTACTGCGGTGGACACGGCGTCTGCACCACTCAGAATGCGCAGCAGTTTTCCGCACAGCTCACCGTGATGTTCCTGGAGAACATGGTGTGGGTGAACAGATACACGAAGGACTACCTGGCGGCTGATCCGACCCTGAATGGTCTGCTCTCTGTGACCGCACCGTTCCAGTGGTGGGATCAGAACGGCACCGCGTTGGCCTCGTTCGACGGCATGCCGTGGACACCGGAATTCCAGGACACCGCCCCGATCGTGGTCACCCAGGCCACCGGCGGCCGGATCAATTCGTTCACCAGCAAGTCGGGGCCGTTGACTGAGGATGATGCCGCCGGAGCGATCTGCGCCGGAGTCAAGGAGGCGTGCGGGTTCCCGCTGAACCAGGTCTTCGCCACCAAGGCGAAGAACGCGGTGAACGTCGACATTCCCGTCGTCCCCACGACCGACCCCAACAACCCGTCGGTGATCGTCGGCGCACCGAAGGTGAGCTTCACCTACTCCGGGATCGGGAACGCCAAAGCCGTCTACGCCCAGATCGTCGACAACGCCACCGGCCAGGTGCTGGGCAACATCATCAGCGCCATCCCGGTCACTCTTGACGGTAAGGAACACACGGTCGAGGCGTTCCCCATCGCCAACATCGCTTACACCGCGCCGGTGACGCCGGGAGCCACCCTGACGCTGCAGATCGTCGCCAATTCCTCGCTGTACCAGAACACCAGCGTGAACTGGGGTGTGGACATCAGCGACATCACGGTGAGTCTGCCGACGTCCGGCACGGCCATCAAGAACCCGGTCCCGGGGTTGATTCCGGCTTAGCGCCGCGGGGGCGAAGCGTCAGCGGCGCAGGCGGTTCCGGCGTTTGCCGGTCGGTCGCTTGTTGGCTAGTCCGGCTTGGACGGGCTGGTCCCCGGCAGCATCGTCGGCGCTCTCGGTGACGGCGGTGTCGGCGGCGGTGTCCTTAGCGGTGTCGTCGACCGTGTCGTCGGTCAGGTGATCGTCGACGGTGTCGGTGACGGTCTCTTCGTCGACGTCGGTCTCATCGACGGTGACGGCGGTGGCAGCCTTCTCGGTGGCGGTCTCGGGCACCGTCTCGGTCGCCCCGCGCTTCTTGCCTCTCGGCTGCTTTGCGGCTTTGGGCGGCTTGACCTTGACGGGTTTGACCGGCTTCGGTTCGGCGGGCGGCTTCTCGGCGACGAACGACAGATACAACGCCAGGGCACCCAGGATGGCGATGGCTCCCGCGGCGCCGTAGACCGCAAACAGGTAGGGGCCGGCGGCGCCGAGGCCCAGCCAGATCTCCGCGATCGCGGCCAGCAGGATCAGCGCACCGGCCACCACGTGGAGCACCGCCGACCATGCCCGCAGGCGCAGCACCAGCTCCGGTGTCTTGACCTTGCGGCCCAGGGCCTGGCGCAGGATCGTCAGCACCGGCAGCGCGGCTGCGGCGATCGGGATGCCCGCGGCGATCCGGCCGGCCGTCGCGAGGCTGGACGGGAGTTGGCCGGTCAGCACCCACCAACGTGGCAGTACGAAAACGATGTAGAGCAGCACCCCGAGCAGAAACAGGCCAAGATGCAGTGCCCGTGCGGCGCGGCGCCCCATGCCCCTCCTCGGGAATCATCGTGAATCCGGGGTGCGACCGCGTTGCGATCGCACCCCGGAGTGGTGCGGAGGATAGGGGATTTGAACCCCTGAGGGCTATTAACCCAACCCGCGTTCCAGGCGAGCGCCATAGGCCACTAGGCGAATCCTCCGTCGGCCATGGTAGCCGACCGGAGCAACAGGGATCGACCGGCTGTGCCGCCGTGACCGGGCGGTATTACACTCGCCATGGACCCCGCGCGGCGTCCAACCTGTGAACTCCCCCAGGGCTGGAAGGCAGCAAGGGTCAACGGGCTCTGGCGGGTGCGCGGGGTCCCCTTCAATCCCGACGGCGATACGAGGGGGAACGGTGTCGCTTCAGTCCCTGGGCAGAGACGAACTTCACGTTCAGTGCGAGCTTCAGCGGCGCAATTACGCCGAGTTACAGGCCCGGAAACTGACGTTGGACCTCACCCGCGGTAAGCCCTCGGCGCAGCAGCTGGATCTGTCCAATGCGCTGCTGGAGCTTCCAGGCAGCGGCGACTTCCGCGACGCAGAGGGCACCGACTGCCGCAACTACGGCGGACTGCACGGCCTGCCGGCGCTGCGTGCGGTGTTCGGTGAACTGCTCGGCATCCCGGTGCCCAACCTGATCACCGGTAACAACTCCAGCCTGGAACTGATGCACGACACCGTGGTGTTTTCCCTGCTGTACGGCGGGGTGGACTCGCCGCGACCGTGGATTCACGAGCCCAGGGTGAAGTTCCTCTGCCCCTCGCCCGGCTACGACCGCCACTTCGCGATCACCGACAGCCTGGGCATCGAGATGATCATCGTCCCGATGCACGACGACGGACCCGATGTCGATCTCGTCGAGGAACTCGTCGCCGCCGACCCGGCGATCAAGGGCATGTGGTGTGTTCCGGTGTACGCCAACCCGAGCGGCGCGGTGTACTCCTGGGAGGTGGTCCGGCGGCTCGTTCAAATGGATACCGCCGCAACCGATTTCCGGCTGTTCTGGGACAACGCCTACCCCGTGCATACCCTGACGGGCGAGTTCGTTCGCCAGATCGACGTGCTGGGCCTGGCCGCGCAGGCCGGTCACCCCAACCGCCCGCACGTCTTCACCTCGACCTCCAAGATCACTTTCGCCGGCTCCGGGGTCAGCTTCTTCGGCGGCTCGCTGGGCAACATCGCCTGGTATCTGCAGCATGTGGGCAAGAAAACGATCGGTCCGGACAAGGTGAATCAGCTGCGGCACCTGCGGTTCCTGCGCGACGCCGACGGAGTGCGCCGGCACATGCTGGAACACCGGAAGATTCTGGCGCCCAAGTTCGAATTGGCCCTGGACACCCTGGACAAGCGATTGTCGGAGGCCAAGATCGCGTCCTGGACCGAGCCCAAAGGCGGGTACTTCATCAGCCTCGACGTGTTGCCGGGCACGGCCAAGCGCACCGTCGCACTGGCCAAGGAGGCCGGCATCGCCGTCACCGCGGCCGGTGCGTCGTTCCCGTACGGCAAGGACCCCGACGACACCAACATCCGGATCGCGCCGAGTTTCCCGCCGCTGTCCGATCTGGCCGGAGCCATCGACGGGCTGGCCACCTGCGCTCTGCTGGCGGCCACCGAGAAGCTGCTCGGGTCCGGCCCCGTCAGCACCGCTGGGTAGCCTGCTGAGGTGGCGCTCTACCGCAAGTACCGGCCGGCGACATTCGCCGAGGTGGTGGGGCAGGAACACGTCACCGAGCCGTTGTCGACGGCGCTGACGGCGGGCCGGATCAACCACGCCTACCTGTTCTCCGGGCCGCGCGGCTGCGGCAAGACATCATCGGCGCGCATCCTCGCCCGTTCGCTGAACTGCCAGCAGGGCCCTACCCCCACGCCGTGCGGGGTGTGCGACTCGTGTGCCGCGCTGCTATCGGCGGGTGGAGAGTCGATGGATGTCGTCGAACTCGACGCCGCCAGCCACGGCGGCGTGAACGACACCCGTGAACTGCGAGACCGGGCGTTCTACGCCCCGGCCCAGTCGCGCTACCGCATCTTCATCGTCGATGAAGCGCACATGGTCAGCAAAGAGGGATTCAACGCGCTGCTGAAGATCGTCGAGGAACCGCCCGAGCATCTGATCTTCGTCTTCGCCACCACCGAGCCGGAGAAGGTGCTGCCCACCATCCGCTCGCGCACCCATCACTACCCGTTCCGGCTGCTCGCCCCGCGAACCATGCGGGGGCTGATCGAGCGAATCCTGGTCTCGGAGGACGTCGAGGTCGACGACGCGGTGTTCCCGCTGGTGATCCGGGCCGGCGGCGGCTCGCCGCGCGACACGCTGAGCGTGCTCGACCAGCTGCTGGCCGGGGCAGAGGGCAACCGGGTGCACTATCAGCGCGCGCTGGCGCTGCTGGGCGCCACCGACGTCGCGCTGATCGACGAGGCGGTCGACGCCCTGGCCGCCGGGGATGCCGCCGCACTGTTCGGGGCGGTGGAATCGGTGATCGACGCCGGGCATGACCCGCGCCGGTTCGCCGTCGACCTGCTGGAGCGTTTCCGCGATCTCATTGTCCTGCAAGCGGTTCCGGACGCCGCCAGCCGCGGTGTGGTGGACGCCCCGGGCGATGTGCTGGATCGGATGCGTGACCAGTCCGCCCGCATCGGGTCGGCCACCCTGGCCCGCTACGCGGAGGTGGTGCACGCCGGACTGGGGGAGATGCGGGGTGCCACCGCGCCCCGGCTGCTGCTGGAGGTGGTGTGCGCGCGGTTGCTGCTGCCGTCGGCGGCGGACACCGAAGCGGCGCTGCTGCAGCGCATCGAGCGCATCGAGACCCGGCTGGACATCTCCATCCCCGCCGGGGAGGCCGCTGCGAGCATGCCGCCCGCGCCGGCCCGGCAGTACGTCCGCAAGACGGCCCCGGCGCCGGTCGAGAAACCGGCGCCGGTGGAAAGGGCTGCGCCGGTCGCGCCCCCCGCCCCTGCGCCGGCGCCCGTCCCACCCCCCGCCCCGCCCCCCGCCCCGCCCCCCGCCCCCGTCCCCACGCCCAAACCGACGTTTGGCCGTGAAAGTGAGAGTGCGGAGCGGCAAAACGTCGATCTCGGCGAGCCTTCGAGGCCCGCGCCCGCACCCTCCATACCGTCCACGCCGGCCGAACCGGACGCCGCCGCGGTGCGTCAGATGTGGTCGACGGTGCGGGAGAAGGTCCGCGAGCGCAGCCGACCGCTCTACGCCATGCTCGACGCCGCGATCGTCCGCACGGTCGACGGCGACACCCTGGTGTTGGCGCATCCAGCTGCGCCGCTGGCCAAGCGGCTCACCGAGCAGCACAACACCGACGTCATCCGCGAGGCTCTCAAGGATGCCCTGGGGGTGAATTGGCGGGTGCGCTGCGAGGTGGGGGCGGACCAGCCGCTGCCCGCCGCCGAGCCGCTGCCGCCCGAGCCGCAACCGGACCCGGCCGAGGCTCAGCGCGCAGAGGAAGACGACATGATCGCCGAGGCGCACGACGACGGCGCTGAGGCCGCACCGCGTCGCGACCCCGAGGAAGTGGCGCTCGAACTGCTGCAGAACGAGTTGGGCGCCCGGCGCATCGACGGCTAAACGCCTTTGCTACAGGAAGCCTAAAATCAGACCAAGGCTGTTGATGGCGGGTTGTAATGTCGTGGTATGGCTCGCAGGGCATACATTGGGCTTTCGGGTCCTTTTGGCTATGACTATCGAAACCCAGCCCCGCGCGTAACCGATCTTGACGGCTCCAGTCCGAATCCTGTGTTGGAAAATGTTCTCGGCCTGTTGTTGTGCTACGACGAGCTAATCTTCTTGGCGAGGCAGTTTTGCCCGGTGGACATGCGGAACCTTCCCTATGTGAAATTCATAACGGACGATGCTGCGATGGCCGGAGCAGCCATAGCAGCACTCGACGAGTTCGATTCGCGGGAGCATGACAACTGGCCTGCGAGCCCCGAATTTACTGAATTCTCGCGCATCTCCGCAGAGATGATCGCAAACCGGGACAACTTCGCGATCGACAACCATACCCACGCTGTCCATCTGTCATCAGATCGAACTGTCACGGGGAATGCGATGAACCTGGACAACGTGATCCGTGATTTATGGGTTAATTCTGAGCTGGAACTACGAAACGTTGATGTGATTGTCAGCAGCCCGGCGCAGAAAGCTCTCAATGGGGTACTTGAGAAGGAAATCGCACAGGCGTACTCCAGCGAGCATCTAAAACGTACGGCAGCACAGTCGCTGGCAGCGCTCTGCGTTCCGAACTTCCTTGACACGACCGGGTCGTATCACGAATCACTTGAAGAGCTCCGCGGGCGGCCTGATGCAGTCGAGTTTCGTCAGTATCTAGCCGATATGGAGGTTGGTACCGCAGACGGACTAGCTCTTGCTTCCACTATCTCTCGCCAGGCCTTCGAGTTCGTGGACGAACAGAGCCGGCGTTTTCTGAAGGGTAAAAATTGGTTCGAATCGATTGCGATACCGGGAGTGCGGGGAGCGCTAAATGCCTTTCATCGCCCTGTCGGTAGTCTGGTCGCTACCGCGCTTCAAGCGCCGCTCACCTTGGGCGAGCGGGAATTTAAGTCACGCAGTCGATGGGCGCCGTTCGTCGTGAACTTGCACAAGCCGCGGTAGTCGCGCGAGCGGCGATAATGATCCGGTCGCGGAATGTAGCCGACCCCTACGCCGTCCACCAAGGGCGCAGCGGAAGCTCCCCATCGTCCCCGTCGCGGCCGACCTTGACCGCAAGAACCTGGTGCAGCTGAACGTTATTCGTCTCGAATCCGAGCCGCGATCCAGCCATGTACAGCCCCCACACCTTCGCCGTCGCCAAGCCCACCTCGGCGACCGCCGCTTCCCAGTTCTCGACCAGGTTGGCGCACCAGTCGCGCAGCGTCAGCGCGTAGTGCTGGCGCAGGTTCTCCTCGTGAACCACTTCCAGGCCCACGTTCTGCGCCGCGCTGATGATCCGTCCGGAACCGGTGAGTTCCCCGTCCGGGAAGACGTAGCGGTCGATGAAATGTCCGGCGCCGGCCGGCCGGGTGTTGTCCGGGCGGGTGATGCAGTGATTGAGCAGCAGCCCGCCGATTCGCAGCTTGGACCGCAGGAACCGGAAGTACGACGGATAGTTGGCCACCCCGATGTGCTCGGTCAGCCCGATCGAGGACACCGCGTCGAACCCGCCGTCCCGGATGTCGCGGTAATCGGCATGCCGGATCTCGGCGAGCTCGGCCAACCCCTGCTCGGCGATGGCCTTCTGGCCCCACAATGCCTGTTCGCGGGACAGCGTCACTCCGAGAGCGTGGACGCCGTGGCGGGCGGCGTAGCGCACCATGCCGCCCCACCCGCAGCCGACGTCGAGCAGTCGGTCGCCGGGGCGAAGCCGCAACTTCTCGAACACCAGCCGGTACTTGTTCTCCTGCGCCTGTTCCAGCGTCGCGGTGGGAGTCGGGTAACACGCGCAGGTGTAGGTCATCGACGGTCCCAGCACCAATTCGTAAAAGGTGTTGGACACGTCGTAGTGATGGTGGATCGCGTCGGCGTCGCGCCTTTTGCTGTGCCGCAACCCTTCTGCCACCCGGCGCCAGCGCGGCAACGCCTCCTGCGGCGGCGGGGCCACCGGCTTGAGGTGCTCCACGCCGAGCGACCGGACGATGTCGATCAGGGTCCGTGCGGGCGGGCGCCGCAGGTCGGTGCGGGCCAGCGTCTTGAGCAGTTCGTAGGGATCCCCTGGATGCACCCCTCGCATGTCGAGGTCGCCGGAGACGTAGGCCCGCGCCAGCCCGAGATCGCCGGGGGCGGTGGCCAGATAGGTGGTTCCCCGAGGTGTGAGCAGTTCCAGTCCGAACCGGGTGTCTGGCGGTCCGGCGCTGCTGCCGTCGTAGGCGGTGAACCGCAGCGGCAGTTTGCCATCGGGAACGAACTGCTCCACGATCCGGGCGAGCGTCAACGTCGTCACTGGTTTCCCACCGCCTTCGAATAGAGATCGAGCAGCCGTGCGTGAACGTCGTACCGTTTCTTGACGGTCTTGTATATTTCCCCGCCGTAGAGCCGCTCAAACTCCTCGCGGCCATAAAAGGCATCCGAGTACAGCGATTTGTGACCTTGCAGTTCGCTGACCTTGGTTTCGATGCGTCGATTCGTCGCGCCGGGTTCCGGCCCGGCCGGCACCGACGACCAGAAGCCCACGTTGACGTAGGTGTGGCCGGGCTGCAGCGGATACAGCGGCCAGCCGTCCGGATCCCGCGGCCGCAGCGGGCACAGCCACAGCGGTTCGATCGGCACCTCGGCCAGGAACCATTCGAGGAATTCCACGCAATGCTCGACGGGCACTTCGATGTCCTGGACCACCCGTTCCCGCGGCGGGCGGCGGTGGGCTGCTTCGATGCGGTCGGCGATCCGGAATCGGTGGTCGTAGGCGATCAGCTTCCAGTAGATGCTGCTGCGCCGCAGCCGGCGCGGCCACAGCCGTCGCATCACCGGGTGCTGCGCGCCGAATGCCCTTGAGCACCAGAACCAGTCGGTATCCCAGCGCCACAGGTAGTCGGCGATGGTGAGCCGGTCCTGCTTTAGTTGCCGGATCGAGCGGTAGTACACCGACTGACCGGTGTAGTCGCTGACCGGCCCGGGGGTGCGGGTCCGCACGCCCAGGCACAGGTAGCTCTCCGTCGCGCTGAACACCACCCCGTCGAGGTAGTCCACCGCGGTGCCCGCGTACTCCGCGTCGGCGACGATGCGTTGCATCGTCTCGACGAGGTCGGTCAGGTTGTCGAATCGCAGGTGCCGCAGCGCCACGAAGGGTTCCACCGGTTCCAGTTCTATGCGAAGTCGCACCGAATAACCCAGCGTCCCATACGAATTCGGGAACGCGCGGAACAGGTCGGGGTGCTCGTCGCGGCTGGCGGTGATGATCTCCCCGTCGCCGGTCAGGATGTCTATCTCCAGCACCGACTCGTGTGGCAGTCCGCTGCGGAACGACGCCGACTCGATCCCCAGCCCGGTTACCGCCCCGCCCAGGGTGATCGTCTTCAACTGGGGAACCACTAGCGGGGACAGCCCGTGCGGCAGTGTCGCCGCGACCAGCGTCTCGTAGGTGCACATGCCCTGCACTTCGGCGGTGCGGGTGTGCGGATCGACGCAGATGACGCCGGTCAGGCCTGAGGTGTCCAGGCCCGGGGCGTCCCGGCGGGCCCTGCTGCGGAACAGGTTCGACGTTTTTTTGGCCAGCCGCACCGACGAGTCCGGCGGAATGGCCCGATAGCTCTGCAATAACCGCTGCACCCCCCGGCGGTGGGCGGCCAATGCTCCCCCATTGGTCACATGACTACGCTAACTCCGAATCAGCAGCCGCCGCACCCCGAGGAGTTTGGATGGGACAGGTCAGCGCCTCCAGCAGCATTCTGATCAACGCCGAGCCCGCGAAAGTTCTCGCCGCGGTCGCCGACTACAAGACGATGCGGCCCAAGATTCTTTCCCCGCATTACAGCGAGTACCGCGTCGTCAAGGGCGGCAAGGGCAAGGGCACCGTCGCCGCCTGGACATTGCAGGCCACCAAGTCCCGGTCCCGTCAGGTGCAGGCCGCCGTCGACGTGGCCGGCCGCACGGTCATCGAGAAGGATGCCAACTCCACATTGCTGACCAACTGGACCGTCGCCCCCGCCGGCACCGGCTCGACGGTGACGGTGAAGACCACCTGGACCGGAGCCGGCGGCATCAAAGGATTCTTCGAGAAGACGTTCGCCCCGCTCGGCCTGCGCAAGATTCAGGATGAGGTGCTGGCCAACCTCAAAAAGGAGATCGAGGCCGGGAAGTAGGAGCGCCGGACTCAGGTCGTCCGGGGCGGTTGGGTCTGCAGGAACGCGACGATGCCCTTGACCACGGAGTCGGCGTACTTCTGCCGACCATCCTCGCTGCTCATCAGCATGGAGTCCACCGGGTTCTTCATATTGCCCAGCTCCACCAGGATCGACGGATACTGCGCCAAATTCAGCCCGGCGATATCGGCGCGCGGATTGAGCCCGGCGCTGCCGATATAGGTCGACGGCGGAATGCCCGATGCGGACAGCTGGTCGCGCATCATCCGGGCGAACTGCACGGACTGAATGGCCTGCACGGCGTTCAGCGGCGGACTGGAGTACAGGATGTGGAAACCTCGGCCGGTGGCCGGGCCGCCGTCGCCGTGGATCGACACCACCGCGTTGGGCTGTAGCGAGTTGGCCATCGCGGCGCGCTCGTCCACGCACGGCCCCACCTGATCGTCGTTGCCGCGGGACATGGCGGTGCGGACGCCGAGCCGGTTGAGCGCCGCGCGGATCCGCAGCGTGGTGTCCCAGGCAAAGGTGTGCTCGGCGTAGCCGCTGTCGGTGTTGGTGCCGGAGGTCTGGCAATCCTTGGTGCCGCCGCGCCCGTTGGGCACCTGGCGTGTCATCGACGCGTCGTTGGCGCCGTTGTGGCCGGGATCGAGGAACACGATCATGCCGGCGACGTTGCCCGGGGCGGCGTGCGTCACCGGCGCCGCCAGCGAGGATGCGGCCAGCACGACGCCGGAGGCGGCTGCGGCCACGACACGCAGGGGGACGTTCATCAGCACGAGCGTCACGGTAAACCCTGGCCGTCTAGGCTTGAAAGTCATCGGCTACCAGAAACGCCAGGCCGCAACCAACTCGAGACCACAACGCAAGGAGACTGTCATGCAACCCGGTGATCCCGGCAGTTTGGGGGCCTTCGGCCAACAGGTCCCTCAGCAGATGCCTCCGGAGGCCGCTCAGGGCCTTCAGCAGCTGCAGGCGGCGATGGTCCAGGCCCAGCAGATGCAGCACGCGTTGATGCATGCCCAGGAGCGGATTGCCGCGACCGAGGTCACCGGCTCTGCGGGCGGCGGACTGGTGCAGGTCACCCTCAACGGCAGTGGCCAGGTGCTCGGCATCCAGATCGATCCGCAGGTCGTCGACCCCAACGACGTCGAGACGCTGCAGGACCTCATCCTGGCCGCCCTCACCAGCGCTGCTGACAACATGCGCGAGGTGGTCAAGCAGATCCTCGGCCCGCTGGCCGCCGCCTCCGGGCGACCGCTGCCCGAGTCCTGACCCGATGTTCGAAGGCCCCGTTCAGGATCTGATCGACGAGCTCGGCAAGCTGCCGGGTATCGGGCCGAAGAGCGCCCAGCGGATCGCCTTCCATCTGATCTCCGTCGAGCCGCCGGATATCGACCGGCTCACCGCGGTGCTGTCGCGGGTGCGCGACGGCGTCCAGTTCTGCGAGATGTGCGGCAATGTCTCCGACGCCGAGCGCTGCCGCATCTGCAGCGACTCACGGCGGGACGGCTCGCTGGTGTGTGTGGTCGAGGAACCCAAGGATGTCCAGGCGGTAGAACGCACCCGCGAGTTCCGCGGTCGCTACCACGTCCTTGGCGGTGCGTTGGATCCGTTGTCCGGGATCGGCCCCGAGCAGTTGCGAATCCGTCAGCTGCTCAACAGGATTGGCGAGCGCGTCGACGGTGTCGACATCACCGAGGTGATCATCGCCACCGACCCCAACACCGAGGGCGAGGCCACCGCCACCTACCTGGTGCGCATCCTGCGCGACATCCCCGGGCTGGCCGTCAGCCGCATCGCCTCAGGTCTGCCGATGGGTGGCGACCTTGAATTCGCCGACGAGTTGACGCTGGGCCGGGCGCTGTCCGGTCGCCGTTCGATGGTCTAGGACTCTTCGCTCGGCCAAACCGACAAATAGCCGAGAAACTTGGAGAAGATCCCAGCATTTCGTCGATCGGCGGATGAGTCAGACCTCGACGCAACAATGCCAGCCCATGACTGAAGTGTTCTTGGGCAGGGAAGCACTCGGCGCGGGTATGAGCCGTCATGTGTTGCAGCGGTGGTATCGGCCGCTGTTTCGAGGGGTGTGCGTCCCGAAGAACGCGTCCCCGTCGTTGCGTGATCGGGCGGTAGGTGCCTGGCTCACCACCGATCGCAGCGGTGTGATCGCCGGCGTCGCTGCATCGGCTTTACATGGAGCGGACTGGGTGGACGACGATGAGCCCATCGAAGTGTTGGTGGGAGAGCGTCGTCGCCAGTCTGGGTTGACGATCAGGATGGATCGCTTTTGCCCCGATGAGGTGGCGGTGGTTGGTGGACTGCCGGTCACCAACCCGGTCCGGACGGCGTTCGATATTGGACGCCACCATCGCCGATCGGTCGCGCTCGCTCGCATGGATGCCCTCATGCGTGCGACGCCATTCGCGCCGGGCGATGTCGAGATACTCATGAACCGCTACGACCGGCACGGGGTGTGCGCCAGCTTCGCGAGTTGCTGTGCATGGTGGA
>JAULZA010000068.1:0-13984 GCA_032117575.1 Mycolicibacterium sp.
TGGCCAAGGCCTGCCAGGACCTCGGTGCGCCGGTGTACGTGATTCCCGAGGAGCCGCTGCTGGTGGCGCCGACCGCCGGTGAACTGCTGACGGCGGTCGAAGGCACCTTGGTGCTTGGTGAGCCGTCGATGCTGGGTAGGGAAGTCCGGCATGTGATGGTGGCCGGCATGACGGCCGAGCACGTGCTGGAAAGGTTGCAGGAAGGCTCGGCCGTGATCACCCCGGGCGACCGCTCCGACGTGGTGCTCGCCGTCGCGAGTGCGCATGTGGCCGAGGGGTTTCCGTCCATCTCGACCGTCATCCTCAACGGCGGCCTTCCACTACACCGGGAGATCGCTCGCCTGGTGACTGGTCTCAATCTGCGGCTGCCGGTGATCGCCACCGAGCTGGGCACCTTCGCCACGGCCAGCGCGGTGGCCAACACCCGCGGCCGGGTGACGGCGGATTCGCAGAGCAAGATCGACACCGCCCTGCAACTGATGGACCGCCACGTCGATATCAGCGACATGCTGGAACGGCTGACGCTCCCCATTCCCACGGTCACCACGCCGCAGATGTTCGCCTACCAGTTGATGGAACGAGCGCGGTCCGACCGCAAGCGCATCGTGCTGCCCGAAGGCGATGACGACCGCATCCTGCAGGCGGCTGGCCGGTTGTTGCGTCGCGACATCGCTGAGCTGACCATCCTGGGCGACGAGACCCAGGTGCGGGCCCGGGCCGCCGAACTCGGCGTCGACCTCAGCACGGCGACGGTGATCAACCCGCGCACCAGTGAACTGCGGGAGAAGTTCGCCGAGCAGTACGCGGAGATCCGCAAGAAGAAGGGCGTCACCCTCGAACAGGCCCGCGACGTCGTCGAAGACGTGTCGTACTTCGGCACCATGCTGGTGCACAACGACATCGTCGACGGCATGGTGTCCGGGGCCGCCCACACCACCGCCCACACCGTCCGCCCGTCGTTCGAGATCATCAAGACCCAGCCCGGGGTGTCCACCGTCTCCAGCATCTTCCTGATGTGCCTGTCCGACCGGGTGCTGGCCTATGGCGACTGCGCGATCGTGCCGGACCCGACATCCGAGGAACTCGCCGACATCGCGATCAGTTCGGCTCGTACCGCCGCGCAGTTCGGCATCGATCCGCGGGTCGCAATGCTGTCGTATTCCACCGGTGAATCCGGCACCGGCGCCGGTGTCGACAAAGTCAGGGCTGCGACCGAACTCGTCCGGCAGCGTCAACCTGATCTGCTGGTGGAGGGGCCGATCCAGTACGACGCCGCCGTCGAGCCCAGTGTCGCGAAGTCGAAGATGCCTAACTCGGCGGTGGCAGGGAAGGCGACCGTGTTGATCTTCCCGGACCTCAACACCGGCAACAACACCTACAAGGCGGTCCAGCGCAGTGCCGGCGCCGTGGCTATCGGACCCGTGCTGCAGGGGCTGAACAAGCCCGTCAACGACC
The DNA here is from genome assembly GCA_032117575.1 of Mycolicibacterium sp. GTDB lineage: Bacteria > Actinomycetota > Actinomycetes > Mycobacteriales > Mycobacteriaceae > Mycobacterium. The sequence continues at coordinate 1,456 of JAULZA010000068.1, forward strand.
TATCCAGAGGAGCGCTCGTGGAAGACATCGTCTACACCGTCGCCATCACCGCGATTCAGGCGCAGTCCTGATGGCGGGCACCGTCCTGGTTCTCAACTCGGGGTCATCGTCGCTGAAATACTCACTGGTCGAACCCGATTCCGGTCGGTCCGTGTTTGACGGCATCGTCGAACGTATCGGTGAGGACGCCTCCACGGCCAAGCTGCGACTCGGCGAGACCAAGATCGAGCGCGAGGGCCGGGTGCCCGACCACGAAGCCGCGCTACGACTGGCCTTCGACCTGGTCGCCGAGGCCGGCGAGAGCCTCAGCCAACTCGGGTTGGTGGCCGTCGGTCACCGGGTGGTGCACGGCGGTCCGAACCTCTACCGGCCCACCATCGTCGACGACAAACTGGTCGAGGAATTGCGCGAATTGGCTCCGCTAGCACCTCTGCACAACCCCCCGGCAGTGCTGGGTATCGAGGTGGCCCGCAAGGTACTGCCCGATCTGCCGCACGTCGCGGTGTTCGACACCGCCTTCTTCCACGACCTGCCCGCTGCGGCGGCCAACTACGCCATCGACCGTGAGGTCGCCCAGAAGTGGCGTATCCGGCGCTACGGCTTCCACGGCACCTCGCATGAGTTCGTCAGCCGGCAGGCCGCCGAGTTCCTCGGCGCACCAGTGGAATCCCTGAATCAGATCGTGCTGCACCTGGGCAACGGGGCGTCGGCGTCGGCGATCGCGGCAGGCAAGCCAATCGACACCTCGATGGGCTTGACGCCGATGGAGGGCCTGGTCATGGGCACCCGCTCCGGAGACATCGATCCGGGCATCATCAGCTACCTGTGGCGCACCGCCGGCATGGGTCTCGACGAGATCGAAACCATGCTGAACCGGCGCTCGGGGATGTTCGGACTGAGCGGTGACGGCGACCTTCGTGCGGTTCAGCAGCGCATCGCGTCGGGGGACGAGATCGCCCAGCAGGCCTACGAGGTGTACATCCATCGGTTGCGCAAGTACATCGGCGCCTACCTGGCGTTGCTGGGGCATGTCGACGTCATCTCGTTCACCGCCGGGGTGGGGGAGAACGACACTCGGGTACGCCGGGACGCCCTGAGCGGACTCACCCGGCTCGGCATCGAGGTCGACGAGCACCTCAACGACAGCCCGGACCGCGGGGCCCGCCGCATCTCCGCCGAGAAGTCGCCGACCACCGTGCTGGTGATCCCCACCGACGAGGAACTGGCGATCGCCCGGGCGTCGACGACGGTGGTCTAGCCGGTAGCCGAGTCTGCGCGTCGACTCTGCGCCCAGAGCATCGGTTCCGGGCGGAAGCCGGTCTGGACGCAGAGTCGATGGCGCTAGAACGTCGTGACCGGACGCACCTCGTTGGCCAGATCGACCAGCGCGTACCGGTGAGCCTGGCTGGTGGCCACCCGTGCGAGGCTTCGCAGGGAGGCCTCCACCCCGAGGCGAAGGCCGTGGTCGGTGAACGGGAACCCGAGGATGGGTGTCGGACTTGCGGTGTTGTCGGCGATCCAGTCCATTGCGGTACCGAGCACCAGCGCCCGGATCTGCAGCACCCGGGGTTCGCTGTCGGGCAAGGCCTCGACCCGGCGGGCGGCATCGCGGATCTGGGCCTCGCTCAGTTCGTGTGCCGAACGGCCGGACAGCAGTGTCACTGCGCTCGTCAGCCGTGCGGTGGTGAAATGCCTTGATCCGATGGGGACTTCGTCTAGCGTGGTGACCGCACTCTCGCGGTCGCCCTCGACGGATTGGGCGCGCGCCAAGCCAAAGCCCGCGGAGATGATGTTGTTGTCGGTATGCCACACCGCCTCGTAGAACGGTCGTTCGCCGGAAGTTGCGGCCAGTTCGGCGGTGGCCGCCAGCGCCAGTTTGGGGGCCAGCTCACCGGGGAACGTATCCAGCACCTCGGCGAAATGCTTTGTCGCCGAGTCATAGTCACCAGTGAGCAGCTGGGACACCGCCTTGAACCACACCAATCTCCAGCGCCAACCCACCCTTTCGGCGAGCGCATCCAGCTTGCGGTTGGCCTTGGCGACATCGCCGAGATCCAGCAGCGCACGCACCTCCATCAGCGGCAGTTCCACCGAATTGGAGAGGTCGACGTCTTCGGAATCCAGGATTCCATGGCGGGCGGCCCGCAGCGAGTCCAGGGTCTGCACTGGCTGGGACAGCACCGTCGCCGAGAGCACGGTGGCCCCGATGTCGGTGGGGTCGACAAGCGGCACTGGAAGTGCGGTCACGATCTCCGGAGCGGTCAGTTTCCCGGTATGCACCAGCCCGTCGAGATAGACGTCGGTGTGGGCCACCAACAAATCCACTCCGAATGTCGAACGGGTTCGGGTGAATACCGTCGACAGACCTGGGCGCGGCACACCGGTGTCAGCCGCCACCACCTCGCGTAGCACACCGAGCAACTGGGAGCTCATCTCCTCGGCGCTGGCGAAGCGCCGCCTCGGGTCCGGGTCGATGGCCCGTCGCAGCAGGCGTGCGAAGGAGTCGTACTTCTTCAGCACCGGGTCGTCCTCGGGCAGGCCGTCGACGTAGCGGCCGTGGCGGGCGCGCAGGTTCAACGTCAGCGCCGCCAGCGTTCGTCCCACGGTGTAGACGTCGGTGGCCACGGTGGGGCCGGTTCGCACAATCTCCGGAGCCTGGTAGCCGGGTGTCCCGTAGAGGTAGCCGAAGGAGTTGATCGGTGACACCGCGCCGAGGTCGATCAGCTTGAGCTGTTCTTCGGTCACCATGATGTTCTCTGGCTTGAGGTCGTTGTAGCACAGTCCGATTGAGTGCAGATACCCCAGCGCGGGCAGGATCTCCAGCATGTAGGCGATCGCCTCGGAGACCGGAAGCCGCTGGCCCTTTGCGGGTTTGAGCGACTTGCCGCCGACGTACTCCATAACGATGTAACCAACCGGCTCGCCGCGCGAGTCGGCGTGCTCGACGAAATTGAAGATCTTCACGATCGACGGGTGGACCACCTCCGCCAGGAACTGGCGTTCGGCCATCGCGATGGCCTGGGCCTCAGCGTCGCCGGAGTGCACCAGGCCCTTGAGCACCACCGGCCGCTCGTTGACGTTGTGGTCGACGGCCAGGTACACCCAGCCCAGGCCGCCGTGGGCGACGCAACCCTTGATCTCGTACTGGTCGGCGACCATGTCGCCAGGATTCAGCTGCGGAAGGAACGAGAACTCGCTGCCGCAATGCGGGCAGACACCCTCGGATTCGCCGGGCTGGCCATCGGTGGAGCGGCCGACCGGTCGCCCGCAGTTCCAGCAGAACCGTTTAGATTCCGCGACAACGGGATCCACCATCATCGCTGAGAGCGGGTCGATCTCGGGTACGCGTGGGATCTCCACCAGTCCGCCACCGAGACGACGCGTAGCGGAGATGCCCCGCGAGACCGTCGGCTCCTCGGTCTCGATGGGCTCGCTCCGGACGGACACGTCGTCGTCGTCGTCGTCGAACCGGGGCCGGAACACCGCCTGGGTGGACATTGCCCGCGTGCTCTGGGCGGAATCCATTTCGAGATCGCCCAGGCTGGCCGGCTGAGTGCCGACGTCAACGTCCTGCTGTTCGGTGCTCATGCGTCCGAGTACCTCGGTGGCGGTGGTGTCGGCGCCGGGCCCAGCACCGTCAACCACTTGCGGTACAGGGTGTCCCAGGTGCCGTCGCTGCGGATCCGTTCCAGTGTGCCGTTGATGAAGCGCACCAGGCCGGTGTTGTTCAGGTTGATACCGACGCCGTAGGGCTCTTCACCCATCGACGGTCCGACGATGTGCAGGTACGGGTCCTGGGAAACCAATCCCGCGAGGATCGCGTCGTCGGTGCTGACGGCTTCGACCTCGTTCTGCTGCAACGCCACCAGGCAGTCCGCCCAGCTGACCACGGTGATGATGGTCGGCGGCGGGTCGATCTCCTGTACGCGGCGCAACGAAGTGGTGCCGCGCGCCACGCACACCCGCCGGCCGGAGAGATCCGAAGGTGCTGCGATGTCGGATTCCCGCGGAGCCAGAATTCGTTGCGAGGAAACGAAATACGCGGTCGAGAAAGCGACCTGCTTGCGTCGCTCACACGTCATCGTCATGGTCTTGACCACAATATCGACGGTGTTGTTCTGCAAAGCTGCGATCCGGTCGGCCGAGGACAGGATGCGGTACTCCACCGCTGACGGTGTGCCGAAGATGTCGCGGGCGATCTCGCCGGCGATGTCCACATCGAACCCGGCGATCTCCCCGGTGACCGGATCCCGGAAAGAGAACAGGTTGCTGCCCACGTCCAGGCCGACCAGCAGTCGTTTCCGATCCCGGATGGTCGCGACGGCGGCATCGGCCTGCGCTCTGGAGGGAAAGGGTCGCAGGCTGGCAGTGCGGTCGCAGTCATCCCGGCTTTTGTCCGGCGGCTTGGCCTTTTCCAGTGGGAGTTGTTCCATCCCGGGGGGCCGCGGCGGCGCAAGCGTCGGTGGCGGCGGGGTCGCGCGATCGACCGGCTGCGAGCAGGACGCGAGCGTGGCGGCCGCTACCGCGGCGATGAGAGCCCGCCTGACCCTCGAAGCGCTCATCGGGGTTTGTTTGTTCTTCGCGCAAGCGCTCATCGGGGTTTGTGTGTTCTTCGCGCAAGCGCTCATCGGGGTTTGTGTGTTCTTCGCGCAAGCGCTCATCGGGGTTTGTGTGTTCTTCGCGCAAGCGCTCATCACCGATACTCACTCATCCTCGGCCACAGGCCCAAAGCCACGGCCAGCGCCGCGCCGACCGACAGCACCGCCCCGCCGACGGTGGTGCCCGAGAGCACCCGCCGGGCGGAGAGAATGTCCGACCGCAATTGCGTTCGGCTTTCCTGAATGCCTTGATTCAGAGCGTCATTGAGTTTCTCGAAAGCCGCGGTGGAGTCGTTTTCGCCGGTTCCCAGCGCCACCCGGGTGGCGGCCTGATAGTTGCCCACCGCGATGAAGTCGTTGATCCGGACATCGGCCTGCCGCCAGCGTTCCAGCAGCTCATCGGCATTGGCCAGACCGCTGGTGTCCACGTTGTCGGTGCGCGCCAGGTAATCGGCGAGCTGCTGACGCATGGCGTCGACGCGCTGATAGAACGAGCGTTTGCGGAGGTCTTCATCGCCCCGCCGGATCAACGACAGGGTCTCGTCGGCCCGGGCCTGCTGGGCGCTGATGGCGAGACTGGTGACGGTACGTAGCGAATCGGCGGCGGTGTTCTTGGCGGCGCGGCTGCCCGCGGTAGAGATCGTCAGCGCGGTACCCACCCACACGATCATCACCGCGATGGCCATGCCGCCCACGACCAGACCGATGTTCACCCGGCGCTTGGTGCGGCGGGCCAGCCAGCGGTGTGCGAACAGGCCGAAGCCCAGGGTGGCGGCGACCACGATGATGACCGGGGCCGGAATCGATGCCGACGCCGTCGTTTCGGCGTCCACCCGAGCGGAGGTCGCCACGTACAGTCGCTCGGCGTCGGGAAGAATCTTGTCCTGCATCAGCCCCGAGGCCTCTGAGAGGTAGGACGAGCCGACGGGGTTGCCCATCCGGTTGTTGGTGCGGGCTGTCTCGATCAGACCGGCGTAGACAGCGAGCTGGGCGTTGATCCGGCCGAGCAGTTCCACCAGCGGTGGGTCGGTCAGGCCGCTGGAGGCTCGGGTGGCGGCCACGGCGGCGTCGGTGATCGCCTGCTCGTAACGTTGGCGCACCGGCCGGGGTTCTGAACCGGCCATGAAGGCCGTCGCCGCGGCGGCGTCGGCGACGGACAACGTGGTGTACAGCTGGCCTGCCGCGAAGGCCAGTGGCTCGGTGTGGTCGAGGACGGCGGTCAGCTGATTCTGCCGCTCGTTGATCGTCGTGGAGATCGCGAAGGCACTAAGAATCCCGAGCATGGCCAAGATGACGCCGATGGTGAGTATCCGCCCGGGCGTGGTGTTGACGAACCACCACCGTGGGTGAGCGGGCTCAGTCGGCGTCCGTTGTGCCAACGGCTCGGTCGACGGATGCGCCAGCTCGACGGTCACCTCACGCGGACCTCGCTCCCTTCGGGCCAAACCTCGCCTGAGTAAAGTCTAAGAGACCAGCCGGGTATTGGCTCGTTATCGCCCAGACCAGTGTCGGTGGGGCGGGACGGCTCGGGTAGCCGAAGCCGAACGCGCCTATCCTGAACTCCGTGCGCGGAGACGGCGACGGTTGGGTGGTGTCGGAATCCGGCACGTATCACTGGGGGGTGCATGGCGCCGCCGGTCTGCTGCTGCGCGCCCCCTGGCATGACGGGACCCCGGCGGTCCTACTGCAGCACCGCGCGCTGTGGAGCCACCAGGGCGGTACGTGGGCTCTTCCGGGTGGGGCGCTGGACAGCCACGAACAGCCCAGGGAGGCCGCGGTACGGGAGGCCCATGAGGAGGCCGGCCTGGCTGCGGACAAGATCGTGGTTCATGTCAGCGTCGTCACTGCGAGCGTTCCCGGACCGGACGGGCCGCTGTGGACGTACACCACGGTGGTGGCCGATGCCGTCGAGCTCCTGGAGACGGTGCCGAACCGGGAGAGCTCCGAACTGCGTTGGGTGCCCGAGCATCAGGTGGCAGACCTGCCGCTGCATCCGGCGTTCGCCAGTAGCTGGGACCTGTTGCGCACCATCGCGACAGTGCCCCCGCACGACTGCCGAATGGACCAGCCGCACACCGTCGTGATCGAGGAGACCTTCGCCTGGTGCACTCCCGCGGGCGTTAGTCCGCCAGCGCCTCGCTGAGCCGCTTCGCCGCGGCGCCAGGGTCCGCGGCGTGGGTGATCGCCCGCACTACGACGATTCGCCGCGCGCCCGCCTCGAGCACCTCGTCGAGCCGGCTTTCGTCGATGCCGCCAATGGCGAACCACGGCTTGTCGGGGCTCATCGACGTCACGGCCCGAACCAGATCCAGGCCGGGCGCCGGCCGGCCCGGCTTGGTCGGGGTCGGCCAGCACGGGCCGACGCAGAAGTAGTCGACGTCTTCCATCAGGGCGCGCGCTGCTTCCCCGGTCTCGTGGGTGGAACGCCCGATCAGGGTGTCGGGACCGACGATGTCGCGGGCTACCTCCAGCGGCAGGTCGTCCTGCCCAAGATGCAGAACATCGGCACCCGCGGCACGGGCGATGTCCGCCCGGTCGTTGACGGCTACCAGCGCACCGTGCCGGCGGGCGGCGTCGGCGATGATCTCCAGGGCGGCAAGTTCCCCGCTGGCTTCCAGCGGTCCGAATCGCTGCTCGCCGGGCGAGCCCTTGTCGCGCAGCTGGATGACGTCAACCCCGCCGGCCAGCACCGCATCGGCGAACTCAGCCAGGTCGCCGCGCTCGCGACGTGCGTCGGTGCACAGGTACAGCCGTGCGGACATCAGCCGGGAGCGGGGTTCGTGCACACCGCGACGGTAGCGGCTAGCGTGGACAACCGACACGGGAGTCCCGGGAGCGGGGGCTGAGAGTGGGGGAAGCGACCGGGGTAAACCGGGAAACCAGCCCAGACCGTCACACCTGATCCGGGTCATGCCGGCGGAGGAAGCGAGAGGGACGCCATGTCGCAGACCGCGCCGGACTTGGCGGTCATCGGCGGTGGCGTCATCGGCCTGGCGGTGGCCCGTCGCGCAGCACAGGCCGGGTATGCGGTTCGCGTGCATCGCACCACCCAGCGCGGGGCGTCCTGGGTGGCCGGCGGAATGCTGGCTCCGCACAGCGAAGGCTGGCCCGGCGAGGAGCGGCTGCTGGCCATCGGCTTGGAATCACTACGGCTGTGGCACGACGAGAGCCCCGGCGGATTCCTGGACGGAGTGCCCCCCGAGGTAGTGACCGCGAACGAGTCGTTGGTGGTCGCGGTGGACCGGGCTGACGCCGGTGATCTGCGGACGGTAGCCGACTGGCTGGCCGCACAGGGCCATCCGGTGACAGTGACTACCTCCGCCCGTGATGTGGAACCCCTTCTCGCCCAGGGTATTCGGCAAGGCTTTCGGGCGTTCGACGAACTGGCCGTCGATAACCGCCTGCTCGTCGAGGCGGTTGAGGACCACTGCGAGCGGCTGGGGGTTCGGTGGGCCGGCCCGGTAGACCGGCTCGACGACGCCCGTGACGCCGGCACCGTCGTAATCGCCAACGGCATCGACGCACCGGCGCTGTGGCCCGGCCTGCCGGTCCGCCCCGTCAAGGGCGAAGTGCTGCGTTTGCGCTGGCGGAGCGGCTGTATGCCGTTGCCGCGCAGAGTGATCCGGGCCCGCGTGCACGGGCGTGCGGTCTATTTGGTGCCGCGCGCCGACGGTGTCGTGGTCGGTGCCACCCAATACGAACACGGCCGCGACACCGCGCCGTCGGTCAACGGTGTCCGTGATCTCTTGGACGACGCCTGCGCCGTGCTGCCGTGTCTGGGTGAGTATGAGATCGCCGAGTGCGCGGCCGGACTGCGGCCCATGACACCGGACAACATTCCGCTCGTCGGGCGACTCGACGACCGCACCCTGGTCGCGGCCGGGCACGGCCGGGCCGGTCTCCTGCTCGCCCCGTGGACGGCCGAGCGGATTGTCGCCGAACTTCTGAGCACCCGGGAAAGAGTTCAAGCATGAAAGTCACCGTGAACGACGACGAGGTGCAGTGCGACGAGCAGACCACCGTCGCAGATCTGCTGGACCGCCTCGGTTACCCCGACAAAGGGGTGGCGGTGGCGGTGAACTGGGCGGTGTTGCCGCGCTCGGAATGGGACAGCCCGGTTCCGCCGCATGCCCGGCTGGACGTGGTGACGGCGGTTCAGGGTGGCTGATGCGGCCTCTGCACCCCTGCGCATCGCCGGTCGCGTTGTCGGCTCCCGGCTGATTCTGGGCACCGGCGGAGCGCCCAGTCTGGCGGTGCTGGAGCAGGCGCTGATCGCCTCGGGCACCGAACTGACCACCGTGGCGATGCGCCGGGTCGACGCCGAGGGCGGCACCGGGGTGCTGGAGTTGCTGTCGCGGCTGAAGATCGCCCCGCTGCCCAACACCGCCGGCTGCCGCGGTGCGGCGGAGGCGGTTTTCACCGCGCGGCTGGCCCGAGAGGCTCTGGGCACCGATTGGGTGAAGCTTGAGGTCATCGCCGATGAGCGGACCCTGCTGCCGGATGCGATCGAACTGGTCCGGGCCGCCGAGCAACTTGTCGACGACGGCTTCGTGGTGCTGCCCTACACCAACGACGACCCCGTGCTGGCCCGGCGGCTGGAGGACACCGGATGCGCGGCGGTGATGCCGCTGGGCTCGCCGATCGGCACGGGCCTGGGGATCTCGAACCCGCACAACATCGAGATGATCGTGGCTGCGGCCGGGGTGCCGGTGATCCTCGACGCGGGCATCGGGACCGCCAGTGATGCCGCGCTGGCCATGGAACTGGGCTGTGATGCCGTGCTGCTGGCCAGTGCGGTGACCCGCGCAGCCGATCCGCCGGCGATGGCAGCTGCGATGGCGGCGGCGGTCAGGGCCGGACATCTGGCCCGCCACGCCGGCCGGATCCCCAAGCGGTTTTGGGCCCAGGCATCCAGCCCCAGCCTGGGCTAGAGCCCGAGCCCAGCGGCGCAGACGCCGCAACGTCTAGCCTGACCGGGTGAATCGAACTTTCCGGACCGCCGCACTAGCCGCACTGGTCAGCGTGGTTTTCGGCTGCAGCCGACCCGCCGAGAACGCCGTGCCCATGCCGGCGGGCAAGGCCGCCAGGGAGTTCGCCACCGGATTGCGTCAGCGGGTCACTGCCGAGGCGATGATGGACCATCTGGCCGAGTTGCAGGACATCGCCAACGACCACGGCGGCACCCGGGCGGTCGGCACTCCCGGCTACGAGGCCAGCGTCGACTACGTGGTGGACGTGCTGCGCGGCACGGGGTTCGATGTGCAGACCCCGGAGTTCCAGACCAAGGTCTTCAAACACGGCGACCCGCAACTCACGGTCGGCGGCACCGCGATCAAATCCGGTGTGCTGCAGTACAGCGGCGGAACGCCGGCCGAAGGAATCCGTGGCCCGCTGGTCGCCGCGCCGGCCGACGACACTCCGGGCTGCGCACCTTCCGACTACGACGGACTGCCAGTAAAAGGTGCCGTGGTGCTGGTCGACCGGGGAAGCTGCCCATTTTCGGAAAAACAGACAATCGTGGCGAAATTGGGTGCGGCGGGAATGATAGTCGCCAACAATGACGACGAGGTGAACACAGGAGGAACACTGGGCGAGAATACGGTCGTCGAAATCCCCGTGGTCAGCGTTTCCAAGACCGACGGGGCGAAACTGCGTGCAACGCCGGCCCCCGCGACGATCAAGCTGGACGCGACCACCACGGTGCTCTCCGCCCGCAACGTCATCGCCCAGACCAAGACCGGTTCACCGCGGAACGTGGTGATGGTGGGCGGTCATCTCGACAGCGTCTCGGAGGGTCCCGGCATCAACGACAACGGCTCCGGAGTGGCCGCCCTGCTGGAGACGGCGGTACAGCTCGGCAGTGATCCGCCGGTTCACAACGCGGTGCGCTTCGGCTTCTGGGGCGCGGAGGAAGTGGGCATCGTCGGCTCCAAGAAATACGTCGCCTCCCTGAATGTAGAGCAGCTCAAAGACATCGCGCTCTACCTGAATTTCGACATGCTGGGATCTCCGAATCCCGGCTACTTCACCTACGACGGCGACCAGTCCACCGGCCTGGACCCGGACGAGAGCCCGCCGCGGATTCCGGAGGGTTCGGCCGGCATCGAGCGCACCCTGGTGGACTACCTGAAGGCGGCCGGCAAGACCGCCGAGGACACCTCCTTCGACGGCCGGTCGGACTACGACGGTTTCACCCGGGCCGGTATCCCGGCAGGCGGCCTGTTCTCCGGCGCCGAGGAAGAGAAGAGCCCGCAGCAGGCCGGGATGTGGGGCGGTACCCCCAACGCGCCGTTCGACCCGAACTACCACAAGGACACCGACACCCTCGACCGCGTCGACCGCACCGCTCTGGACATCAACGGAGGCGGCGTGGCGTGGGCGGTCGGCGTGTACGCCACTGACATTGACGGCCGCAACGGAATTCCCGCCCGGGAGGACCGCACCCGCCACGAGATCTCAGACAAGTAGACGCAAAGGAGGCCACCCGGTGAAAGACCTGACCCCGGAAGCGGTGGCCGGCGCGCTCAGTAGTCTGCGCCAGGAACTAGCGGCCCGGGGCATTCACTTCGGGATGGCACGGGTGAAGAGCGAAACCATGCTTGCGCTTGACCACGGCGGTCAACTCGAGGAGATCGGCCGGGAGAACATCTACGCGACGCTGCCCACCGCGGTGGAGGCCTATCGCAACCGCGCCAACGTGTAGATCAGCGCTCCGGCGGCGAGCACTGCGGCCCCGGCGATCACCGAAGCCAGTGGCAGACATGCGGCTACCACCAGGCAACCGGCCAGACCGACCACCGGAACGAGGTCACGGCCGGGCAGCGTCCATGCGGACGCGTTGGCGATCGCGTAGTACACCAGGACTGCGAACGAGGAGAACCCGATCGCGGCGCGGACGTCGGCCAGAGCGGCCACCACGGCCACGATGACGCCCACGGTTACCTCCGCGCGGTGCGGCACCGCGAAGCGGGGATGCACCACCGCCAGCGCCGACGGCAGGTGACCGTCGCGTGCCATGGCGAGGCCGGTGCGCGAGACACCAAGGATCAGCGACAGCAGCGATCCGAGTGCGGCCACCGCCGCGCCGACCCGGACCACCGGTTCCAGCCAGCCGGCTCCGGCGGCCCGGACCGCGTCGGCAAGTGGTGCGGCCGAGGTGCTCAGGTTCGGACCGAGGATCGCCATCAGTGTGACGGCCAGCGTCGCGTACACCGCCAGAGTCACCGCCAGGGCCAGCTGGATCGCGCGCGGGATGGTGTGCGCCGGGTCGCGCACCTCCTCGCCCAGCGTGGCGATACGCGCATAGCCGGCAAACGCGAAGAACAACAATCCGGCTGCCTGCAGAATGCCGGCCGGTGTGCCACCGATCAGGGCGATCCGTCCGAGATCGGTCCGGCCGCTCAGCGCGATCGCGGCAACCGCCCCGGCCAGCACCGCCAGCACTACAGCGACGATCACCCGGGTCAGCACCGCCGACTTCTGGATGCCGCGGTAGTTCACCGTTGTCAGCCCGGCCACCGCCGCGACCGCGACGGCGTGGGCGTGCCCCGGCCACACGTACAGCCCGACCGTCAGGGCCATCGCCGCGCAGGACGCCATCTTCCCGACGACGAAACTCCAGCCCGCCAGGTAGCCCCAGAACTCACCGAGTCGTTCCCGGCCGTAGACGTAGGTGCCGCCGGACTGTGGGTACCGCGCGGCCAGTCGCGCCGAGGAGGTGGCGTTGCAGTAGGCGACGACGGCGGCCACGGCAAGCGCGACCAGCAGACCCGGCCCGGCGGCCGCGGCGGCGGGACCGAAGACAACGAAGACGCCGGCGCCGATCATCGAACCCAGCCCGATCACCACGGCGTCGGTGGTGCCGAGGCGTCTCCGCAGCGGTGTCTGGTCAGCGCTGCTCATGAAGCATCCATGGCGGGATCGTACGGCGG
>JAULZA010000069.1:0-34714 GCA_032117575.1 Mycolicibacterium sp.
TGGTCCCCAGACCGCCGACGGCCAGCCCGAGGATCCACAGATCGCCGCCCGGCCCGGGCGAGTGCACTGCGCTCGACAGCGGGGTGTAGGCGGTCCAGCCGAAGTCCGCCGCCCCGCCGGGCGAGACGAAGCCGGCCAGCGCGATCAGTGCGCCGCCGAGGAACAACCAGAACGACAGCGCGTTGAGCCGCGGGAAGGCGACATCGGGAGCGCCGATCTGCAGCGGCAGAACCAGATTGGCGAAGCCGAACACGATAGGGGTGGCGTAGAACAGCAGCATCGCCGTGCCGTGCATGGTGAACAGCTGGTTGTACTGCTCGTTGGACAGGAACTGCAGACCCGGTACGGCCAGTTCCGCCCGGATGAACAGCGCCATCAGCCCGCCCGCGAAAAAGAACACGAAACAGGCGACGCAGTACATGATCCCGATCAGCTTGTGATCGGTGGTGGTCACCATCCGGTAGAGCAGCGTCCCCCGCATGCCTCTGACGGGTGGGTACGGGCGATCCGCTGTGATGACGGCCGGTTGCGACGTCGCGGTCATCAGGCCGCAGTACCCCGGAAATGACCTCGTCTAACATTCCGGCAAGGGGCGCGGCGGGCTGAGCAAGGAGGCCTGGATGGGTCGAAGCGCACGAAGCCGCGCGCTGGCCATGGTGACGCTGGCGTACGTCATCGCGATCAGCGTCGCCGCGGCCTGGCTCACCTGGGGTCCAGGCACTCGCAGGCTGTGGCTGGACACCCTCATCGCCGATCTGCTCGCCACATGCGTGGTGTTCGTCTTCAGCCGCATCCACCGCAATTCCAGCTTCTACGACGCCTACTGGAGCGTGATCCCGCCGCTGTTGCTGGCGTACTGGTGGTGGCAGGGGCCGATCGGGATCAGCGGCGCCGGGGCGCTGCGCTGCTGGCTGATGGCGCTCGTCGTCGGCTACTGGGCGGTGCGGCTGACGGCCAACTGGGGCATCGGCTTTCCCGGCCTGCACCACGAGGATTGGCGCTACCCGTTGCTGCGTCAGCGCGCCGGCCGCTTCGAGTTCCTCGCCGATCTGTTCGCGATTCATGTCTTCCCCACCTGCCAGGTGTTCGTCGCGATGCTGCCGGTGTACGTGGCCGCGACCCGTCCCGGCGACGGCCTGACTTGGCTGGCGTGGCTGGCCTTCGCCGTCGGGGTGGGCGCGGTCAGTCTGGAACTGGCCGCCGACACCCAGATGCGCCGGTTCGTCGCCGCCGGCCGGCCCGGGGCGGTGATGGACCAGGGACTCTGGGGCTGGTCGCGTCACCCGAACTACCTCGGCGAGATCGGATTCTGGTTCTCCCTGGCGCTGTTCGGGATTTCCGCCGCGCCCGGCCAGGTCTGGTGGTTGTTCGTCGGGGTCGCGGTGATGGTCGCCATGTTCCTGGGCGCCAGCATCCCGATGATGGAAGAACGCAGCCTTGCGCGCCGGCCGGACTACGCCGACGTGATTGACCGGGTGCCCAAGCTGCTGCCGCGCCCACCCCGCCGGGCGCCGCGGTGAGCCGCCCGACAGTGGTGGTCGCCGGGCTGGGCGACAGCGGTCTGCTGACCGCCCTCCGGCTGGCCCGGTCCGCCGACGTGGTCGGTATCTCGGCCAAGCCCGGACTGGTCAGCGGCCAGGAGCTGGGGGTGCGGCTCACCCGGCCGGCGGAGTGGGCCCGCGACTATCTGGTGCCGTTCGACCGGTACCGCGCGCTGGACGGGGTGCGCACAGTCCAGGCGGAGCTGACCGGCCTGGACGCGACCGGCCGCGCCGTGCACGCCCGCCGCCCCGACGGGACGATGGTCACCGAACCCTATGACGCGCTGGTCATTTCGACCGGTGTGAGCAACGGCTTCTGGCGACGGCCCGGGTTGCAGAGCGCCGCGCAGGTCCACGCCGACATCGCCGCGGCCCACCAGCGGCTGGCCGCCGCCGCGTCGGTGGCGGTGATCGGCGGCGGTGCCGCGGCGGTGAGCGCTGCGGCCAACGTCGCGGCCCGGTGGCCGGACAAGGACGTCCACCTGTACTTCCCGCACGACCGGGCGCTTCGCGAGCATCATCCGCGGGTGTGGGATCACCTGCAACGCAGGCTGATTCGGCTCGGTGTACGGCTACATCCCGGGCACCGAGCGGTGGTCCCGGACGGTTTCGACTGCGACGCCATCACCGCCGGGGAGGTGCGGTGGAGCACCGGCCAGCTGCCCGCGCACGCCGACGCCGTGTTGTGGACCGTCGGCCGGGTGCGGCCCAACACCGGCTGGCTGCCGGCGGACATGCTCGACGCCGACGGGTTCGTCGCCGTCACCCCGGACCTGCGGGTGCCGGGCTACCCGGGGGTGTTCGCCATCGGTGACGTCGCGGCCACCGACCCGCTGCGCTCCTCGGCCCGCAACCGCGCCGACGGCCTGCTGGCACGCAACATCCTGGCCGAGCGGTCCGGCCGTGCACTGCGGGACTACCGACCGCCCCGGCGCCGCTGGGGATCGGTCATCGGAATCCAGGACGACGGTGTCGAGGTTTTCGCACCCAACGGCCGGCCGTTCCGGATTCCGGCCTGGCCGGTGCGCCGCATCCTGCTGCCGTGGATCGTCCGCCGGGGGATCTATCGCGGGATTCGCACCAACCAGCCGCTGGGGTAGCGGGTGGGGTCGACCTCGCACCCGCCAGGCCGACGATGTGCACTCGTTGTTGGAGGGCGCGAGGCGACCGAGGTAGCGCTTGCATGACTTGGTAGATCAGAAGACAGCTGTATCTTCTTGGCCGGTAAAGCGACACCACTTGCTCTGAGTTGGTGGCGTGCAGCGATCCCCTGGCTGGGGTGTCCCACAACCCTGTTTCTGTCTAGAAAGTTAGATGCGGGGAGATTTGGGACACCACACCCCCCCTGGGGGACTTCCCCGTTAGCTCGGTCGAATGCGCGGTGCTCTGTTGTAACCCGTTGCAGGGTCGTTTGCTCCCGTTGCCACGATCAATTCGATTTCCTTGGCGCGGACTTCTGCGTCGGTGGCGGTGTCGGACTCCCACAGGACTTCTTTACGGAGTGTGATGGTGAAGTCGTGACGGTCGGCTTGGTGGTCGGCGGCGATCTGTTCCCCGCCACTCGGGCTGCCGAAATAGAGGACGGTGCCGGTGAGGTCCCGAGTCGCGACGTCCAAAGGCCGTCGCCAAGGACATCCCGCCGCGGCATTTCAAACACGGATTTAGCGGGGACGCCGATCCTGTAACTGCTTGACGATACTGTCAAGCCTGCTTCCCTGATCCGCGATCATCCGGCTTGCCGCGGCGGCAAGAGCGGTAAGCCGTTCTGCCGAAGCATCATTCATTGCACCGGCGATGTCTCGATCAACTACCTGTAAGCGAAAATAGCGGTCCGGTGGAAGGTAACGTTGACAGAGTAAGTGGCCGGTCTGGACAGTTGTGGCGACGGACATTGTGTCCATGGCTACTCCAAGCCAATTGAGATCGGACTGGAACGATGGCGCTCCGGGTGCAGCTCCAGTGCCGAGTGACACCACGACGATCGAACTGAGGTCCCCGCCAGTGCGCGTCAATGCCTCCAGCAGGCCGATATGTGCCGGGTTGTTGGCCCAGACCCCGCCGTCGATGAATCGCCGGCGCGCGCCCGCCCACGTCGTTTCCAGGGCCGGGAAGAAGGTCGGTGCAGCTGACGTGGCCCGAGCGACCTCGTGTAACGACAGGTCGTATTCAGAAGCCCGGGAAGCGTCCCGGCTCGACAGAACGATCGGGCAGTCGGCGCTGGCGTCATAGGTCGTCGCGATCAACGGGGTGGATACGCCCGATAGTCGGGATTCCCCAAGCACCTCGTGCAGCGCCCCATTCAAACCGTCTGCCGAGTGGCGCGCACTTCCTCCCCTGCGTTTGTCACCGCCGAATGGGCTTCCGAGGATTCGACCCGAGTTCCGGAAATCAGCTACAACGTTCCCGGTTGGTCCGAGCAAGCGCCGCTTCCACTCCGGTCTGCCATCAATCCCGCCGAAGATTGCGCGGCCATAACGTGGATAAAAGTCGGCAAGCTCTTCCGCGGAGCGGCCGACCGCCAAACCAATACCAATGATCCCGCCCGTCGAGGTTCCGACGATGACATCGAAGAGCTCAGATGCCCGGCAACCGGCCCGGTACTCCAGCTCCCTCAGTACCAGCGCCGGCAAATAGCCGCGAGTACCACCACCATCGATCGAGAGCACTCTCATTCCGGTCCCCCATGCATCCCCAGCCGTGTCAGGCGTTCGCCCAGATTGGGCCTCCGCTAACGGTCCCACGGAGGGTCAGTTTCGGGAGAGGATTCCAGCGTGCCGTTCGCTGCGATAACTAGACCTGCCAACAACTCCGCGGCTGCAAAACTCCTTGCCGGAACCAACCGCCGTCTGCGGCAACGCCGCATGTCTGCACTACCACCACTGACGCGGATCCTGGTCATCACGCTCATCGTCATCACGGCGGCATCGATGGCACTACTCGCGATGTATCTGCTCGGCACCGGACCCCTGAACCCACCAGGTACCGCAACGACCGTCACCATCACGTCGGTCATGTTGCTTGCCGGGATCCTATTCAGCGCGGCCATGCTCGCGGGTACGTACCGAGCTGATGCGCTGGGCGGCGGCCTATATGCCGTGATGGCGCGAAATCTTGAGCGCGTGCTCCCGCTTAGCGGGCTCACTCTTGTCGTTATCGCGGCTGTGGCGATGCCCGGCAATATCCGAACCGGCGAATCCCCGAAGTTCGTGCTGCTGCGGGCACTTGTGTGGATCGCAGTCGGTGTGTCTTGCATGTTCGTGCTTCGGCCGCCAAGGCCACCCACTTTAGGTTGCATCGATAGCGATCGGGCATTGCGGGTTGCGCTTCCCGGGTTCTTCTTTCTCGGCATCGCGGCTGTGCAGGTGGTGCTCTTCGGGCCGACTGCGCCTATCGCAAGGCTTATTGCCCCGTGCCTGTTTGCTGCAGGCTTCATTGGTGTGGTCGTGCTGCCCGGGCTGTTCATGGCCGGCGCGATTAAAGGGCTCCAAGCCACGTTTCGACGTGGTGAACGAGTGGCTCAATTCGTCGACGCGCATCCTCGGCTCCTGCCCACGGCCGTAGTTGCCAAGTTGGCTGTGCTGGGAATCTTTTGGGCGGTGTGGCATACGTTTGCCCCGGATGAACCCAAGCTCGTCTTTCATTCATCGACTCTCACGATGGCGGCAATCAGCACGCTCATCGTCCTCATTCTCTTCGCTCTCGAAAGCAAAATTCGCCTGCCCGTGTTCGATTCGAACGTGGTTTCCCGAACAACCAGTATTGTCTTCAATGCAGGAATGGCCGCCGCGGGCACCAGTGCTCTACTCATAGTTGCTTTCACCAATTTCACTCCACCGCAAGCCTTTGCAGCTGTCTCTGTCGCGTTACTCGTGGTCTTAGGATTGCTGTTCGCCCGCCATCGACGTCCGCGGATACAAGTACTCGGCTATCCACTGCTGGTGGTCGCTGCAACAGCTCTCAGCGTCACACTGATTCCTTTGCAGAGCTCAGTGCGTCCACTTCGCAGCTCCGGTATCGACACCCGCCCCTTGAGGATTTCGGTCGCCATCGGCCTCCTGGTGATCGTCGGCGCACTCGTGTGGATCTTGGTCGCGGCCCTGAGGCGGAGGCAGTTCGGGTGGGCCGTCTTCATTGGCGCGATGCTCACCTGGACAATCATCATCGACGTGTGGGCTGACGTTGTAAAACCCATCTCGTTCATGACGTTCGACCTCTTGCTGACAGTGCTGCTCGGTATTGCCGCCGTCACGTACATGTTGAGGATCCAGAAAACGATCGACGGTTACGAGATCATCGCCACTGTCGTAGTGACTTCGGTCCTGATCGAGTTCGGTGCGCTGACCGACCTCTTACCGAAGGGCCTGAGCGCGTATCCGCTCATCCTCGCGGTGGCCGGCCCTGGTGTCGCAGTGATTTGGAAGCAAACAGCGAACCTGAACGACCGACAAAGTCAACGTCGCTCCGTGCAGGCACTTTCATTCACCGCATTGCTGTACACCCAGTGCGTCGCCGCCTTCGCGTTCTCGTACGTAAAGCCCTCCGAGTCGCTCGACATGCTCTCGTCCGCCGGACTGGGATTCCTCTCGATCCCTCTCTTGCTATTGCTCGTAGCTGCACATAATCCCCGCGAGGCCCGCCGAAGTGATACACCTGCGTGAACCACGCAGAGATCGAACCCTCCGGTTGAGCTGGGTATTTTTGAATCGTAAACCTCTGTTGCACAGCGTGTTTCAGGCCAATGAAAGATTTCTATCCAGAGAACCGCCAAGCGATCCAACGAACCGCGTGAACGAGTTCGGTCTGGCGGGACCGGGACACATGCGCTGACCAACGCAACCAAGTCGCTGGCGCGGCCTGCCAGAGCGCCACAACCGCCCCGGCTACGAACTAGCAGCGGGAAGCCCTGGGGTCTGCTGCAGGAACAGGTGACATCTGAGATGGCTTGCCCGGAAGGGCGGGCTGGAAGGATGCTGCTGTGCCCAGGCCTTACCCCAGAGAGTTCCGTGACGATGTTGTCCGGGTCGCCCGAAACCGTGAGGACGGGGTGACGATCGAACAGATCGCCACCGACTTCGGTATTCACCCGATGACCCTGACGAAGTGGATTCGCCAAGCCGCGATCGACGACGGCGACAGACCCGGCAAGTCCACCACGGACTCGGTGGAGCTGCGGGAGTTGCGGCGCCGGAATCGATTGTTGGAGCAAGAGAACGAGGTCCTGCGCCGGGCCGCGGCGTATCTATCGCAGGCCAATCTGCCGGGAAAAGGACGCTTCTATGGGTTCGTGTCAAGCCGCGGCTTGCAGGTGTCGAAACACTGATCGGCAGACGTAGCGTTTGAGGCAGCGTCGCGTTTCGCGGGCGGACATTCCTTCTGCGGTGCGTCGGGCGACGTAGGTGCGAGTATTCGCGTCGCTGACCATTCGGCTGCGGACGATGATGTCGAAAGCGCGGTTGAGTTGGCGGTCCCCGGCGCGGGAAAGTCGGTGCCGTGTGGTGTTTCCTGATGACGCTGGAATCGGCGCCACTCCGCCGAGGGCTGCGAAGGCAGCCTCGGAGCGGATGCGCCCACGGTGCGAATAAGCGCAGATGATGATGGCCGCGGTGACCGGTCCAACACCGGAGAGCTCTTGGAGGCCGGGAGCCGCGTGCTCGGCCAGGGTACGCAGTTGCTGATGATTGTTCTGCAGCTGCATCGTGTGTTCCAGGACCGCTTTGGCCAGTCGACGGGCTTCTTGGCGTGCGACCGCGTGATTGTTCGTGGCGGCTGGCTTCTGGTTGGTGCGCCATGCAGCGATTAGTCGGATCTGGTTGTCGTGCAGTGGTTTGCGTGCATCGATCCCAAGGTCGACTGTGCGTAGCAGGGCGGTCAATGCGTTGCGGTTCGCGGTGCGCTGCTGATCGAGAATCCTGCGGGCGGCCAAGAGGATCCGAAGATCCTCGTGTTCGCCGCTTTGGCGGGGCACCGGTATGCGTTCACGTTCGACCCCCAGCACCGATCGTGCGGCGAGCTCGGCGTCGATGACATCGGACTTCCCCGCACGATCGCGGCGCCGGCCTACGGGGCGAGCTTCGGTGACCTGGATGCCAGCAGCCCCCAGGGCCGCGGTGACCCCGGCGCCGTACGAGCTGGTGCCCTCGACGGCGGCCAGAACGTTCATCGCCGGGCTCTGTCGGTGGATCCAGGCCAGCGCCCGGCGGTGTCCCGGAGTGGTGTTGGGGAAGGTGGCGCCAGCGATCACTGCGCCGGTGCGCGCATCGATAACGCAGAAGGTGTGGGTACGGGCGTGGGTGTCGACACCCACCACCCGCTCGAAGACGTCGGCGACGATCATCGTTCTGGTTCCTCTCGGGTCGAGTACTGCATTGAATTGCTCGGCCGCCGAGGGTCGTTCGGAGTCACAACTGTAATGAGTCACACCCAGCGAACAGGGCGGACAGGCTTCTAATCAGGACACCCGGACGCAGAGGCCGAACCCGACCCGTCCTCGGACATGTCCTTTTCCAGACACCACTGCGTGGGTCCGATCTACCGAGAGTCACGAGCACGAGCCAGGTCCAGCTTCTCAGCCAGCCTCGGGCCGACCACACTCATTACAGCTCTACCCGCTCGTGAAGGAGCTCGCCGCCGACGGGATCCCCGTGGTGGTGACGTGCCGGGTACTCAAGCTCGCCCGCCAGCCCTACTACCGCTGGCAGGCCGATCCGATCACCGACGCCGAATATCTGGAGGCGCATCGGGCCAACGCCCTGTTCGATGCCCATCGTGACGATCCGGAGTTCGGCTACCGCTACCTGGTCGAGGAGGCCCGCGATGGCGGGACGCCGATGGCCGAGCGCACCGCGTGGAGGATCTGCTCGGATAACCGTTGGTGGAGCGTGTTCGGTAAGAAGAAGCGCGGCAAGAACGGAAAGACCGGGCCCCCGGTCCACGATGATCTCGTCACCCGCGACTTCACCGCACCAGCGCCAAACATGTTGTGGCTGGCCGACATTACCGAACATCCGACCGGCGAAGGCAAGCTCTACCTGTGTGCGATCAAGGACGTGTGCTCCAACAGGATCGTCGGCTACTCGATGGACTCACGGATGAAGTCGCGGCTGGCCACCCAGGCCCTAGCCAACGCCGTCATCCGCCGCGAGCAGGTCGCCGGCTGCGTGCTGCACAGCGACAGGGGAAGTCAATTTCGAAGCCGGAAGTTCGTTCTGGCACTTGGCCGTAACGACATGGTCGGCTCTATGGGCCGTGTCGGGGCGGCCGGGGACAACGCCGCCATGGAGAGCTTCTTTTCCCTGCTGCAGAAGAACGTCCTGGACCGCCAGCGCTGGAACACGCGAGAGGAACTTCGCATCGCGATCGTCACCTGGATCGAACGCACCTACCACCGGCGCCGCCGCCAGGCCGGTCTCGGACGGTTGACCCCGATCGAATTCGAAGCAATCATGACCACACCGGCCGATCAGGCCGCGTGACTAACTGTGTCACCTGTTCCTGCAGCAGACCCATCTCAGCGAGTGCTTCCGAGGTGAGGGGTGACGTCACCCGCCGGAATGGGTTCGCAACACCTGCACCCGTGGTTGACACAGCAACCAGCCTATTGCGCCTCCACGTCGTCGGCCGGAATACTCTCATCCGCTCTGGATCAGGTGGTAGGGGGCATCGTGGCGGACCCGGCTTCTCGTCGGAGCGCGCGCCTAGGGTCGGTGCCGGTTGCATTGACCCGGACGGGCGGGCGACTACACCCCAGTGGTCACCGCCGCACCCGGCACAACCGCGCAGGCACACTGGGGTGATGGACCCGGTGGCGGCGCTGCGTCAGATCGCCTTCTACAAAGACCGCGCCCGCGAGGACGCGCGCCGGGTGATGGCGTACCGGCGGGCCGCCGACATCGTGGAGTCCCTCGACGAGGACACCCGCGACCGGCTGGGGCGCGACGAGGACTGGCAGTCGCTGCCGGGTATCGGCCCCAAGACCGCCCGCGTGATCGCCCAGGCGTGGTCCGGCCGGGAGCCCGATGTGCTGGTCGAATTGCGCTCCAGCGCAGAGGATTTGGGTGGCGGGCTGGTCGCCGCGGCGCTGCGCGGTGACCTGCACTGCCACACGAACTGGTCGGACGGCTCCGCGCCGATCGAGGAGATGGCTGCCACCGCCGCCGCGATGGGCCACGAGTATCTGGCGCTCACCGACCACTCGCCTCGGCTGACCATCGCCAACGGCCTGTCCGCCGAGCGGCTGCGCCGGCAGCTGGACGTCATCGACGAACTGCGGGAACGCTTCTCGGCCGGCCCGCATCCGTTGCGGATCCTCACCGGCATCGAGGTGGACATCCTTGAGGACGGCAGCCTGGACCAGAGCCCCGAACTGCTCGACCGGCTCGACATCGTGGTCGCCAGCGTGCATTCGAAACTGGCCATGGAGGCCCCGGCGATGACCCGCCGGATGATCCGCGCGGTGTCCGACGGCCACGTCACCGTGCTGGGGCACTGCACCGGCCGGCTGGTGACCGGCTCCCGCGGGAAGCGGCCGGAATCACGGTTCGACGCCGAGGCCGTCTTCACCGCATGCCGGGATCATCACACCGCCGTGGAGATCAACTCCCGCCCCGAACGACGTGACCCGCCGACCCGGCTGCTGCGGCTGGCCGACGAGATCGGCTGCTCGTTCGCCATCGACACCGATGCGCACGCTCCGGGGCAGCTGGACTTCCTCGGGTACGGGGCGCAGCGGGCGCTGGATACCGGCGTGCCCGTCGACCGGATCGTCAACAGCTGGCCGGTCGACCGTCTGCTGGCCTGGTCGGCCGGCTGACCGCTACGGCGGCGGCGGTGGCGGCGGCAGCCCCGGCGGTGGTGGCGGCGGCGGTGGCGGCGGCGGCGGTGGCGGCGGCGGAGGAGGCGGCGGAGGCGGAGGCAGTGGTGCCGGTGGCGGTGGCGGCGGGGGAGGCGGCGGAATGAACTCCGGTGCCGGTGGCGGCGGAGGCGGCGGCAGTCCCGGCGGCGCCGGGGGAGGAGCCACCGGGATGGTGATCGGCGGCAGGCCCGGAATGTTGATGATGTTGACGCCCGGTGGCGGCGGTGGTGGCGCATCGGGCGGCGGTGGCGGTGGGTTGTACCGCGGTGTGTACGAGTCGTTGTCGTCGTTGTTCGGCGAGTTGTTGTAGTTCGGGTTGTAGGTCGGCTGCGGGACGTAGGTCGGGATGTAGGTGGGGGCGTACGTCGGCGGGGGCACCACACCATTGCTGATGTTGATCGTCACCACCGAGCCAGGCAGCAACGGTCCGCTGGGGTAGGTGCCGATCACCGAACCCTTGGACGCCGTGCTGTTCAGCTCGACAGGAAACTCGGCCACCTGGAAACCGGCGTCGATGATCCTCTTCTTGGCCCGTTCCAGCTTCAGTCCGGAGACGTTCGGAACCGGCACCGGCGGGGCACCGTCGACGTAGCGCGGTTCGGTTGGCGGCAGCGTCACCGGGCCGAAGCTGGAAACGATCGGGTTCATCGCCAGGAACCAGGTCTGGGCCGGCGAGGTGCCGCCGTAAAGATTGCCTTCGCCGCCACACTTGCGCAGCGGGAACGCGCACAGCGCGGCCGGCGTGGGCGAGTCGTCGAAGACGTAGCTCGCCGCCGCCAGCTGGTTGGTGTAGCCCATGAAAGCCGACGACCGGTGCGACTCGGTGGTGCCGGTCTTGCCCGCCATCGGCAGGGTCCAGCCGGCCGCGCCGGCCGCCGGGGCGCCCGTGCCCGTCGTGGTGTCTTTCGCCAGGGCGTTGGTCAGGGTGTTGGCAAGACCGGGCGGCACCACCTGCTCACATTTGGCGGTCGGCACCTCGACCTCTTTGCCGTTGCGGTCGAGGACCTTGTCGATCGGGTTCGGCGGGCACCACATACCGCCGGAGGCCAGCGTGGCCGCGACGTTGGACAACTCCAGAGCGTTGACCTCGAACGGGCCCAGGGTGAACGACCCGATGTTCTCCCGTTTGATGTAGTCGGCCAGGCTCTCGTCGCTCTTGGGCATGTAGTCGCGCGCGGTGCCCGGCTCGGCGTAGGAGCGCAGACCCAGCCGCACCGCCATGTCCACCGTGCGGCCCACCCCGACCTGCTGGATGAGCCGCGCGAACGCGGTGTTGGGGGACAGCGCCAGCGCGTCGCTCATGTTCAGCGGGCTGCGGTAGCCGGCGGCGTTCTTCACACACCAGGTCTTGGGCGGGCATCCCGGAGTCTGGCTGTCACCAAGGTCCTTCCCGGCGAAGTAAGGCGGCACGTCGAGCAGGGCGTTGATGCCCATGCCCATCTCCAGGGCGGCGGCGCTGGTGAAGATCTTGAAGATCGACCCCGCGCCGTCACCGACCAGCGTGTAGGGCTGCGGTTGGACGGTTTGTCCCGCCTCCAGCTTCAGGCCGTACCCGCGGTTGTCGCCGATGGCGAGCACCGGATGGGAGTCCTTGCCAGGGCGGATGACCGTCATCACGCTGGCCACGCTGTCCAGCGTGGGGCTGGCCACCGCGTTGATGGCTTCCTTGACGCTGGTCTGCACCTTCGGGTCCAGGGTCGTCTTGATCAGGTAGCCGTTGCGGGCCACGTCCTCCTTGCTGATGCCCGCCTTGGCCAGGTACTCCAGGGCGTAGTCGCAGAAGAAGGCCCGGTCACCGGCGGCGATACAGCCCTGCGGCAGCGAAGCGGGCTGCGCAAGCACACCCAGCGGTTGGCCTTTGGCCGCCCGCAGTTCGTCGGCGCGATCCGGCACGTTCTCGATCATGGTGTCCAGGACGACGTTCCGCCGGTCCAGCGCGCCCTGCGGGTTGGTGTAGGGGTTCAGCGAGGTGGTGGACTGCACCAACCCAGCCAGCAGCGCCGACTGCTGCCAGTTCAGCTGCGAAGCGTCGACCCCGAAGTACGTGCGGGCGGCCGACTGAATGCCGTAGGAGCCGTTTCCGAACGGGACGAGGTTGAGGTAGCGGGTGAGGATCTCGGCCTTGCTCAGCGACTTGCCCAGCGCCAGCGCCATGCGGATTTCGCGCAGCTTGCGCGCCGGAGTGGTCTCCACCGCGGCCTGCCGCTCGGCTTCGGTCTCGGCGTTGACCAGAAGATTGAAGTTCTTGACGTACTGCTGCTCGATGGTGGAGCCGCCGCGGGTGTCGCCGTCGGCGCCCTTATTGAGGAACCCGGCCAAGCCGGTCAGGGTGCCTTGCAGGTCCACACCGTTGTGGGCGGCGAACCGCTTGTCCTCGATCGAGACGATGGCCAGCTTCATGGTGTCGGCGATGCGTTCGGTGGGCACCTCCCAGCGCCGCTGGACGTAGATCCAGGCGATCGGCTTGCCGTCCGCGTCGACCATCGTCGTGACCGCCGGCACGTCGCCGTCGACGAGATCGGCCGAGCCCTGCGTGACCAGATCCGACGCGTGATTGCTGGCGACGCCAACACCGCCGACCACGGGAAACAGCAGTCCGGCAAGGAGGACTCCGGCCAGCACGCAGAGCAACGCCAGCTTGCCCACCGTCGGCCGCGTCGGGGGATACTCGTCCGACATTCCGCTCACCCTAGGCGGAAGGGGGCAAACGGTCCAATGACGTCACGCGGCGGGGACGGAACTTCTGGGCTCATGAGGGGGCTCACGAGGGCGTCACGACGACGATGCCGTCGTCGTCGCTGAACGCGACGTCGCCGGGCCGGAACTCCACTCCACCGAGGGACACCACCACATCGCGATCGCCGGCGCCGGACTTGCTGCTCTTGCGGGGGTTGGTCCCCAGCGCCTTGATGCCGATGTCGAGAGTGCGCAGGGTGGCGGCGTCCCGGACCGCCCCGTTGACGATCAGCCCGGCCCAGCCGTTGGACCGGCCCAGTTCGGCGATGACGTCGCCCACCAGGGCGGTGTGCAGGGAAGCGCCGCCGTCGATCACCAGCACGCCGCCGTTGCCCGGCTCGGAGAGCACCGACTTCAGCAGCGCGTTGTCCTGATGACACCGGACGGTGGTGACCGGCCCGGCGAACTCGGTGCGGCCGCCGTACTGACGGAACTGCACGTCGCAGCTACGGACGTCGGGGCCGATGTCATCGACGAGGTCGGCCGTCGGCCGGAAGGAGACGGTCATGACGGCTTTTCTCAGCCGCGCCGGAACCGGCTCAGCACCACGGCGAACAGACCGGCAGCGGCCAGGCCGATCGAGAACGGAATGCGGTGTATGGGCTCCTGGGTGGGGCGGGACATCCACGCCGGCGGAGGCACGGGAATCGGGTGCGGCGTGGTTTTCTTCGCCGGAGCCTGCTTGGCCGGTGCTTTTTTGGCGGGAGCTTTTTTGGCCGGTGCCTTTTTGGCGGGCGCTGTCTTGGCGGGAGCCTTTTTGGCGGGCGCCTTCTTGGCCGGTGCTTTCTTGGCGGGCGCAATGCCCCCCGCCGCTGCGGCGGGCAACTTTTTGGCAGGCGCCTTTTTTGCGGGGGCCTTGTTCGCGGGCGCCTTTCTCGGCGGGGGCGCTGTCGCGCCGTCGCCGTCGTTAGGCCGGCCCTGCGGATCTGCCATCTACCGCTCCTCGGTCTGCCGCGCAGCCGTCCGCCGCACGTGGTAGCTGCCAATCATGCCAGGGGTAACTCCGTTTGCGTCCTAGCTAGCGATGTTCGCCCGTTCGCCTGCGGCGCACTGTCCACAGGACAGCCGCGGCGCCGAGTGTTGCCGCGCCAACAGCGAACGGCCACAACGGAATCCGGCCTCGTGAGGCCGGTTCGGCCGCAGCCGGACCGGGTGTGCCGGTACTCGGGACAGTCACGGTGAACGACCACGACCCCGAGACGACGTGCCCGTCTGCGGAGGTGACACGGTAGTTGGCGGTGTAGCGCCCCGACGGCCCGAGCGGCCGGACCGCCACGCTGGCGGTCGTGCCGCGCACTTCCGTTTTCCCGGACGACCAAAGATTACCGTCCGGCCCGACGACCGTCAGGGCCGCGAACGTCGGTTGCAGCTCTTCGTTGAACGTGGCGGTGACCCGGGCCGGGCCGGTCTGCACCGACGAGTCGGCGGCAGGTTCGGTAGCGGTCAGCGCCGTGTGTGCGGCTGCCGGCGGACTGCCGGCCAGCACACCGAGCGTCAGCAGCGCCGCCATCAGGCAGCGCAGCAGCCCGGCCGGCACTACAGCACGCCGAGGCGCGCCAGCAGATCGGCCTCGATCCCGTCGAGTTGGGTTCCGATGGAGGCCTGGGCGGCGCGACGGCGCGGGCCGGGCATGTTCTCGGCAGCCGGAACCGCCGCCGACAGCGCAGCCAGCCGATCGGTGATCGCGGACACGAACTGATGGGTCTCGGGGTCGTCGTTGCGCTCAGCAACGAGGCGCAGGGATTGATCGGCGCCCGAAATCCGCGCCGACAACCGGCCGCCGGCCCCGGAGAACTGGCCCAGCGCGGTGATCGGCACGCCGAGCCGATCGGCGCGACGCTCGTCGATCACCCCGCGGGCGGCGATGGCGGCCCGGTAGGCGACGGGAACGACGACCGGGGCCAGCAGCCGCGAAGCCGCCATGGTGCGCTTGATCCGGGCCGGCGAGAACAACTTCCCCTGCTGGGCGGCCCGGAGCTTGGTTTCGGCCACCTTCACGGCGGTCCGGTCACTGCTCTGCTGCGCTTTGAGCTGGGACTTCGCTGTCTTTTTGTCCGCGCGCAGGGCCGCCTTGATGCGCTTGCTCTCATTCTTCGCGGAGAGCTTCGCCTCCATCTTCGCCTTCGTCTTGAGGGCTCGGGCTTCGGCGCGTCTGGTCGCGCGGCTCTTCCGCTTCGTGAACAGGCCCATCGCGGCTGCCTTTCAGTTCGATTACGGCTGGTCGGCGGATCACGCGACCGACTGGCCTAGACCCTATCGCCCGTCCCAAGCCGGGAATTGCCGACCTGCGGATATGCCACAATTGACGGGATTGGAGCAAACCCGCGCCGGATCAGGCGCCCGTTGATGTCGGGGGATGTTCGGTGAACCGGTCGGTGATCAGTTGGATGATCGCCGCTGGCGTGCTGTGCGCCGCATCCGGCATCGTGGCTGCGCCGGTCGCCGTCGCCGAACCGGCCCAGCAGGTCACGAGCAATGACGCGGACGCGGGGTCCGGCGGCGCCGGTGCCCCGGCACGCGGTCCACGCAACCCGGGTCGCGGCGGCAAACCCTCGGCCGAGGGTGCCGCACCGAGCCGCCCGACGCCCGGTTCGCTGTCGCTGTGGCCCTGCCAGTGGCCGGTCATCCCACCGGTGATCCCGGATACCGAACCCGAAGCCGGCGGTGACAGCGCCGTCCCGGTCGGGCGCGTCCCGATCGTCCCGCTGCTGGTAGGGCAGACCCAGATCGCCGGCGATGTCGAGCTGGCAGTTCCTGACCTTCCCGACCTTGAAGCGCTACCCCGGCCCGCGGTCGGTGCGCCGATCGTGCCGGCGCCGGTGCTGGCGCCGGCCCGGATGCCGCAACCGCTGCCGGTCGCAGCGGCGCCCAACCGCGCCGGGCCTGCCGCGCCGGCCGCAACGGTGCCGCGGGACCCGGCGGCGCAGCGGGCGCCCCGCGCCGCAGCCGTCCCGCCCGCGGCTGTGCCGTCCCTGCCGGCGCCCCCTGCGACCGCGATCGACGCGGGACAGCCACTGGTTTACCCCGAGACACTGCGCCCCGAGACACTGCGCCCCGAGACACTGCGCAACGCCGATGCCGTCGCCTTGGCCACCAACGCCCTGCCCGGTCTGGCCGTCATCCTGGCCATGACGGCGGTCGGCGGGTTGGTCGGCTACCGGCAGGCCAAGGCCGGGTCGGTGTTGCGGGCAGCCGGGGCGGGCCGGTTCCTGCGATGACCGGTGACCCCGTGGGGATGCGACATGGCCGCTGACCGGCGGGTGACCCGGGCCGTGAACGACGTGCTGGCGCTCGCCCCGCGCCGCGGCGAGGTGTCGGTGCCCCGCCTTGTCGCCGCTGTGGGTGCGCACAGATCACGGCCGATCGAGATCACCGCCGCCGAACTGCCCCGCGGAGTGTCCGGGCAGTGGCGGCAGTACGCCGACCACGACGAGTTCCTCATCCAGGACGGACTGCCGACGGCCGACCGCACCCTGGCCCATGAGTTGGGCCACCTGGTGCTCGGGCACGACGGTATCCCGGTCACCGAGCTGGCCAGGGACACCGCGGAATTGGCCAGCGACGACCTGATCAGCTACATGCTCAATCAGCGCACCGGTTGCATGGGTCCCGGCGGGGAGGACGTCGAGCAACAGGCAGAGGACTTTGCCGCCCTGCTGCTCTACCGGCTCGGCCGGCTGCGCAGCGACCGCGCTTCCATCGTTCAGGTACGCCTCGGAGAGGCGTTTGGTTGATCGTCTGGATCATCGCCGGATTACTGGGACTGGCGACCGGGCTTCGGATCGGCTGGGCACTGGTCAACCAGAAGTCGGTGGTCAGCAGCGCGATGATCGTCGCCCTGGGCAACCTCGCGATCGTCGCCGCGCTGAACTGGCCGCCGCTCACCCTGCTCGTTGACACTGCCCTGCACTGGCCCAACATTTCCGTCGGCTTGAGCCAAGTCGCTCTGGTGGCATCGGCGGCGGGAAGCTTCGTGATGATCACCTCCGTCGCGTCCACCCGGAGCGCGGAGACCACCCGCCGGCTGGCCGTCGTCCAGTACTGCGTCGCGGCACTCGTCGCCGCGGTGACCCTCGCGCTGTTCCTCGCCGACGGGCGGGAGCCGGAGATGACCCCCAAGGAGTACCTCGCCCACAACCTCGGCTTGGCCGGTGAAGTGCTGGACTGGCTGATCCCGTTGCTCTACGTCGTGCTGGCTCTGACCGTGGTGGCGTGGGTGGGAACGCGGCTGTCCAATGCCAGCCGCCGCGGCCGGGCGCTGCTGCTTTTCACGGCCGGCATGGCGCTGCTCGTCGCGGCCAGTGCGTTCTTCGTCGGCCGCGCGGTGGGCCGCACCAACATGGTGAGCGTCGGGACCGCCGCCGCCCTGCTGGTCTGCGCCATGGCGATCGTCGCGGCGGGAGCGCTGCTGCCGGCGGTGGAGGACTGGATCGGTGCACGCCGCGAACTGCGCCTCATCGAGCCGCTGCGCCAGGAGATGGACCGTCGCCATCCCGACATCGGCATCGGAGTACGGCCCCGTGGACCTCTGGTGTTCAGGGTCGCCGAGCGCCTGTCGCTGATCTCCGACGCCCTGTACCTGGAGGGCATGCTGGCCCTGGAGTCGGAGCTGGAGTCGGAGTCGGTGAGCAGGCGGGACGCCGATCCGGACACTGTGAGCAAACGGGACGCCGAGCCGGACACGGTGAGCGCGGCTGAGCAGGCGCGAGCTGTGGCGCACTGGATCACGGCGGGACGCGACGCAGGAGCCTTCCCCGGTCGCCGATGGTTACGTCAGCCGACGGACTGTTCGGACCGGGACTGGATCTTGGAGATCGCCCGCCAGTACCGCGCGCTCGACCACGAAAGTCCGCACGGCGCCGGCGCCGCATCGCGGGCCGGCACGACATCAGCCTGAGAAGTCAGGCGTCGAGCCGCTCCCGCCGACGCAGTTCGTCGACCTTCTCCACCACGTCTTGCTGCGCTTCCGGAGATAGGCCGACGGTCCGCGAGGCGATACGGCGGACGCCCTCGTCGCGCATGTGCGCGAGCCAGGTCAGTTCTTTGTCCAGCTTCTCGTAGTACTCGTCGTCGGTGAAGTACTCCGGCTTGATCCGGAAGAAGTTGGCAAGCGCCGTCATCGTCGTCGCCGACGGATTCGTCCGGTTGCCTGAGCGCAATTGGGAGAGGTAGGGCGCAGACATGGTGACGCCCTCGGCCTTGAGTGCGGCGATCACTTCCGCTGACGTGTGCGGGCCACGACCCGGCGGGTAGACCGTGTCGAAGAGTCGGTTAAGTCGCGCGGCGAACGTCGTGCTCATGTTTGGACCTCCATGCTAAAAGAAGAGCTCTCACACCTTCAACGAATTTGCTGCCTAATGTACAACGCGGTCGTCCGAACAGCCAAGTGCAAACTCCGGAATGATGACGCGTCTTTAATTGACGAGTTGGGCGGCAAATAAACCTCGATAGCCGTAGCCGCTGGTTGGCGACGCTGATCTGGCCGAGATGGACGGATAATCATGCTCATAGTCAGGTTTACCGGGTTAGCCGACCTTGCCTGGCCTGCAGACCGGTCGTCGATTTGACGTTGCATCCGGCAACCACCGACATGCATGGCTAAGCGATTTGCTACGTTCCCTCAGGAAAAGCTCAGTTTCTCCTCAGCTTGCGGAGGCTGGAATGAGCGGATCAGGCGGCGAGCAGCATCGCCAGAATGGCGGTGTCCGGGTGGCTGATGGGGTCGACTCCCACCCGGCTGATCATGTTGGTGATGGTGCCGTCGGCCTCTGCTTCCACCCATGCGGCGCGGTGTTCCAGACCCAGATAGGGAAGGCCCGGCAGCAGTACGCATCCCGATGCCGCGCCGGCGCACTCCGGCAGCGACGGTGTGGTCTCCGACGGCGGATGCAACATCATCAACGCCGGCGGCTGGCGATCGGCGAAGTGCCCGGGCGGAACCGCGGAGGCGCCGACCACGGTTCCTTCCGCCAGGACCAGACCCACGGTGCCGGGCCGCGGCTGGTCCGGCAGTTCCTCGCGGACGCCGAAGATCGTCGTCGTCGACAGCAGCCCGGGCAGGGATGCCACCCGGACCGCCATGATCAGCAGCTGAGCCCACTCCTTGGTCGAGTTCGGCCAGCGGCCGGACACGACGAATCCCTTCAGGGACCCCCGGGAGTGAAAAGGGGCGATCTCGATCGGGCGCCCAGTGTTCTCCATCTCGGCCTCCGCACCTCTGACTGTCCAGCGCGACACGACAGCGGGTCGATTGGGCCCACATCATCAGGCACACCAGCGCTGGCAGACAAGAGGCAGCGACTGCTAACAAACGAAACGGGGCACCGCGAGGTACGCGGCGCCCCGTCGGTGCAACGCTGGATCAGCCGAAGATCAGGCCCTTGGTTTTCGAGGTCGCTGCGGCGTAGCGGTTCTGGACGTCCGCCCAGTTGACGACATTCCAGAACGCCTTGACGTAGTCGGCCTTGACGTTCTTGTACTGCAGATAGAACGCGTGCTCCCACATGTCGACCTGCAGCAGCGGGATGATGCCGAGCGGCACGTTGGCCTGCTGGTCGTACAGCTGGAAGGTGAGCAGCTTGTCGCCCAGGCTGTCGTAGCCCAGCACCGCCCAGCCCGAACCCTGCAGACCGTTGGCGGCCGCGGTGAACTGCGCCCGGAACTTGTCGAACGAACCGAACGCGTCGTCGATGGCAGCGGCAAGGTCGCCGGTCGGCTTGTCGCCGCCGTTGGGTGACAGGTTCTTCCACCAGATCGAGTGGTTCACGTGACCGCCGAGGTGGAAGGCGAGGTTCTTCTCGTTGAGGAAAATGGCCGCGTGGTCATCGTTGGCCCGAGCTTCCTCCAGCTTGGCGACGGCAGCGTTCACGCCGGCGACGTAGGCGGCGTGGTGCTTGCTGTGGTGCAGTTCGTTGATTTCACCCGAGATGTGCGGCTCCAGAGCGCCGTAGTCCCAATCCAGATCAGGCAGGGTGTATTCAGCCACGAGATTCCTTCCTTTCGGTGCCTCTCGGCAGCAGTGCGGACCCGCGCCAATCAGCGACGGTGCGGACCTGCGCCAATCGCCTTGACGTCAATGACGTTATTGACTCTATTGACAGCCGGTGCCGCACGAAACATCGGCCTGGCCTGAACTCGGTCGCTCGCAATCAGCTCAGAAGATGAGCAGGAGCGCGAGCGCGCACAGCAGGACCACCGAGATGATCGCCGCGCGCAGTGCCGCGACGGCATAGGAGCGACCGGAGGTCGACGGCGACCACGGCGACCGCGCCGACCGTGGCCCCGGAGCAGAGTTGAGCGGGGCGAACATCTAGAGCGTCTTCATTTTCATTTTGAACTCCGACCCCCGGCGCGTATCCGTGAGCGGCGTCCCTCTGCGCCGCTGACGGAATGATATGCCGCCAGGTCGCAGGGTTGCACAGTTTTCCGGATGCATGCGGTTGCATGCCGACCGTCCGTCGGTTCCGCGTGTCGCCCGGTGTGTCGGTGCGCCCCATGGTCGTCGCAGGGTCCAGCTGACGATTTCGCTAACCGGCGAATCGTCGTGTTGGCGGCCGCGCGTCGTTACCGGCGCGTTATCCACAGCGGATGCCCGGCTGAGGCCGATAGCCGTTTGTTCGTGCTGTGCACACTGTGGATAAAGCTGTGGAAATTGTGGATAGGCGTTCCGTTGCTGCGCTGGCCCGCGGCTTTATCAGGCACTAGGTGTCACAATAAGTCGTTTCAGGCTGACAGTACGGTCCGTCCGACGTCGCGGGGGGTCGGCTATCCCGGGTACCGCTCGGGCGTGACTAGGCTGGTCGGCGTGATTCAGGTGTGCTCGCGCTGCGGGACACGGTGGAACGTGCGGGACCGTGAACGCTCGTGGTGTCCGCGCTGCCAGGGCGCACTGCTCGCGCCACCCGGACAACCCGAGCCGCAACCGGCGGCCGCAGCCGCCGGCCGGCAGGCGCCCGGCCAGCCCGCACCCGCCCCGTCGACATCGGCTCCGCCTGCTGCGCCGCCCCGTTTCCGCTGGATAGCGGTACGCCCGGGGCCGCCGCCCCCGCCGCGGCCCCGTCGCCGTCCGCTGGGCCCAACCCCGCGCTACCAGTACATCCCGCGGTGGGGACTGATCGACCCGATCACGCCGGCCGCTGCCCGCGACAGTGCGGCCGCGCGGAAGGGCGCGTCGGCGACCGCAGCCCGCGCTGCCCTGGTGGCCGCCGGCGTTGTGCTCGCGGCGGCTGCGGGTGTGCATGTGGTGCGCTACCTGCTGCTGCTCATCAACCGCACCACACTGCTGCCGCCGTTCGTCGCGATCGGGTCGCTGCTGAGCGGGGTGCTGGTGAGTCTGGCGGCCGTCATCGCCGTCATCGCCGCAGCGGTGGTGCTGACCTCCTGGCTCATCGGCCGGCGTGCGGCCGCTTTCGCGGTGCACGATCAACCCGACCCCCGGCCCGAGTGGGCGCTGTGGGTCGGCTGTCTGATCCCGGTCGTCAACCTGGTGTGGGCGCCGGTGTTCGTGCTCGAACTCGCCGTTGCCGAGCGGTGCCACGCGCGGCAGCGCGGTCCCGTCACCCTCTGGTGGATCGGCTGGGTGGTGTCCTTCCTGATCTGCGGCTGGGCCACCTGGACCAGCCGGGCCACCGACGCCCAGGGCATCGCCGACAACACGGTGACGATGATCGTCGCCTACCTCGCCGGTCTGGCGGTCCTGGTTCTGGTGTGGCGGGTGTTCGCCGGCTTCTTCGACAAGCCGGTGGACCGTCCCCAGCATCGTTGGGTGGTCGTCGAACCCGGGGCGGCGGGGGAGCGCGCCCCGTCCGTGGTGGCGGGCTCCGAGGAGTTGCAGGACCGTCCAGAAGACATTCCCGGCGCCGACGCCCGGCCTGATGTCGCTGTTGAGTCCAGGGACCGGGAACCGGCAGCATAGGCCTATGTCGACGGCCGACGCACCGCTTGTTGAGCGACCCTTCGTCGTGGCCCACCGCGGTGCGTCGGCGGAGCGGCCCGAACACACGCTGGCCGCCTATGATCTGGCGCTGCGGGAGGGTGCCGACGGCGTCGAGTGCGATGTGCGGCTCACCCGCGACGGGCACCTGGTCTGCGTCCACGATCGCAAGGTGGACCGAACCTCCAGCGGAACCGGACTGGTCAGCGATCTGACGCTGGCCGAGTTGCGCGAATTCGACTGGGGCGCTTGGCATGGCGGCTGGCGATCCGATGGCGGCATCGCCGACACCGGCCTGCTCACCTTGCACGATCTGCTGAACTTCGTGCTGGATTTCAACCGGCCGGTGAAGGTGTTCATCGAGACCAAGCACCCGGTTCGGTTCGGGGCGCTGGTGGAGAACAAGGTCCTGGGCCTGCTGCACCGTTTCGGGCTGGCTTCCCCGCGATCGGCCGACCTGTCCCGCGCCGTGGTCATGTCGTTCTCCGCCGCCGCGGTCTGGCGGATCCGCCGTGCGGCGCCGCTGCTGCCGACGGTGCTACTCGGCGACGCCTCGCGATATCTGGGTGGCGGGGCCGCGACCACGGTCGGTGCCACCGCCGTCGGCCCGTCGATCGCCACGCTGCGCGAGCATCCCGAACTGGTGGACCGCGCCGCCGCGCAGGGCCGCGCCATGTACTGCTGGACCGTCGACCACTACGAGGACGTCGAGTTCTGCCGCTCGGTCGGGGTGGGTTGGATTGCCACCAACCATCCCGGCCGGACGAAGGCCTGGCTGCAGAACGGGCTCACCGGACCGCGCTGCGGCAATGGAGAACAGAGCTGAACTCAGGGCTGGCTGTCGAGGACCTGCTGCGGAACCGGGGAGTCGGTGCGTAGCGCCTCGAACAGGGCGGGCGCCGCCTCGGAGTCCCAGATCACCACCGAACCGGATTCGTTGCCGGTGAACTCGCCGATCGGCACGGTGACGGTGGTGGCCGCACCGCGCAGCGCCCAGCCGAGGGCGGCCAGACTCCAGACGTGGACGTCGGTGTTGACGGTCAATGCCGCCAGACCGGCATGCGGTACCGCGTACCACCGCCACGGGTTGAGCCAGACCGTCGGCGTCTGCGCCCGCCCGAGCATCGCCGCCATGAACTCACGCTGGTGCTGCATCCGGTCGAGGTCGGCCCGCGGCGTGGCGCGGCTGCGGACGTAACCCAGCGCGTTGGGCCCGTTGAGCTTCTGGCATCCGGCCGGTAGATCGATGCCGGCCAACGGATCGTTGATGGGTTCGGGCGGGCAGACGGTGACCCCGCCGAGTGCGTCGACGACGTCACCGAACCCGCCGAAGCCGATTTCGGCGTAGTGGTCGAGGCGCAGTCCGGTGGCCTGCTCGACGGTCTGGGCCAGCAGCGGGGCGCCGCCCTCGGCGAATGCCGTGTTGATCTTGTCCGTGCCCCAACCCGGGATATCGACATAGGAGTCGCGGGGGATCGACACCATGGTGGTGGGTTCACTCGACAGCAGCCCGGGAATGTGCACCAGCAGGATGGTGTCGGTGCGACCGTTGCCCACCTCTCCGCCGGTGGCCAGTTCGGCTTGCTGCTGTTCGGTCAGGCCGGTGCGGCTGTCGGACCCGACGAGCAGCCAATTGGTCCCAGCTCCCGCGGCCGGTCTGCCGTCGTAGTCGTTGAACACCGCGACTCGGCGCAGTGAGGTCTCGACCCAGATCGCGATGCCCAGGGTGGCGGCCACCGCCACCAGGGCGGCAGTCGTGATGCCGGCGATCAACCGGGCGAACAGACCGCGCTTGGTGCGGGTGGTGCGCCGGCTTCTGGTCTGCGTGGCCCGCTTGGTCCGTTCGGCTTGCTGCGGTGCGGGGGCCGGCTTCGGTGGACTGGGTTTGCGTGCTGCGGGCGCCGGCGGTCCGACCCGGGTGGGCGCCGGATCGGGTCGGCGGCGTCGCGGTGCGGGCGGCGGCGGCGGCGGGAGTTCCTGCCAGGACGGGGGCCGGGGCTGCACCGGAAACGTCTGCGGTGGCGGTGGCCGGCGCGGTGGTTCCGGTGGTGGGTGCGGCGGCCGGAAGCGCGGCGGCGGCGGGAATCCCGGCGGCGGGACGGCCCGAGGTGGCGGCGGCCGGTACCCGGGAGCGCGGCGGATGAACTGCGGCGGCTCGGGTGGCGGCACATGCGGTGGCACAGGCGGCGGCGCGGGCGTCGGGGCTGGCGGCGGGGCTGGCGGCCGCACCCGGGGAATCCGCTCGGTGGGCGGATCCTCGGCCGGCGGCCGGTGCTCGTTCACAAGGTCAACCTAAGCGCTCGTCGCACCGGATCAGCGCAGCCATGCCAGGTGCCCGGACAGCACGACGTAACCGACGTAGGCGACGGTGTTGATGATCCCGTGCGCGATCACCAGCGCCCACAACCGCCCGGTGCGACACCAGGCGTACCCGAACACCAGTCCCATCACCACGTTGCCCACGCCGGCGCCGACGCCCTGATAGAGGTGATAGAGCCCGCGCAGCAGGCTGGAGGCGACCACCGCGGCGTTCTGGCTCAGGCCCACCTGGCGAAGCCGGGTGATGAGGTAGCCCACCACCACCACCTCCTCGGCGAATCCGTTGGCGAAGGCCGCCATGATCAGCACCGGAATCCGCCACCACGAGTTGTGCAGCCCGGACGGTTCCACTGCGGCGTTGAGGCCCAGGTGCCGGGCCGCCAGGTACAGCAGCAGGCCGGGGATTCCGATCAGCGCCGCCAGGCCCAGCCCGCGCAGGATGTCGCCACGCCAGCGGATCCGGCCGAGGCCGATAGCTGCCGGCCCAATCCCGCTGCGCCACAACAGATACAGTGCCAGCCCGCCCCACGCCACCAGCTGCCCGACCGATACCAGATTCAGCCCCAGGTTGATCAGGTCGTAGCGCGACTGATCGGGGTTGAGTCGCACCCGTCGACCGGCCAGTCCGGAAAGCACCGCGTCGGCCAGCTGCAGGATCGCGACGAGCGCGCTGACCCCGAAGGTCACCGCAAGCATGACCCCGATCTCGATGCGGGTGCCGCGGACGTCGAGGTCCCGGCCGGGGCGGCCGGCCTCGGGCAACTCGTCGCGGCTGACGCTCACTCCGCCACGGTAGCGGCCCGGATACCCGGTCCCGACCCGATAGGGTTGGGCCGTGGTTTCCGTACCGGTCCCTACGCCGGCCCGTATCGCTTACCTCGGACCCGAGGGGACGTTCAGCGAGGCCGCGCTGCTGCGGATGGCCGCCGGGGAAATGGTTCCCGGCGGGGCCGCCGAACCGCTCCCCGCCGAGAGCACCCCGGCCGCTCTGGAGGCGGTCCGGACCGGCGCCGCCGACTACGCGTGCGTGCCGATCGAGAACTCCATCGAGGGCAGCGTGCTGCCCACCCTGGACAGCCTGGCGGCGGGCTCGCCCCTGCAGATCTACGCCGAGCTCACCTTGGATGTGGCATTCAACATCGTCACCCGGCCCGGCGTCCAGGCCGGTGAGGTGCGCACGGTGGCCGCGTTCCCGGTCGCGGCGGCACAGGTGCGGCGCTGGCTGTCGGAGAACCTGCCCGGCGCCGAGGTGGTGCCGGCGAACTCCAACGCCGCCGCCGCCCGGGACGTCGCCGGCGGCCGCGCCGACGCCGGGGTGAGCACCGCCCTGGCAGCGCAGCACTACGGCCTGGCCACCCTGGCCGACGGAGTGGTGGACGAACCCAACGCCCGAACCCGTTTCGTTCTGGTGGGCCGCCCCGGGTCGCCGCCGCCGCGCACCGGCGCGGATCGCACCTCGGTGGTGCTGCGGGTCGGCAACACCCCCGGTGCCCTGGTGGCCGCACTGAGCGAATTCGGCATTCGTGGCATCGATCTGACCCGCATCGAATCCCGCCCCACCCGAACCGAACTCGGCACCTACATGTTCTTTTTGGACTACGTCGGGCACATCGACGACCGCGCGGTGGCGGAGGCGCTGATGGCGCTGCACCGGCGCTGCGACGACGTCCGCTATCTGGGCTCCTGGCCGACCGGTGCGGCCGCGGGTGCGGTGCCGCCATTGCTCGACGAGGCCGAGCAGTGGCTGGCGAGACTGCGCCGGGGCGAGTCGTGAGCGGCCGGCTGATCCTGGTCCGGCACGGCCAGTCGCACGGCAACGTCGAACGTCGCCTGGACACCAGGCCGCCCGGCGCCGACCTCACCGAACTCGGCGTGCGCCAGGCGCAGGACTTCGCCCGCGCCCTGAACCGTCAGCCCGGTCTGATGCTGCACTCGGTGGCCCGCCGGGCTGCCCAGACCGCCGCGACGATCGCCGTTGAGCTCACCGAAACCGACTTGGCGCCAAGGGAAGTCGACGGCATTCACGAGGTGCAGGCCGGCGATCTGGAGAACCGCAGCGACGACGAGGCGATCGCCGAATTCAACGCCGTTTATCAGCGCTGGCACGAGGGCGATCTCGACGTCGCCATGCCCGGCGGGGAGAGCGGACGCGACGTGCTGGACCGCTACCTGCCGGTCATCACCGATCTGCGGCTGCGCTATCTCGACGACCGGGACTGGCGTTCCGACATCGTCGTGGTCAGCCACGGCGCCGCGATCAGACTGGCCGCCGCCACCCTGGCCGGAGTCGAGAGCAGCTTCGTTCTGGAGCATCATCTGGCCAACACCGAAGCGGTGGCGCTCTCGCCGATCACCGACGGTCGGTGGAGTTGCGTGCGGTGGGGTTCACAGTCGCCGCCGTTCTACCCCGAGCCCGACGTGCATCCTGTCGCGGAGGCGCTGCAGGCCGCCGACCCGATGGGCTGACGCGCTGCAGGCCGCCGACCCGATGGGCTGAGGCGCTCAGATGGCCAGCCGGTGTGCGCCGCGTCCCCCGCACTCGCAGCCGATCGCTTCGCAGTCGATGCTCAATGCATGCAGCAGGATCTCCGGGTGGCTGCATCCCGGCTCGGTGCAGTGCGTCCCGTGACCCCAGTGCTGGATCAGCGTTCCGTGGCAATGCGGCCGCCCGGCCAGGCATTCGCGGCACTCGTTCCCCATGGCTCGTTCTTAGCACCACGGTCCGACGGTTGCGCAGCTGCCGCGCCGGGGCCGGCGACCCGAACTCCGGCTGCTTTTCGAACCGAATTCAGTCCCAGCCCAATTCGTGCAATCGCTGGTCGTCGATACCGAAGTGGTGTGCGAGTTCGTGGATGACGGTGATGGCGACCTCCTCGACCACCTCGTCCTCGGTCGCACAGATCTCCAGCAGGCTCTCCCGGAAGATCGTCACGGTGTCCGGCAGCGCCCCGGCGTAGGTGGAGTCACGCTCGGTCAGCGCGATGCCCTCGTAGAGACCGAGTAGCTCCGGGTCGTCGGGATGCCGGTCGGCCACCAGCACCACCACGTTGTCGACGGCGGCGGCCAGCTCGGGCGGGATCAGGTCCAGGGCCTCGGAGACCAGGTCTTCGAAGCGCTCTGGGTCCATCTGGACGGGCACTAGCCCGGCTGGTTGCCACCGGGCAGCGGCAGGTTGAGCCGCTCCTGCGGGATGGCCGGCGGTGGAACCGGAGGCTGGCCATTGATCAGCAGCGGGCCCTTGGCGGTGTTGATTAGCGTGGCCCATCCGCCGTTGCCCAGGGTGGCGCCGATGCTGCACGACACCTGCCGGCTGCCGGCGCTCCAACTCGGCAGCGACACGGTGCTGTAGATCAGCGTCAGGGTGGTGTCCCGCAGCTTGCCCGGGGCCAGATAGGCGTCGGTCATCGCGGTGCACACCTCCTTGATGAACGCGTCCTGGTCGGCATCGGTGGGCAGGCCCTCGGGGAACTTATCGGCCAGGTTGGCGGTGCCGATGACCTCCATGGCGTGCGGCGCGGAGCAGTCGACGGGAGCGTCGTTGGGCTGATTGGTCGGCGGGTCGATACCCAAGCAGGTGCCGGGCGGCCAGATCTTGGACTGATCCTGCTCGGCGACCCGACCCTTGACCGGAACCTGCTGGTTGCCCGGACCCTTGAGCTGCAAGCCGCACAACAGGCGACGCTCCCCGGACTGCGTCCAGGCCTTGTCGCCGGCCCAGAGCAGGCTGATGCTGAATCGGCTGTTGGGGTCGTACCGCGGACCCAGGTAGCGCCGGGTGGCGGGCTCGCACTGCTCCAGCGTGAGCTGCTGGATGCGCGCCGGCGAGGGCGGCTTGGCGTCGGGCCCGAATTCCGAGCCGGGATAGGCCCGGGTGTCGACGGCGGCGGAAACCTCGAAGCGGTGGTCGTCTTTGCAGTCCACGATCGCCGCGGCATCCAGCGCGTTGTCGGGCCAGTTCAGGCAGTAGCCGGTCTTGGCATCGGCGAACGTGGGATTCACCGCTGCGCCCAGCTGCTCGGCGGGCACGATGGTGCTCAGCGGCCCCTTGTCGCGGATCGGCAGGGCGATGACGGTCCCGGCGATCAGCAGGCCCCCGAGCGCGGTGAGCAGCAGCGCGCGCCGCGTCGACTTGGGCTGACCGCCCAGCCGGCGGCGCCGTCCGGTCGATTCGTCGTCGGCGTCGTCGGTCTCCGGGGCATCGGATAACTGCAACATCGCGGTCCATTGTGGCAGGCCCGCCGAGTGGCGTGCCGAGTGCCGCTGGCCGACTGTTACCCGGTTGTGCTGTGCCGGTCCCCGCCGGGCCCGCTGCCGCCCCGCGTCGGTGCCGGTCAGCGGCGAAAGTAGGGTGCAGGACGTGATCGACCTGAAACTGGTGCGTGAGGACCCCGACGCGGTCCGCCGGTCACAACTGGCCCGTGGTGAGGACCCGGCGCTGGTCGACGTTCTCCTGCAGGCCGACCTGGCCCGCCGGGCGGCGATCTCGGCGGCTGATTCGCTGCGCGCCGAGCA
This sequence comes from Mycolicibacterium sp., assembly GCA_032117575.1. Taxonomy (GTDB): domain Bacteria; phylum Actinomycetota; class Actinomycetes; order Mycobacteriales; family Mycobacteriaceae; genus Mycobacterium. Next base: position 28,892 of record JAULZA010000069.1, read on the forward strand.
GAAGGCGGCCAGTAAGAGCGTCGGCTCGGCGGCGCCGGCAGACCGGCCGGCGCTGCTGGATCGGGCCAAGCAGCTCGCGGCCGACGTCAAGCACGCCGAGGCCCGGCAAGCCGAAGCCGAGACGGCGTTCGTCGCGGCCCACCTGGCGATCCGGAACGTGGTGATCGACGGGGTGCCGCCGGGCGGTGAGGACGACTACGTCGTGCTGGACACCGTCGGCGAACCCCGCGCTATCGACAATCCCCGCGACCACCTGGAACTGGGTGAGGCGCTGGGCCTGGTCGACATGGAACGCGGCGCCAAGGTGTCGGGCTCGCGGTTCTACTTCCTCACCGGCCGCGGGGCGCTGCTGCAGCTCGGCCTGCTGCAACTGGCCGTGCGGCTGGCATGCGATAACGGTTTCACCCTGATGATCCCGCCTGTGCTCGTTCGCCCGGAAGTCATGAGCGGCACCGGATTCCTCGGTGCGCACGCCGACGAGATCTATCACCTCGAAGCCGACGACCTCTATCTTGTGGGCACCTCCGAAGTGCCGCTGGCGGGGTATCACTCCGACGAGATCCTCGATCTGTCCGAGGGGCCCAAGCGCTACGCCGGATGGTCGTCGTGCTTCCGGCGCGAGGCGGGCAGCTACGGCAAGGACACCCGCGGCATCATCCGGGTGCACCAGTTCGACAAGGTCGAGGCGTTCGTCTACTGCCGGCCCGACGACGCCGAGGCCGAGCATCGACGGCTGCTGGACTGGCAGCGGCAGATGCTGGAGTTGATCGAGGTGCCCTACCGGGTAATCGATGTCGCCGCAGGCGATCTCGGCTCCTCGGCGGCCCGCAAGTTCGACTGCGAGGCCTGGGTGCCCACCCAGCAGGCCTACCGGGAACTCACCTCGACGTCGAACTGCACCACCTTCCAGGCCCGCCGGCTGGCCACCCGCTACCGCGATCAGAACGGCAAGCCGCAGATCGCCGCGACGCTCAACGGCACACTGGCCACCACCCGCTGGCTGGTCGCGATCCTGGAGAACCATCAGCAGCCGGACGGACACGTGCGGGTGCCCGCCGCGCTGGTTCCGTTCGTGGGGACAGAGGTACTGACACCGTGATCGAACTGGAACTCGACGACCTGCGGGAGTGGTTCGGCTTCGGAGTGGCCGGCAATTTCGCCGGGCATCTCGAACAAGCAGGAGAGGCAGTCGATTTCACCAATGTGGAGAGCGTCGGCAACGCGCCCAAGGGCATCTTCCCGTGGTATGCGCCGGGCAACGACGGGTTCCTCGGCGAGTTCCCGCTGTCCCACGACGCGCTGATCGTTCCGGCGGTCAACGAGGACGGCGGATCACTCAACCTGCAGATCGAACCCGAGGTAGGCCTGGCCTGCGAGGTGGTGTGGAACGGTGACACCGTGGTCACGCTGCGGCCGTTCGCGTTGGGGGCGTTCAACGACTGCTCGATCCGCCGGCCCGGGGCGCCCAAGATCAGCTACAAGAAGAACTGGGGTCCGGCGTCGAAAGGCGTTGCCGCGGAGTTCTTCGAGGCTCACGACCTCACCCCGGACGGCCCCACCGCCACCCTGCGGCTGCTGTGCCACCTGCGGACCGCCGACGGTGTGCACCACGAATACGGAGTGGACAGCCCACTGCTGGGCTACTCCTATTACGGCGAGGTGCTGCTGGACTGGATCGTCGAACGACTGGCCAACCAGAAGGGTTCCCCCGACACACCGTTGGAGGACGTCGGCGCGCTGATGGCGGCCAGCGGACACCCGCGGCACGTGCTGATCGGGATCGGCGCCACCCGCTACACCGCCTACGGCGAGAACACCTACCTCAAGCCCGGCGACGAGGGCATCGTCCGCGTGTACGACACCGCGGGCGAGGAATTCTCCGAGTTGCGGCAATTGGTCTGGGAGCCCTGAGCTTCGCCGGGTTGGCCGGAACGGCGGCAGCGGCTAGGAATTCTCCAGCACCTCATCCAGCATCGCCAGAAACCGCTGCGGGTCCTCCGGCGTGAACGACGGTGCCGGCCAGGTCCCCGGCACGTCTAGGGTGACCAGCACCGACTTCAGCGGGCGGCGCACGTCCAGTGGAAGCCACCGGCGCAGATCCGAACTGCCCCAGATCCGAAACCTCTGCATCAGCAGCCCGAGCGACTCGGCGCGGTAGCCCTTGATCGCTTTCAGCGGAATGACTTTGGCTGTGCCGGAAGGGAAATGGTAGCGCCGCAGCGTCAACGCGTACCGGTCCAGCTGAACCAGGCCGTCGTCGTAGTACTGCCGCGGCGGGCGGGTCACGTAGCCGGGCTCACCGTCGGGCTCACAGCTTCGAGCAACGCAGCGGGTGGCCTTTGGTGGTCAGGCACTTGCCGCTCCGCAAGTCCCACGCCCAGCCGTGCAGGTTGCACGTCAGCGTGTTGCCCTCCACCACACCGAACTTCGACAGATCGGCCTTCAGGTGCGGGCAGCGGCGCTGCACCTCCCACCCGTCCAAGGTCACCGTCGAGGTGTCGTCGTGCGCTTCGGCGAACCAGCCGTCCGCGTAGGCGATCCGCTCGTCGGTGAGGCACTTGAAGAAGGTGTAGAGGTACTCGTTGTACCCGCCCACCCGCCAGGCCTTGAACCGGGTGGACAGGAAGATGGTGTTGACCCAGTCCGGCTCGTCGTCGCGCAGCACCGTGCGCACCAGTTCGGGTGCGATCTCGAATCCGTAGCGGAACTTCTCGTCCGGAATGGGTTCGCGCACCGTGCGTTTCGGGAAGTCCAGCACGACGGTCTCCGGCCCCATCTTGAGCTCGACGGGGTAGCCGATGCCGTCGCAGATCTGGTCGCTCTGCAACATGATCGGTTCGAACTTGGCACGCAACGGCTCCAGCAGCGGCTCCCCCGCCGCCGGCGCCCAGGCGGCCTTCTCGGCAGCCAGCACGGGCGCCATCCGCTCGGCATAGGCGGCGATGTAGTCCGCCTTATCGGTGGTGAAGATGGCCTCCACCTCGTCGTCGGGCAGCGGGTGAGTCAGCGAAAGCAGTTGCGAGCCCCGGAAATCGGCTTTCGAGCCGGGGATCATCAGCAGGCCGCCGTGGTGGCCGTGCTGGCGCATCTGATCCAGGAACACCATCTGGTCGGGGAAGATGTTCCCCGGATCGCCGTGGTCGTCGTTGAGGAAACGCAGCTCGGGATCCAGGAAGCACGGCGGACCGGCCGAGGGGATCACCCAGGTGGCGCCGACATCGGAGATGTACTGGCGGCAGCGGTCCATCCCACGCTGGCGCTTCTGGGTGGCGAATGCCTCCTTGGCGCGCTCGGGCATGTCGTAGACCATCGGGTACCAGATCGCCCCGGAGTACTGCGGCATATGGACGTCGATCTGACCGAACTCCGCCAGCATGTCCACCCCCAGCGGACGGGAGTCGTTCATGTTGAACACCGTGGTGGTGCCGTCGGAGACGATGATCCCGGAGTCGCCGATCGGACCGTCGGCCGGGGCGCGCAGCGCGACGATCATGACGTCGAGGTCGCCCTTGGGACCGCTCAGCCGGTGCTTGACGGAGTCCTCGGTCTCGAAAAACCGGTGGAATCCCAGCTTTTCGAGTTCCCGCTTGAGGTCGGGCACCGGATAGTCCGGCAGCAGCACCACCGCGTCCTTGCTGACGTGGTCGGTCAGCAGCTTCGGGTCGAAGTGGTCCTTGTGCAGGTGCGACACGTAGAGGTAGTCGCAGTCCCCGAGGGCGTCCCAGTCCAGCCCGCTGTTGTCGGGGAACACGAACCAGGACGCGAAGTAGGCCGGGTTGACCCAGGGGTCGCACAACACACTTCCCGCTGCCGTGTCGATCCGAAATCCCGCGTGACCGATGCTGGTGACCTGCACGGATCCCCTTCCCGATGTGGACGCATGCCGCCCTTGAGCTTAGCGGCCGCAGTAGGCTGACCACGTGGAGCCCGTTTACATGACTGTCATCGCCGGAGTGCGCGCGCTCTGGCGTATCCAGGGCCTCGACATCACCCTCACCGGCGCGGAGCATCTGCCGGCCACCGGCGGGGTGGTGATGGCGATCAACCACACCGGGTATCTCGACTTCACCTTTTCCGGCTTGCCGTTCTACCGCATGCGTCCGCGCCGGCACGTGCGCTACATGGCCAAGAAGGAGGTGGTCGACCACAAATACCTCGGCCGCATCATGCACGCCATGGGCCATATCCCGGTCGACCGGGCCAACGGTGCGGCGTCGTTCGACGCCGCGGTCCGCGAACTCAAGGCGGGCGAAATCGTCGCGGTCTATCCGGAAGCCACAATCAGCCGCAGTTTCGAGCTCAAGGAATTCAAGTCCGGTGCGGCGCGGATGGCCATCGCGGCCGACGTGCCGATCGTGCCGCACATCGTCTGGGGTGCCCAGCGCATTTGGACCAAGGATCATCCCAAGAAGATGTGGCGGCCCAAGGTCCCGATCCGGGTCGCGGTGGGCGAACCGATCTACCCCACACTGCCGCCGACGGAATTGACCGCGCTGCTGCGCGCCCGGATGCAGGACCTGCTCGAGCAGGTACAGGATGCCTACGGACCGTACCCACCCGGGGAGTTCTGGGTGCCGCACCGCCTGGGAGGTGGCGCCCCGACGCCGGCGCAGGCCGCCGAACTGGAAAGCGCCGAGATGGCCGCCCGGGCCGCGAAACGTCAGCGTGAGTTGGGCGGTGGGGCGGGCTAGATGGAACCCGTCTACCGCGGCATCGAGATCGCAGCGGCGGCTGCCGCCAGCGTCCTCGGAACCAAGATCACCTACCTTGGGCTGGAGAACATTCCCGCCGATGGCGGCGCCGTCGTCGCGATGAACCACGTCAGCTACATCGACTACCTGGCGGCGGGGCTGGCCAGTCGGCAGCGGCGCCGTCGCATCCGCTACATGCTGAAAGCCGAAGCGCTGGAGCACGGCGCCGTCGACTGGATCATCAAGCACACGGACTGCATCCCGGTTGACCGCTCCGCAGGCGCGGGCGCCTATGCCGAGGCGGTGCGCCGGCTGCGGATCGGGCAGTTGGTCGGGGTGTTCCCCGAAGCGACCATCAGCCGCAGCTTCGAACTCAAGGAGTTCAAGACGGGCGCGGTGCGGATGGCGCTGGAGGCGCAGGTGCCGATTGTCCCGCTGGTGATCTGGGGTCCGCAGCGGATGTGGACCAAGGACCACCCGAAGAACCTGGGACGCCAGAAGATTCCCTGGACAGTCCGGGCCGGCCCACCGCTGCCCCCGCAAGGAACCATGACCGAACTCGACGCGGCGCTGCGGGCCGAGATGACCGAGATCCTGCACGAGGTTCAGGAGCACTACCCGCACCCGGAAGGCGCGTTCTGGGTGCCGAAGCGGATCGGTGGCAGTGCTCCCAGCCCGGAAGAGGCTCGGCGACTCGACGAGGCCGAACGAGCCGGGCGGGCACGCCGTGCCACGGAACCCACCTGATGCTGCCGGCACTGATCGCCAGCGACGTCGACGGCACGTTGCTGAACAACGAAGAAGAGTTGAGTCCACGGACCCGCGAGGCGGTGACCGCCGCGGTGGCCGCGGGCGCGCACTTCGTGTTGGCCACCGGGCGTCCGCCCCGATGGATTCCGCCGGTGGTGGAAGCGCTCGGGTTCGCCCCGATGGCCGTCTGCGCCAATGGCGCGGTGCTCTACGACGCAGCGACCGACCGGGTGGTCTCCGCGCGCACGCTGGCCGTGGACACGCTGACCGAGCTGGCCGAGATCGCGGTTCGGGTGATTCCCGGAGCCGGGCTGGCGGTCGAGCGGATCGGCCGCAGCGCGCACGACACCGCGACCCCGCAATTCGTCAGCGCGCCCGGCTA
>JAULZA010000070.1:0-17041 GCA_032117575.1 Mycolicibacterium sp.
CATCATCCTCTGGAGTACAACCGAATTCGGCTACGTCACCCTGCACGACTCGTGGTCGACCGGCAGTTCGATCATGCCGCAGAAGAAGAACCCGGATATCGCCGAGTTGGCCCGCGGCAAGTCGGGTCGGCTGATCGGCAACCTCGCCGGTCTGCTGGCCACGCTCAAGGCCCAGCCGCTGGCGTACAACCGCGATCTGCAGGAGGACAAGGAACCGATCTTCGATTCGGTGACGCAGCTGGAGTTGCTGCTGCCGGCGATGGCGGGTCTGGTGGCCACCTGCGAGTTCAACACCGAGCGGATGGCGGCGCTGGCGCCGGCCGGCTACACCCTGGCGACCGATATCGCCGAGTGGCTGGTCCGCCAGGGGGCGCCGTTCCGCATCGCTCACGAGACCGCCGGTGCCGCGGTCCGGGCCGCGGAGGCCCGGGGCGTGGGACTGGAGGAACTGACCGACGCCGAACTGGCCGCCGTCAGTGATCAGCTGACGCCGGATGTCCGCGAGGTGTTGACCGTCACCGGCTCGGTGTCCTCGCGCAACGCCCGCGGTGGGACGGCACCGGAGCAGGTCGCGGTCCAACTCGCATCCGTCCGGGAGACCGCGCAGGCCCTGCGCCGGCGGCTGGCGCGCTGAGCGGAGCCGGGAACGTCGGCTCAGCCGCCTGACTCGAGAACCTCGGAGGCTTCCAGCCACCGGTTCTCGGTCGTGATCAGTTCATCCTCGAGATCGCGCAATTGCTGTGTCAGACGGCCGATTCCGACATGGTCGGACTGGTCGTGCTCGGCGAGTTCGACATGCTTGGCGTCCACCTTGGCCGCCAGCTTCGCCAGCGCGCGCTCCAGCGCGGCGACCTCCTTCTGCGCGGTGCGCAATTGCGCCCCGGCCAGGCTCGTCGGCTGCTGCGGAGCGGCCGACGACGCCGGTTCGGCGTGCCCCCGCCGGGCGGCGATGCGCAGATACTCGTCGACCCCGCCGGGCAGGTGACGAAGCCGGCCGTCGATGACGGCGTACTGCTGATCGGTGACCCGCTCCAGCAGATACCGGTCGTGGGACACCACGATCAGCGTGCCCGGCCATGAGTCGAGCAGATCCTCGGTGGCCGACAGCATGTCGATGTCGACGTCGTTGGTGGGCTCGTCGAGCACCAGCACATTCGGCTCATCGAGCAGCGTCAGCGTCAGCTGCAGCCGGCGGCGCTGACCGCCGGACAGCTCACCCACCCGTGACGACAGCTGCTCGCGGCGAAATCCCAAGCGCTCCAACAACTGCGCGGGGGTCAGCTCCTTACCGTCGACGAGGTAGCCGGTCTGCAGGGTGGCGATCACCTCGCGCACCATGTCGCCCTCGATGTCGGCCAGCCGTCCGGCTTCCTGGTCGAGCATGGCCAGTCGCACTGTCTTGCCGCGTTTCACCCGGCCACTGCTCGGCGTGATGGTCCCGGCGATCAGGCCCAGCAGGGTGGACTTGCCCGCACCGTTGGCGCCGACGATGCCGGTGCGCTCGCCCGGGGCGATCCGCCACTCGACGTCGCGCAGCACGGTCTTGTCGTCCCTGTTGTCCCTGTCGTCCCTGTCGCCGCGGCCGTTCGGGTAGACCACCGACACATCAAGCAGGTCGATGACGTCCTTGCCCAGCCGGGCGGTCGCGAGTTTGGCCAACTCGATGGGATTGCGCAGCGGGGGAACGTCGGCGATCAGCGAGTTGGCGGCCTCGATCCGGAACTTCGGCTTGGAGGTGCGCGCCGGTGCCCCGCGGCGCAGCCAGGCCAGTTCCTTGCGCATCAGGTTCTGCCGTTTGGCCTCCGCCGTGGCGGCCTGGCGATCGCGTTCGACGCGCTGCAACACATAGGAGGCGTAGCCGCCGTCGAACGGTTCCACCACACCGCCGGCCGGGCCGTCGTGCACCTCCCAGGTGGTGGTGGCCACCTCGTCGAGGAACCACCGGTCGTGGGTCACCACCAGCAGGCCGCCGGAGTTGCGCGCCCAGCGCGTCGAGAGGTGGGCGGCCAGCCAGGTGATGCCCTCGACGTCGAGGTGGTTGGTCGGCTCATCGAGGGCGATGACGTCCCAATCGCCGATCAGCAGCGCCGCCAGTTCAACGCGGCGGCGCTGTCCGCCGGACAGCGACGAGACCGGGGCCGTCCAGTCGAGGTCGGCCACCAGGCCGGCGACCACCTCACGCACCTTCGGGTCACCGGCCCACTCATGCTCGGGGCGCTCGCCCACCAGCACCGAGCCCACTGCCGCATCCGGGTCGAGCACGTCGGCCTGCTCGAGGGCGGCCACCCGCAGGCCGCCGCGCCGGGTCACCCGGCCCGAGTTGGGCCGGATCCGGCCGGTCAGCATGCCCAGCAGAGAGGATTTCCCCTCGCCGTTGCGCCCGACGATGCCGATGCGGTCGCCGTCGTTGACTCCGAGGGTGACGGCGTCGAACACGACCTGCGTCGGATACTGGAGATGCAGCGCCTCGGCGCCGAGCAGGTGTGCCACTGGCGATAGCCTAGTGAGTCACAGGCCGGGTGCTCGGCGAGACCTTTGGGCAGGGAGCCATGGTAGATCTCAACTTATCGGCATTAAACCTTTCCGCACTGACCAGACCGCTGGAGCGGTTGGTGGCCACCGCGCAGAACGGGTACGAGGTGGCGCGCTGGGGCGGTCTGGAGACCGGGGCGGTGCCCTCGCCGTTCCAGATCGTCGAGAGCACCCCGATGTACAAGCTGCGGCGGTACTTCCCGCCGGACAACCGGCCCGGCCGCCCGCCCGCGGGTCCGCCGGTGCTGATGGTGCATCCGATGATGATGTCGGCCAACATGTGGGACGTCAGCCGCGAGGACGGTGCCGTCGGCATCCTGCACGCGGCTGGTCTGGACACCTGGGTCATCGACTACGGCTCACCCGACGAGGTCGAGGGCGGTATGGACCGCACGCTCACCGACCACATCGTGGCGCTGAGCCAGGCCATCGACACCGTCAAGGACGCGACCGGCCATGACGTGCATCTCGCCGGATACTCCCAGGGCGGCATGTTCTGCTACCAGACCGCCGCCTTCCGCCGCTCCAAGGACGTTGCGAGCATCGTCGCCTTCGGTTCCCCGGTGGACACCCTCGCCGGTCTGCCCGGCGGGTTGCCGGCGAACATGGGTGTGGCGGTGGCGGAGTTCCTCGCCGACCACGTCTTCAACCGGATCGACATCCCGAGTTGGTTGGCCCGCACGGGTTTCCAGTTGCTGGACCCGCTCAAGACGGCGAAGTCGCGGGTCGAGTTCCTGTTCCAGCTGCATGACCGCGAAGCGCTGCTGCCGCGCGAGCAGCAACGCCGCTTCCTCGACAGTGAGGGCTGGATCGCCTGGTCCGGTCCGGCTGTCTCGGAACTGCTCAAGCAGTTCGTCACCCACAACCGGATGATGACCGGTGGCTTCGCCATCCAGGGACAGCTCGTCACGCTCAGCGATATCACCTGTCCGGTACTGGCATTCGTCGGCGAGGTCGACGACATCGGGCAGCCCCCGTCGGTGCGCGGCATCAAGCGCGCCGCGCCCAAGTCCGAGGTCTACGAGACCATGATCCGGGCCGGCCACTTCGGTCTCGTGGTGGGCTCCAAGGCCTCCACCGTCACCTGGCCCACTGTGGCCGACTGGGTGCTGTGGGTCTCCGGCCGCGAGGCCAAGCCGGGCAACATCTCGCCGATGCCGGATTCCGATGCCGGTGTCGGCGAGAGCGGTGTCGCGATGAGCTCCCGCGTCATGCACGGTGTCGCGGAAGCCTCGGAACTGGCGCTGTCATTGGCCCGGGGTGCTGCCGACGCGGTGGTGGCCGCCAACCGGTCGGTGCGCGTCCTGGCCATCGAGACCGCGCGCACCCTGCCGAGGCTGGTCCGTCTCGGCCAGATCAACGATCACACCCGAATCTCATTGGGCCGCATCCTCTCCGAGCAGGCTGAGGAAGCACCCGACGGGGAGTTCCTGCTCTTCGACGGCCGGGTGCACACCTACCGGGCGGTCAACCGCCGCATCGACAACGTGGTCCGCGGCCTGATCGAGGTCGGCGTCCGGCAGGGCACCCGCGTCGGTGTGCTGATGGACACCCGGCCCAGCGCCATGGTGGCCATCGCCGCGCTGTCCCGCCTCGGTGCCGTGGCGGTGCTCATCCCGCCCGACGCCGACATGGAACAGGCCATCCGGCTGGGCGGCGTCACCGACGTCATCACCGACCCGGCCAACCTCGCCGCGGCGCGGCGGCTTCCGGTTCAGGCCCTGGTCCTCGGCGGCGGGGAGAACCGCGACCTCGACATCCCCGACGACAACACCATCATCGACATGGAGAAGATCGACCCCGACGCGGTCGAACTGCCCGGGTGGTACCGGCCGAACCCCGGCTACGCCCGCGACGTCGCCTTCGTGGTGTTCAACGCCGTCGGCGGGGGAGAACTGGTTCCCAAGCAGATCACCAACTACCGCTGGGCGCTGTCGGCCTTCGGCACCGCGTCGGCGGCCGCGCTGACCCGTGGTGACACCGTCTACTGCCTGACGCCCCTGCACCATCAATCCGGTCTGCTGGTGAGCCTCGGCGGCTCGGTGGTGGCGGGCTCGCGGATCGCACTGTCCCGCGGGCTACGGCCGGACCGGTTCGTCGACGAGGTGCGCCAGTACGGCGTCACCGTGGTCACCTACACCTGGGGGATGCTGCGGGAGGTCCTCGACGACCCGGACTTCCAACTGACCGGCAACAACCCGATCCGATTGTTCATGGGCTCGGGCATGCCCACCGGTCTGTGGCAGCGCATCCTCGATGTCTTCGAACCGGCCAAGATCGTCGAGTTCTTCGCCACCTCTGACGGCCAGGCGGTGCTGGCCAACGTCGCCGGGGTCAAGGTCGGCAGCGAGGGGCGGCCGCTGCCCGGTGGCGGCGAGGTGGAACTGGGCGCCTACGACCCCGACTCCGACCTCATCCTCGAAGACGACCGCGGCTTCGTGCGGGTCGCCGGCCGCGAGGAGCTGGGCGTGCTGCTGGCCCGGCCGTGGGGACCGATCGACCCGACCGCGTCGATCAAACGCGGTGTGTTCGCGCCCGGGGATATCTGGATATCCACCGAGTACGTGTTCTGGCGTGACGCCGACGGCGATTTCTGGCTGATGGGCAACCGCTCCGGACTGATCCGCACCCCGCGCGGCATGGTCTTCCCGGCGCCCATCACCGACGCCATCGGGGCCATCTCAGCCGTCGACCTCGCCGCCACCTACCCACTGGACGTCCCGGGCGGGACATTGGCCGTCACGGCGATCAGCCTGCGGCCAGGCATGAGCGTCACCGTGGCCGACCTGAGCGAAGCGGTGACGGGCATGCCCGCCGGCCTGCCGCCCGACCTGATCCACGTGGTGGCGGAGTTCCCGGTCAGCGCCTCCTACCGGCCGACGGTCTCGGCACTGAAGGCGGCCGGTATGCCCAAGGCCGGGCGTAACACCTGGTACCTCGATGCCGATACGGGCAGGTACAAGAGGCTCACGGCCGCAGTCCGGTCCGCGCTGGTCGCGGACGGCTAAGCTCGGCACGGGACTGGGGCACACCGCGTGGAGGAGATCGGATGAGGGGCACACGTCGCACCCGCGGCCTGCTGCGCGGCATCACCGGCGCCGTGGTCGCCGCCGGGCTGGTCTTCGGGCCCGCCGCCACCGCGTCAGCCGACGTCCTCGACGATCTCGCGCAGGAATACGCGGTCGGTTCGGGCGGCGGGCAGATGTCCAAGCTGCTCAAGGTGAGCCTGCAGCTGCGGGCCATGGGGTTCAAGCCCTCCAAGGCCAACCTCGCGGAGATCGCCGAGGCCATGGACTACCGGCCCAACCAGAACCCGCTGATCAGCGCGCTCAAGGACACCATCGCCTACCAGCAGAAGATCAAGGCGCAGATGGAGATCCTGCAGCAGTACCAGCAGAGCCAGAACGGCGCCGGCAACGCCGTCATGGGCGCCGGCCAGATGCCCGCCGACAGCAACCCGGCGCAGATCCCCGGTGCGCCCCAGCCCGGCGCCCCCGCCATGCCCGTGATGCCCGTCATGCCTGCCACCCCGTAGCCGGCGTGGACCGCAAACTGCTCGACATCCTGGTGTGCCCGGCCGACCGCGGGCCGCTGCTGCTGATCGACGACGGCCCGGCGGCCGTCCTCTACAACCCGCGGCTACGCAAGGCCTACCGCATCGAGGACGCCATCCCGGTGCTACTCGTCGATGAGGCCACCGACGTCACGCCCGACGAGCACGACCGGCTGATGGCGCACGCCGCCGACTGAAATTCGGCTATCGCGCTGGTCTTTGCTCAAACGCATCATTCGGTGCGTTCTTCGTGATTAACGTTGCCGCATAGACGGGCCTGTCATGAACTGGCCCCGGGGCGCGCGAAAGGTCCGACGGCGATGACGATCACCCGTGACAGCAACTTCATCGGCGGCCAGTGGCGCCGGGCCGGCGGCACTGAACACTTCGAGGTCACCGATTCGGCGACCGAGGAGATCATCGGCACCGTGACCGCGGCCACAGCGGCCGACGCCGACGCCGCCGTCGCGGCGGCGCGCGCCGCGTTCGGTCAGTGGGCGGCGCGCTCGCCCGCAGAGCGGGCCGGGTACCTGAAGCGGGCCGCCGAAGAACTGCAGTTGCGTCAGACCGAGATCGCCACGCTGGTGAGCCGCGAGGTCGGCATGCCGTTCGGGTTCTCCAACGTGATCCAGGCCGGCCTTCCGGTGCTGTCGTTCGTGTCGATGGCCGACATCGCACTCAGCTTCCCGTTCGAGGAGCAGGTCTACAACTCCCTGGTGGTCCGCGAGCCGATCGGTGTCGTCGCCGCGATCACCCCGTGGAACTACCCGCTGCACCAGATCGCAGCGAAGGTCGCCCCGGCACTGGCCGCCGGATGCACCGTAGTCCTCAAACCCAGCGAGGTGGCGCCGTTGAACGCCTACATCCTGGCGGAGGTGTTCGAGGCGATCGGACTGCCCGCGGGGGTGTTCAATCTGCTCACCGGAACCGGTGCCGAGGTGGGCGAGACACTGGTCGCCCATCCGGAGGTGGACATGGTGTCGTTCACCGGATCCACCGGCGCGGGCCGGCGAATCGGGTCGGTGGCCGCGCAGACCGTCAAACGGGTCGCCTTGGAACTGGGCGGCAAGTCCCCGCTGATCATCCTCAACGGCGCCGACATCACCGCGGCGGTCACTGCCGGTCTGTCGGGTTGCTTCCTCAACTCCGGGCAAACGTGTATTGCGTTGACCCGCATGATCGTTCCGCTCTCCAAGCTGGCCGAGGTGGAGGCGATCGCCAAGGCCGGCGCCGAGTCGATCACGGTGGGCGGCCCGTTCGACGCGAGCACCCAGATGGGGCCGCTGGTCTCGGCGCAGCAGCGCGACCGGGTGGTGGGCTACATCGAAGCCGGCATCGCCGAGGGTGCGCGACTGGTGGCGGGCGGCCCGACCCCGCCGGACGGACTCGATCGCGGGTACTACGTGCGCCCGACGGTGTTCTCCGGGACAACCCCGGACATGGGCATAGTGCGGGAGGAGATCTTCGGCCCGGTGCTGGTGATCCAGACCTACGAGGACGAGGACGATGCCGTCGCACTGGCCAACGACAGCATCTTCGGCCTGAACGCCGCCGTCATGGCCGCCGATCAGGAGCGGGCGATCGCCGTCGCCCGGCGCATCCGCGCGGGTCAGGTGCAGATCAACGACGGCGCCTTCAACATCTGCGCGCCCTTCGGCGGCTACGGCCAGTCCGGCAACGGCCGCGAATTCGGTCGATGGGGTCTCGAGGAGTTCCTCGAGACCAAGTCGATGCAGCTGCCCTGACCAACCCATGCCCCTGATCACCCGGGCCAGACCGCGAAAGAGGCAACCATGACCGCCGCATTCACCACGCTCCAGCGTGACACCCTGGCCGCTGTCATCGACACCTTCGTGCCCTCGGTGTCGCGTGATGACGACCCATCGGGCTACTACGCCACCAAGGGCAGCGACGTCGGCGCGCACCACGTGGCCGAGCACTATCTGATGACCAACCTGTCCGCCGAGCAGTTCGCCGGGATGCAGCAGTTGCTCGACACCGCGGCGGTGATCGGATTGAAGAATCAGCCGCAGTCGGTGCGCGAGGCGATCGTCGGCAACCTGTCCCGCATCTCCCCGGAGACCCACGGGGCGATCGCGGCGCTCAAACAACTCGCCATCATGTTCTCCTACGGGATTCCCGACGCCGACGGCCGCAATCCGTTCTGGACCCAGATGGGATACCCGGGTCCGGTGCAGGCGCCGCCGCCGACGCCGAAGACGCTGTCGGTCATCGTCCCCGAGGCCGGGCAGACACTGGAGGCCGACGTCGTGGTCGTCGGATCGGGTTGCGGTGGCGGACTGGCCGCCGGTCTGCTGGCCCAAGCCGGCCGGAAGGTGATCGTTGTGGAGGCCGGCGGCTACCGCAACGAGTCCGATTTCGTACAACTCGAACTTGCCGCCTATCAGACGCTGTTCCTGCGGGGCGGGTTCTTCCCATCCGCCGAGGGCACGATCAACATCGCCGCTGGTTCCACCGTCGGCGGAGGCAGCACCGTCAACTGGTCCAACTCACTGCTGACGCCGCAGCGGGTACGCCAGTCGTGGGCGGCCGCCGGCCTGACCGACATCGCCGATCAGGCCTTCGATGATCACCTAGCTGCGGTGATGGATCGGATGGGCTGCAACGACACAGTCTCCACCCAGAATGAGCCGCACTGCCGGCTGTCGGAAGCCTCTGCGGCACTGGGGTATTCGTACCGGATCGCGCCGCTGAACATCGACCCCGACCGGTACGACCCGACGCTGGCGGGCTACAGCGGAATGGGTGATCAGACCGGTGCCAAGCAGGGCACCATGCGCACCTATCTGCAGGACGCCTGCGATGCCGGCGCGAAGATCGTGGCGAACACCTGGATCGAGGCGATCCTCACCGCTGACGGCGTCGCGACCGGCGTGCGGGGCACCCACACCGATCCGGCGACGGGGCAGACCACCCCGGTGGTCATCAACGCGCCCACCGTGGTGGTCGCGGCGGGAAGCCTCGAGACTCCCGCACTGTTGCTGCGCTCCGGCATCGGCGGTCCCGCAGTCGGTCACGGTCTGCACCTGCACCCTGCGTCGCTGGTGGCCGGGATCTACGACGCCCCCCAGGAGCAGTGGTACGGCCCGGCGATGGCCGGGGTGATGGATGAATTCTCCGAATTCAACCAGGGTTTCGGCTACCTGATCGAGGGTGTGCAGCATCTGCCCGCACTGTTCGCCTCGGTGGTGCCCTGGCTGTCCGGTGAGCAGCACAAGGACCTCAACGCCAAGTACCGCAACCGCTCCGACTTCCTGATCCTGCTCAAGGACCGCGGAAGCGGCCGCGTGACCATCGACGACAACGGGTCGGCGGTGCACTGGTACCCGTTCACCGACGAGGTGGACCGGAGCAACTTCCGACACGCGATCGCCACCTGTATCCGCATGCATGCCGCCGCCGGGGCACGGGAGATCTTCGCCGCCGGCCAGCCGATCCCGCCATGGCAGCGCGGCGAGGATGTGGAGGCCTTCATCGAGAAGATCAACGCCGTGCCGATCGGACCTGGCGGCACCCCGCTGTTCAGCGCCCACCAGATGTCGAGCGCCCGACTCGGTGCCGATCCGCAGACCTCGGTGGCCAACCCCGCCGGGGAACTGCATGACACCGCTGGTGTCTGGATCGCCGATGCCAGCGGCATGCCGACCTGTTCGGGTGTCAATCCGATGCTCACCGTGATGGCGCTGGCCCACCGCACGGCCACCAACATGCTGGCCACAGCGGGGGATCGCGCACAATCCTCTGCGTGAGTTCCCGCGCCCTGTCGACCGATCCGGTGACAGCGGCCCGGCTGCTGCTCGGCGCGACGCTGACATCAGGCGGGGGGACAACCGGCGAGGTGACCGCGCGCATCGTGGAGGTCGAGGCCTACGGCGGACCGCCGGACGGACCGTGGCCCGATCCCGCCTCGCATTCCCACCGCGGGCGCAGCACCCGCAACGCCGTGATGTTCGGGTCCGCCGGCCGGCTTTACACCTACCGCAGCCACGGCATCCACATCTGCGCCAACATCTCCTGCGGGCCGGGCGGCACGGCCGCGGCGGTGCTGTTGCGGGCCGCCGTCATCGAGCGCGGAATCGGCGTCGCACGACAGCGCCGCGGCGCGCTGGTCGCTGAGCCGGCCCTGGCCCGCGGCCCCGGAAACCTCTGCTCCGCGCTGGCGATCACGATGGACCACAACGGAGTCGACGTATTCGACGCCGCGTCCCCGGTCCGGGTGCGCCTGGCAGACTCGCCGGCTGACCCGATCTGCGGACCGCGCGTCGGCGTCAGCGTCGCCGCCGACCGGCCCTGGCGGTTCTGGCTGGCCGGCCACCCCGAGGTCTCCGCCTACCGGCGCAGTCCGCGAGCACCGCTGCCCGGCGTCAGTGACTGACGCCAGTCGGCGACCCCGGGGACGGTCGCGAGTCCTGCCGGGGTGATGCTTAACATTTGCAGGTTGAACACATCTGAAGTTTGACCACCACGTCTGCGTCGGCGCACGCCAAGTTCGGAGGCCTCCTGATCCAGCTCAGCTCCGCCGACTGTGCACCAGACCCCGCTGTGCTGCACAGCCCAGGCGGCTTCACCTGGTTCTACGTCGACCTCGTCGACGATCAGGGCGGGGGCGCGACCGTCATCTGGTCGTGGGGATTGCCGTTCCTGCCCGGATATGCGGGGGCCGCCCGTGCCGGAAAGCCCGAGCTACCGGTCAACCGGCCCAGCGTCAACGTGGTCGTCTACGGGGCCGGGCGCGAACGGTTCTACCTGCTCTCCGAGTTGCCGCCCGACCAGTGCAGCTGGGCAGACGACGGCCGATCGTGGCGGCTGGGCGACTCCACCTTCAGCTGGACCGACACCCCGGGTGCGCCGGGTGCCGCACCCACCCGGACCCTGGAGGCGACTCTCGATCTGGCCTTGCCCACCGGCGGCCGCGCCACCGGACGGTTGTGGCTGTCGGGCCCGTTGCGTCGCGGGTCACACACCGCCACCGGCCCGGGTTCTATGTCCCCCGCGCCGGCATCCAGTGCCTCGGTGTCGACCCATATGTGGACGCCGATGATCGCCGCGAGCCGCGGCGGGCTCGAATTGCGCACGCCCAGAGGGGACCTGCGGATCGAGGGCCGGGGATATCACGACCGCAACAGCGCCGAACTGCCGCTGCACGAACTGGGTATCCAGAGTTGGTGGTGGGGCCGCGTCGCACTGCCCGGGCGAGACGTCATTTTCTACCGGCTCACCCCGTCCGATCCCGGGGCCGCCCCGCGCGACCTCGTCGTCGAGTTCGGCGCCGACGGATCCTGCCGCACCCGCGAGGATGCCGGGCTGCAGGTCGGTTCGTTGCGCCGCAGCACATGGGGGTTGCGATGGCCCAACGGCGCCGGCTTCCCCGATCCTGACGACCGCCCGGTGGCGGTCGAGGTGAGCGCGCTGCTCGACAACGGCCCGTTCTATCAGCGGTACCTATTGCGTGGCCGCTGCGGTCAGGACGAGGGATACGGCATCGGCGAGCATCTGGTGCCCGACCGGGTCGACTCCGATCTACTGCGTCCCCTGGTGCGGATGCGGGTCCACCGTGCGGCGGGCCCCAACTCGATGTGGCTGCCTCTGTTCTGCGGTGATACCGAGGGCCGCGTGCGCAGGCTGTTGCGCCGGTCCGCGGACGTGCGCACGTGAGCGTGGACGGTCATACCGTCGCAGAAGTACTGCTGGCGGGCCCGGCACTTCTCGCGCTGGCACTGGTGGTGTTCAACGCGGTGTTCTGGACCCGCGGACGTCCGCTGCCCGAGGCCGCGAGCGCAGCGCCGGGCGGCGTGAGCGTGTTGATCCCGGCCCGCGACGAGGTGGCCAACATCGAGCGCTGCGTGCGCGCCGCCGATGCCGCGCGCGGCCCGATCACCGAGATCGTCGTCTATGACGACGACTCCACCGACGGCACCGGCGAGGTGCTGGCAGCTCTGCAGGCTGAACTGCCGAGACTGCGGGTGATCCACGGCGACGGGCTGCCCGCCGGCTGGGTCGGCAAGCCCTACGCGCTGCACCGCCTCAGCGTCGCCGCCCGCAGTGAGGTGCTGCTCAACATCGACGCCGATGTCACACTGCGCGCCGAGGGGCTGCTGCGGATGCTGTCGCTGCTCGGCTCACCCGATCAGGTGCCCGGCGGCCTCGACGCCGCGCTGGTGACCGCCGTGCCGCGGCAGCGCACCGGCAGCCTCGTCGAGCGGTCGATGATCCCGCTGCTGCACCTGTCCTACGTCGCATGGCTTCCGATGCCGCTGATCCACCGAACCCGCGACCCGCGGGTGCTGGCGGCCAACGGGCAACTGCTGCTGGTGCGCCGCTCGGCGCTGGACGCGGTCGGCGGCTGGGCCGGGGTGCGCGCCGCCCTGGTCGACGACATGGCGCTGTGCCGGGAAATGAAGCGCAGCGGCCGCCGGGTGGTCTTCGCCGACGGCGACCGGATGGCCGACTGCCGGATGTACACCGACGGCTCCTCGCTGTGGCGCGGCTTCTCCAAGAACTTCTACGAGGGCATCGGCGGGCATCCGCTGGGACTGATCATGGTGATGGCGTTGCACCTGCTGATCTTCGTCGCGCCCTACGTCGTCCTGCCGATCGCGGCGCTCCGGGGGGACACACCCCTGATGGCTGCGGCTGCGATCGGGGTCGCGGCCAACGTCGCACTGCGCCTCATCATGGCGGCGCGCCACGGCCACAGCCTGTTCAGCGTGCTCGTGCATCCACTGGCAGTGCTGGCGATGATGGGCGTGCTGCTCGATAGCTACCGGTGCAGCCGTCGCGGCGACATCCGCTGGCGGGGGCGCTCGTACGCCGCCCGCGCCCAGCGGGAGGCGGCGTGAACGAACGCACGGATCCAGACTCCCGCGCGCTGGCCCGGGCGGGAGACACCCGGCACCCGGCATTCCTGCGCGTCGCCCGCCGCTACACCCGGCGTCGGATTTCCCGTCGCCTCGACGGCCTCTGGGTCAGCGGACTCGACGAGGCCCGCGCGGCGCTGGCCGGGCGCCCGCTGATCTTCGCGGCCAACCACGTCGCCTGGTGGGATGCGCTGCTGCTGCTCCCACTGGATGAGGCGCTGGGCGGACTGGGCTGGGCGGTGATGGACGCCCGGAATCTGCGCCGGCTGCCGTTCCTGGGCTGGGTCGGCGCACTACCCCTGGACCGCAGCAGCCCCGAGCGCAGCCGGGGCTGCCTGCAGGCCTGCGCGGCGCTGCTCGACCGGCCGGGCCGCGCGCTGTGGATCTTCCCCCAGGGGCGCCAGCGGCCCGCCCATCTGCGGCCGCTGGATCTGCGGCCCGGGGTGCAGACCCTGCACGCAACCAGCGGAGTAGACCTCGTCGCGGTGAGCATCGACTACGTATTCCTGGAGCGGCCCCGGCCCGCCGCGATCGTCCGGTTCTGCCCGCCGATCTCCGGCGCGGATACTGCGGACGAGGCTCTGCTGCCCGCAGTGGAGGGTGCGATCCTGGACGGCCTCGCCGTCATCGACGCCGCCGTGCGGGAGGCCACCGACGGCCGACGGGCCCGCACCCACCCGCATGACCCGCTGCCGGGCTTCACCCCGCTGGTGCGCCCGGCCCGCCTGCTGCCCGCCCGCCGGAGCACCGATGGGCGCTGATCGCGGTGCCGAGGTCCTCGTCGTCGGGGCCGGGATCGGCGGCCTGACGGCGGCCCTGGCGCTGGCCGCCCGCGGGCTACCGGTGCGGCTGCTGGAAGCCGGGGAGCACCCCGGAGGCAAGGCCGGCACCGTCGACATCGACGGGGTGACGGTCGAGACCGGGCCCAGCGTGCTGACCCTGCCGGAGGTCTTCGCCGACGTCTTCGGCCGCGCCGGTCTGCGCCTCGAGGACGTCATCGGTCTGCGCCGCCTCGACCCAGGGTTCCGCTACCGCTACGCCGACGGCTGTGTGGTCGACGTGGCACACGACCCGCAACGCACGCTGGCCAACGTCCGCTCCGCACTGGGGCCGGCCGCCGAGGCCCAGCTGGCCGGGTTCCTGGACTACAGCCGCCGGATCTGGGAGGCGGCCGCGCCCAACTTCGTGCTCGGCCCGGCGCCCACCTTCGCGGCGATGACCGGCCTGGCCCTGCGCCGCCCGCGCGCACTGCTGGCGGTCGACCCGTTGCGCAGTATGGCCGCGGGCATCGACCGTCACGTGCGCGAACCGCACCTGCGGATGCTGCTGCGCCGCTACGCGACCTACAACGGCAGCGATCCGCGACGCGCCCCGGCAACGCTGAATTGTATTGCGCACGTGGAGCTTTCACTGGGCGGGTACGGCGTGCAGGGCGGAATCGGTGCCCTGGTGCGTGCGCTGGTCGCCGCGATCGAGGCCCGCGGCGCAGTGATCGAGTACGGCGCCGCGGTGCAGAGGCTACTGACCGACGGCCCCGCGGTGGTGGGTGTGGCCCTGGCCGGCGGCGGGCAGCGGCGCGGCCGGTCGGTCGTGGTCAACGCCGACGTGGGCTGGTTGCGCGACGGCGGGATGGTGAAAGCCGGCGGCCACCTGCCCGTCGCCGGGGCGCCGTCGATGTCGGGGTGGAATGCGGTGCTGCGGGCCGCCCGGGTCCCGGACCGGATGCCGCACGAGGTGCTGTTCCCGGCCGATTACGACGCGGAGTTCGCCGACATCGTCGACCGCGACCGCCCACCCGCTGATCCGACGGTCTACCTCTGCGCCCAGGAGCGCTGTCACGGCGTGGCGGGCTGGGCGGACGCCGAGCCGGTCTTCGTGATGGCCAACGCCCCGGCCGAGCCGGCATCGGGATCCCGCGCGCTGGAGGTCTGGGCCGCGCTGGAGACCGCCGTCGAGCGGCGGATCCGCGTCGCGGGGCTGTGGGGTGAGGGGGACACCCTGGTGTGGCGGCGCACCCCGGCCGATCTGGCGCGCACCTTCCCGGGAAGCCGCGGGGCCATCTACGGGGCGGCCAGTAACGACCGCTTCGCGGCATTCCGGCGCCCACCGAACCGGGTGCCGGGCGTGGCCGGTCTCTACCTCGCCTCAGGCAGCGCCCATCCCGGTGGCGGACTGCCGATGGTCGCCCTGTCCGGACTGGCCGCCGCCGACTGCCTCAGCAGCGACCTAGGCATGCCCCGGCCGGTCGTGGCGGGCTGAGCCGACCCGATGCGGGAAGATCATCGTCATGAGCACTGCGACGGGCACTGCTATGGCGGGCGCACCGATTCTCGATGAGCTGGGCTGGCGTGAGCTCATCGCGCAGTCCACCGATCTCGACGCGCTCGCCGCCGCGGCGGCCGCCCCGCCGATGACGGTGTACGCCGGCTTCGATCCGACCGCACCCAGCCTGCACGCCGGGAATCTGGTGCCGCTGCTGACCCTGCAGCGCTTCCAGCGTGCCGGGCACCGGCCGATCGTGCTGGCCGGCGGCGCTACCGGATTGATCGGCGACCCCAGGGATTCGGGGGAGCGGACGATGAACAACGCCGACACCGTCGCCGCATGGTCCGATCGGATCCGCGGTCAGTTGGAGCGGTTCGTCGACTTCGGTGATCCGTCGACCGGGGCGGTGGTGGAGAACAACATCACCTGGACCGAGCCGCTGGGGGCGATCGAGTTCCTACGGGACGTCGGCAAGCACTTCTCGGTCAACGTGATGCTCGACCGCGACACCATCCGCCGTCGCCTCGACGGCGAGGGCATCTCCTACACCGAGTTCAGCTACATGCTGCTGCAGGCCAATGACTACGTGGAGTTGCACCGGCGGTACGGCTGCTCGCTGCAGATCGGCGGCTCCGATCAGTGGGGCAACATCATCGCCGGGGTGCGATTGGTGCGCCAGAAACTCGGCGCGGCGGTGCATGCGTTGACTGTCCCGCTGGTCACCTCGGCTGACGGCACCAAGTTCGGCAAGTCCACCGGTGGCGGCAGCCTGTGGCTGGACCCGGAGATGACCAGCCCGTATGCCTGGTATCAGTACTTCGTCAACACCGCCGACGCCGACGTCGTCCGCTACCTGCGCTGGTTCACCTTCCTCACTCCTGAGGAACTGGCTGAAATGGCCGACGCCACCGCGACCCGACCGCAGGAGCGGGCCGCGCAGCGCCGACTGGCCCGCGAGCTGACCACGCTGGTGCATGGGGCTGCGGCCACCGCGTCGGTCGAGGACGCCTCCGCAGCACTGTTCGGCCGCGGTGAGCTGTCGGGTCTCGATGAGCCGACGCTGGCCGCCGCCCTGCGGGAGACATCGGTGGCCGAACTGGCTCCCGGCGGGCCGGACGGAATCGTGGACCTGCTGGTGGCCACCGGTCTGTCGGCCAGCAAGGGCGCGGCCAAACGCACGATCGCCGAGGGCGGGGTGTCGGTGAACAACGAACGCGTCGACAGCGAGGACTGGGTGGCGACTCCGTCGCACTTCCTGCACGGCCGCTGGCTGGTTCTGCGGCGGGGCAAACGCAACGTCGCCGGGGTGCAGCGGGTGTGACGCACGTCAATGTCTTGTGCGGCGCAGGGGATTTGACTCCCGTTGACGTCTGACGTAACTTAGGCAAGTCGTTGCGACGCGGTTCTCCGCAGAGCGCGGCGGCACCTCCAGGAATATCTCCGGGTTTCGGAGTGTTCTGACTGTCCGTACTACGAGCACGCGGCTTTTGCCGCGGGTTGGTTGCGCGGCCGGTGCAGGAGATGCCGGGTGTGTTGTTTGAGAACTCAATAGTGTGTTTGGTGGTTTTTGTTTGTTGTTTGTTTTTTGCTGCACTTCGGCCCCCCGTGTTGGGGTGTGGCTTTTTTGCCAGATGTTTTCTGGTTGTTAGGTCAGGCTTGTTCTGATTCGAATTCCACCTGTCCCTTTGGGGGTGGGTTGTTTTTGTTTGGAGAGTTTGATTCTGGCTCAGGACGAACGCTGGCGGCGTGCTTAACACATGCAAGTCGAACGGTAAGGCCCTTCGGGGTACACGAGTGGCGAACGGGTGAGTAA
>JAULZA010000071.1:0-3629 GCA_032117575.1 Mycolicibacterium sp.
GCCTGCGTCCGGGCCGGTTGTTCCGGTCCAGTGAGCTGAGCAGCCTCGACGATGCGGGCCGTCGCACCCTGACCGAACTCGGCGTCACCGACGTCGCCGATCTGCGCTCCCCCGGTGAGGTGGCGCGCCGCGGCGGCGGTGCCGTCCCGAGTGGCGTTGCGGTGCACAACCTTCCGTTCCCGGAGGTGACGCAGACCCATGGTGACGCCGAGCCCGCAGAGGCCCCGCACGAGTCCAGTTTCCAGAAGTTGATGACGCAGTTCTCCGAGGAGGACCCGGCCGTTGCCGCCCGCCGCTGGATGACCGCCGAGTACGAGCGGTTCCCCACCCTGCTCGGCGCGCGCACCGCGGTGCGCCGGATCATCACCATGCTGGCCGACGGGCGTCCGGTGCTGGTGCACTGCTTCGCCGGCAAGGACCGCACCGGTTTCGCGGTGGCGGTGGCATTGGAGGCCGCCGGGGTGGCGCCCGAGGCGATCATGGCCGACTACCAGCGCAGCAACGACGCCATCGGCTCGCTGCGCGACAGCATCCTGGCCACCATGCGTACCCGGGAGGGCATCACCGACGAAGTGGTGTCGTTCGCCGAGTCGCGGCTCACCGACGAGGTGTTGGGCGTGCGGGAGGAGTACCTGGCGGCCGCCCGGCGGGTGGTCGACGACACCCACGGCGGGCTGCCCGGATTCCTGGCGGCCGCACAAGTCACCGGGGAGCACGTCGCTCGGCTGCGCAGCCAGTTGCTGGGCTGAGCCGGCGCCCGCAGCCCGGTTGTGCGGTTTCATCCGCAACTCGCCGTCGCAACCGTATGGAATTGCACACTCGCGGGGCCCTCACCAGGTTTTAGGACAGCCGTGCGCGACGAGCGCCGCACCGACCCGGTCGAGGAACCGCTGCGGATTGTTGTGCAGCATGCCGCTGGTGAGCCGGATATCGGACCACCCCAATTCAGCCAGCCGGGCGTAACGCTCGATGTCGCGGGTACGTTGCGCCGGGTCTGTCCAGTGCTGCGCGCCGTCGAAGTCCACGCCGACCCGCCACTGCGGCCAGCCGAGGTCCAGTCGGGCCACCACCAGACCGGCCGCGTCGTACACCCGGACCTGCGTCTGCGGCCGCGGGAAACCGTTGCGCACCAGCAGAAGTCGCGTCAACGATTCGTAGGGCGATTCAGCTCCGGCGTCGACGTGGGTAAGCGCCACCCGGAGGTTGCGCAGCCCACGGACACCCGGGTGGCGGGCGGCCAATTCAGCAACCTCGTCCGGAGTCAGGCTGGTGGCGTGCATCAGTGCGTCGATCCGCGGCACTGCGGATCGCAGGTCGGACCGTCGTCCGAGGTCGAACGCGGTGCGGGCAGGCGTTGTTACCGGTAGGTCGCCGACGAACTGGACCTCCACGTCGAGCAAACGGTCCCCGCGGACGATGATCGACCTGGGCGGACGACGATTCCCGTGCACCAATTCGACCGCCGTCTCCGGCTCGACCCAGTTGGCGCCGTGCACCGCCGACGCGGAAAGCCCTGCGATGACGGCCGTGCGGCCCGACCATAACCAGGCGGCGCGGGCCCGGTCGACCGCCGACAACTCCACACCGCGCGCCACCCACACGCCCGGGTACACCGCCGCGTGGAAGCGGCGTAGTTCACGAAATGTCAGCAGTCCCTGATCGAGAGCCTCCCCTGCCAGGAACGGCAGAGCAATCGGCACGCCACCCAGCCCCATGGCGAAACCATGGCGGTGAAAACTTCGGTCCACACTTCAGCTCCGCGAGTGTGCGGACCGATACGGGATAGGCGGCGTGTTGGGGATGGAACCGCGCAGCCGGCCGGGTTCAGTGCAGCAAAAGGGCTCCGACGGCCCACACCGCCGCGGCCAGCAGCGCGGCACCCAGTTCCACCCCCACCGACAGGGCAACACCCTTGACCGCATGCACCGTCGACGCCCACGCGCGGCGGCGATCGTGACGCGACGCGAGCTCGGCCAGGAAAACGCCGAGAACGAAGCCGATGATCAGACCGGCCACCGGGATGACGAAGAAGCCGACGATGCCCAGCGCGCCGCCGGCCAGCAGGGTGCGGCCACTGATGTCCGCGGCCCGCATCCGGCGGGCCGGCCACAGGTACTTGACCAGGATCCCGGCGCCCAGCAGCGCGGTGGCGACGCCGAACACCACCCAACCGGTCGTCGTGCTCTCCAGGTAGGCCCACACCGCAATCGCCGCCCACACCAGCAGGGAGCCCGGCAGCATCGGCACGAAGATGCCGGCCAGGCCGACCGCGATGGCGATCGCGATCAGGATCAGGCCACCGGTGCTCACCCGAGCTTGAACGACGCCGGCTTGGCCGCCGACATGTCGTCGATGGTCGACCACCGTGCGGCGACGTCGTCGAAGCTGGGCACCTGATCGAAGGTCACGCCCTCGTTCTGGAACAGCGCCGCGCGCTGAACCTTGCCGCCGCCGACGATGAACACCGACGCGGTGTCGGGCACCTCTTCACTGCACAGGTAACCGACCACCGGGGCGACGTACTCGGGGGTGAGCTTGGCGAACACCTCCGGCGGCAGGATGTCCTCGGTCATCCGGGTGGCCGCGATCGGGGCGACGGCGTTGGCCTTGATGTTGTACTTCGCGCCCTCCTGGGCCAGCGTGTTGATCAGGCCGACGAGGCCCAGTTTGGCGGCGCTGTAGTTGGCCTGACCGAAGTTGCCGAACAGTCCGCTGGTGGAGGTGGCCACCACGATGCGGCCGTAGCTCTGCTCGCGAAAGTGCGGCCAGGCCGCCCGAATCACGTTGTAACCGCCGTAAAGATGGACTCTGAGCACCGAGTCCCAGTTGTCGTCGGTCATCTTGTGGAAGGTGCCGTCGCGCAGGATGCCGGCATTGCTCACCACGCCGTGGATGGCGCCGAACTCTTCCAGCGCGGTCGCAATGATGCTCGCCGCGCCGTCGGCGTCGGCGACGCTGCCGTAATTGGCCACCGCCCGGCCACCGGCGTCTTTGATCTCGTGCACCACCTGGTCGGCCATCGAGTGCCCGGCCCCGGTGCCGTCGCGCGAGCCGCCGAGGTCGTTGACGACGACGCTGGCGCCTTCGCGGGCCAGGGTCAGCGCGTACTCGCGACCCAAGCCGCCGCCGGCGCCGGTGACGGCGATGACTCGATCCTGAACTCCGGGCATGGGAATCCTCTCTGTGGCGACCGGCGGGACGGGAACTCACCGCCGCAGGTCATGGTAGTCAGCGATATCGGCCCCGGTTCAGCTAGCCTTCCGCGGTGACCCTCCCCCGCAGAAGGATGCTGGGCGCCGGCGCGGCCCTGGCCGCCATCGCGATTTCCGGCCAGACCGACCGCCGCACCGCCCGGGCATTCGCCGACGTCGCGCCCATCGAGGATCAACTCGCCGCACTCGAGGACCGCTACAACGCGAAAGTCGGCTTCTACGGCGCCAACCTGGGGACCGACCGCATTCTCGGCTACCGCGAGAACGACCTGTTCGCCCACTGCTCGACATTCAAGGCCTACGTGGCCGCCCAGATGCTGCAGAAGGACCAGACCGGGGAACTGAAGCAAACCGCGGAGGCATACATCGATCCGGCCTTCTTCGTCCCGGTCGCCTCGCCGATCACCGAACCCCATG
>JAULZA010000072.1:0-17879 GCA_032117575.1 Mycolicibacterium sp.
AGTGCAGCCCGCTCGGCGGCAGCCACCGCTTCGACCCGGTTCACACCCAGGGGCATCTCGGAGATTTTGGCGTGCAGCGCCAGAATCGCGTTAAGCAGCATCTCCGGTCGCGGCGGGCACCCGGGCAGGTAAATGTCTACGGGGACCACGTGATCCACCCCCTGGACTATGGCGTAGTTGTTGAACATGCCGCCGCTGGAGGCGCAGACGCCCATGGCCAGCACCCATTTGGGTTCGGCCATCTGGTCGTAGACCTGACGCAGCACCGGGGCCATCTTCTGGCTCACCCTTCCGGCGACGATCATCAGGTCGGCCTGGCGCGGGGTGGCCGAGAACCGCTCCATGCCGAACCGGGCAATGTCGAAACGGGGTGAGGCCGTCGCCATCATTTCGATTGCGCAGCAGGCTAATCCGAACGTCGCCGGCCACAGTGATCCGGCCCGGACGAAGCCGGCGACTTTCTCCACCGTGGACAGCAGGATGCCGCCCGGCAGCGATTCCTCAAGTCCCACCCTTACATCCCCGTTCCGTCTAGTCCCACTCCAGGCCGCCGCGGCGCCACACGTAGGCGTACGCGACGAACACTGTCGCCATGAAGATCACCATCTCGACCAGCGCGAAAGTGCCCAGCCGGTCGAACGACACCGCCCACGGGTACAGAAAGACGATCTCGATGTCGAAGACGATGAACAACATGGCCGTCAGGTAGTACTTGATCGGGAATCGCTGACCCACCGGTGCCCGTCCGTCATGGCTGGCCACCGGCTCGATCCCGCACTCGTAGGCGGCCAGCTTGGCGCGGTTGTAGCGCCGCGGACCGACGACCAGCGCCACCACAACCGACACCACCGCGAACGCCGCCGCGATCGCCGCCAAAACCAAAATCGGCGCGTAGAGGCTCATTGGCCGGCCCACCCCTGACATATCACTGTGATCTCAACCACAGCCTAGCCGGGGACTACTGAACCGGTGAGCGCAACAGGCCGACCACCGCGGCGCCCAGCCGCATCGGGTCGATCGGCTGTGGAACGGCCGCCTCGGCCCGCGACCAGTTGGCCAGCCAGGCGTCGTCGGCCCGGCCGGTGAGCACCAGGATCGGCGGGCAGTCGGCGATCTCGTCCTTGAGCTGCTTGGCGATCCCCAGCCCACCCACCGGGGCCGCCTCGCCGTCGAGAATCACCAGGTCAAACCCGCCGGCATCCATCAGCTGGATCACCATGGGACCGGTCGCGACGTCGGTGTAAGACAACTCCGGCAAGTCCGGATGCACCCGGGTGCCCAGCGCCAGCCGGACCTGCTCACGGGTCCGGGCGTTGCTGCTGTAGTTCAGGACACGCAGCGGACGGCTCACAGGGCCGATGCTATGCCTTCGCACCGGTTCAGCGGACGAAGACCGCGTCCACTTCACCCTGCGCGGTGACCCGCACGCAGTCCTGCCCCTCGGCAGCGTGGTGCCGACACCGCTCGACGGTGCGGCTTGGCCCTATTTCGCATGTCTCGAGACATGGGAAGTCTGGTGTCCCGAGACAGCACTAGTCCCCGCCCGCCAGCCTCAGATGACGGCTAGCGCTTCACGCAGCGAAAACCGATGTGGCTCATACCGGTGTCGATCATCTGGGGCCGGCGCGCCGCGGGCCGGTAGCGCAGGCAGTAGGTGTCCGCGCACAGAAACGAGCCGCCCTTGATGACCTTGCGCGGAACCTTGAACTGGGGCTGCGCAGAGTCGTAGCTGCCGGCCTCGCAACACGGGTCACCGGCGCGGGTGTCGCCGTACCAGTCGCTGGTCCACTCCCAGACGTTGCCGGCTGTGTCGAACAGCCCGTACCCGTTGGGCGGGTAGCTCCCGACCGGGCTGGTTCGTCCGTAACCGGCGGCGGGGCGCCAGGGGAATTCGCCGTGCCAGTAGTTGGCCAGCCGCTGGTCGGGCTGCTCCGGTTCATCACCCCAGGTGTAGGTCGCCTGATGAAGCCCGCCTCGGGCGGCGGTCTCCCACTCCGCTTCGGTGGGCAACGCGAGTCCGGCCCACGCGGCGTAGGCCTCGGCGTCCTCGTAGGCAACGTGGACGACTGGGTGGTCGGCACGTTGGGCGATCGATGAGAGCGGTCCCACTGGTCGACGCCACGATGCGCCGGGAGTCCAGGTCCACCACTGGCTGAGGTGCCGCAAGTCGACCGGGCCGCTGGTGCGATGGAACACCATCGAACCCGGTTGCAGGTTCGCCACCGGCGCGCCGGGATAGTCCGCGGGGTTCAGCGGGCGTTCGGCGACGGTGACATATCCGGTGGCGTCGATGAATTCGGCGAACTCGGTGTTGGTCACCGGACATTTCTGGATCTGGAAACCCTCGACCGCGACCTGTCGCACCGGCGCTTCCTCCGGGTAGTGCCGGTCGGATCCGAGCGCCGTTGTCTGTGCGGGAATCCGCACCAGACCAGCCGTCACTCAGGGGATCCCCGGTCGCTTCGCTCCGGCCCGCCGGCAAAAACGGTCGCCCACTCGTCGCGCATGCTTGCCACCGCCCAGCCGGCCGCGGCTGCCAGGTCGAGGGCACGTTCGGCCCCTGCGGTGTAGCTGAATTCGCGGGTCTCATCGTCGTGCAACACCAGCATGCCCATCGACGGCCCCTGTGTAGCGTCGGTGAACTGGAGCATCTCAATATCGCCGTTGGAGTTGCCTGCGGCGAAGATCGGTCGTCGCCCCGTACGACCCCAGATCCGGACTGCCTTGGCCGGGCCGTCGTTGACGAACTCCGGCCTTGACGTGGTCAGCAGTTTGCCGTCGGTGAAGTCCAGCCCGACGGAGCTGCCGATCACTCGTTCCGGCGGTATCCCATACATCTGATCGGTCACCGGCCGCATGAAGTCACGGCCCCCGCCTGAGGCGACATAGTTGATGAACCCGTTCGCTTCGAGATAGCGCAGCAACTCCACCATCGGTGCGTACCCGCACGAGGTGTACGCGCGGCCCAGGGTCGGATGCGTGGCGTCGGTGAAGAACTGCTTCACCCGCTCCGCATGCTGCTCGACGGTCAAGCCCTCGTACGCCGAGTAGATACCGTCGGCGAGCATCTCCAACCCGGAGTCGTCGCCGTTGTAGTGCTTGTTGACGACATCTTCGAACCACCCCAGGTCACCGGAGGCCGCAGCGGCGTACGGCTGCCGCGTCGTCAATGCGGAATCGGCGGCCACCTGTTCGGTCAGCCGGCGAACGAGGAAGTCCAACTGGACCAGTGCCGGCTTCTCCACCCACAGCGTGCCGTCGTTGTCGAAGACCGCGATACGCGCCTCTGGCTCAACGTAATCCGGCCCCTCTGTGGTGACCCGGCCGACGAAGTCCAAGATCGCCGACTTCGTCGGTCCTTCACGCCAGAAACTGAGTCCCGCCAAGCTCAGCCGCCCGCCGATCCCATGGCGTTCTTCATTTTCTCCACCGCGGCGAGGATTGTGAACGACGAGGGCTCGGCTCGCGGCGGGAACTCCTTGAAGGTGTCCAGGAACCGCAACACGAGCGCATTGCCGTAAAGCATGATGAAGGGCCGGTCCATCACCCAGTCCCAGTAGGTATTGGACGTGACATCGGCACGCTCGAATGGATCGGTGCGCAGGTTGAACAGCTTCGGTGCACGCAGTTCGGTGAACGGCTCGAGCCAGATCTGGAGCGTGCCCTGGCACCGTTGCTCGAGGAACACCACTTTCCAGTTCTCGTAGCGCAGCCCCAGAACGTCGCATTCGTCGGAGAAGTAGATCAACCCCCGGCGCGGGCTCTCATCTTGCTCGCCGGTCAGGTACGGCAGCAGGTTGTAGCCGTCGATATGCACGTGATAGGTCTTCTTATCGATCGTGTGGCCCTGTCTCAGCTTGTCGACAATGGTCGGCTCGCCGGCGGCAGCCAGGATTGTCGGCAGCCAGTCCTGGTGGCGCACAATCTCATTGGAGACAACACCGGCCGGGATTTTACCGGGCCAGCGAATCATCTCTGGCACCCGGAATGCGCCCTCCCAGCCGGTGTTCTTCTCACTACGGAACGGGGTGGTGGCGCCATCGGGCCAGCTGTTGGCGTGTGGGCCGTTGTCGGTGGAGTACATGACGATGGTGTCCTCGGCGATACCAAGCTCATCGAGGCAGTCCAGTAGCTGGCCGACGTGGCCGTCGTGGTCGATCATGGTGTCGTGGTACTCGGACTGCCAGCGACCGGACTGTCCGACGCTCTCGGGTTTGGTGTGGGTGCGGAAGTGCATGTGCGTCATGTTCATCCACACGAAGAACGGTGTGTCCGAATTCGCTTGCCGCCGGATGAAGTCGACGCACGCCCCGGTGGTCTCGTCGTCGATGGTCTCCATCCGCTTGCGGGTCAGCGGCCCGGTGTCCTCGATGCGCTGCCTGCCTGCCGGCCCGAACCGCTCATCGGCCTCACCGGAGTCCTCCTCGGTGGCCCAGGAGCGGATGACGCCGCGCGGAAGCAGTCGGCTGCGCAGCAGTGGCGCTTCTTCCTCGGTCGGGTAGTCCGGATTCTCCGGCTCCTCTTCGGCGTTGAGGTGGTAGAGATTGCCGAAGAACTCGTCGAAACCGTGCGCAGTCGGCAGGTGCTTGTTCAGGTCGCCGAGGTGGTTCTTGCCGAACTGTCCGGTGGCATATCCCAGCGGCTTGAGCAGTTCGGCGATCGTCGGGTCCTCCGCGGACAGCCCCATATCGACGCCAGGCATGCCGACCTTGCTCAGCCCGGTGCGGTAGACGCTCTGCCCGGTGATGAACGACGACCGTCCCGCGGTACAACTCTGCTCGCCGTAGGAGTCGGTGAATCGCATCCCCTCCTTGGCGACCCGATCAATGTTGGGCGTGCGGTAACCCATCAGTCCGTCGCTATAGCAGCTCAGGTTGGTGATGCCGATGTCATCGCCCCAGATCACCAGGATGTTCGGCTTGCCTTCAGGCATTGACGGCCCCCGCTCCAGCTCACGTCGTCGAACTTTTTCATCGGACTCTACGCGGATTTGGCAATGCGCCCGACGTTAATGGCTGCCCTCTTCCGGCATTGACTACGCCGCTGCGCGGGGCACCGCTGGGAGCGGTTGGTCATGCGGCAACCATCGACCTGTGTGATCCGGGCGGCAAGTCTCTCCAGATTCCAGATCCCTGATCGGACCGCGGCAGTCAGTCGGTCGCCAGCGCCGCCAGATCAGCGGAATCGAGGTACTCGTCGATGCGGTTGATCAGACCGTCGCCGGCGAGTTTGACGATCAGGCAAGCCCGGAAGGTCACCGGACTTCCGCTCACCGCGGTGGCGTGGACGATGTGTTGCTGGACGAAGCCGCCGTCGAACAGTTGGCGGTCGAGCACCTCGTAGCGGCGATCTGCGGTGTTGGCGACGAACCATTCGATCACCGTCAGCGCGCGGGGCTTGTCGCGCTCCCGACCGCCGCCCAGCCGCCACACGACGACGTCGTCGGACCACATCCCGGCCAGCGCCGCGACATCGCCTCGCTCGATGGCGGCGAACATCCGGTCGGCGACGGCGGCTACTTCGGTGGGAGTCATGGGTCCATCGTCGGGCATGGGCCCGGACAGACAAAGGCTCCCCGCCCCGAACGGGGAGCCTTTGCGCGTCGTGGAGACGAGGTGATGACTAGCCGGTCGGCTCCGGCTCCGGCTCCGGAGTCACCGTGATGGTGGCGTTCGCCAGCGCCTTGGGCAGCCCCGGGTTGTCCGGCTTGGCTGCCACCAGGGCGCCCAGCACACCGGCCGCACCGCCGCCGGACTTGGCGATCTGCGAGATGGCCTGTCCGGGAGGAGCGGGGGGCTTGTCGCCGTTGCCGGAGTTGCCGGGCTTGGCGCCCGCCAGCGGTGCCGACGCGATGGCGGCGGCGGCCAGGGCAGCTGCTGCGATCTTCCACTTCATTTTTGGGGTGCTCCTGTCGTGATGATCCGTGATCGGGACCCGATCACCCCTTCGACACTAATGCAATTCTCAGGTCAACCGCAAACTATTTTTATGCTTCTAGGAGCATTTCAACTGCAAGGTTGTGGCATATGACGCAGGCGTCAGCTAACTGGGTGGTCACTGTAGCCAGGATGGGAAATTGCCAACCTGTGACCCACCAGTGCTCTCAGGCAGGCCAGGACGTCGGATTGCCGGCCGTCGAGTTCGCCCGCCCGGATCGCCGCTGCCAGGTCTGCTTCGGACGCGTAGCCCAGCCCGGCCAATGCAGCCCGCGGCGCGTCGGGGGATTCGTCGAGCAGTTCGCGTTCCACGATTCGCAGGGCGTTCGCGGCGACGAGTGCGTGGAAGTTCACCGCGCCCGACGTGGTGGCCCGCACGTCTGTTTCGAGGAACTCCGCGACCGCGGCGACGAGTTCGGCGGCGGTCGGCCGGCCGGTACTGGTCGGGGTGGCTTCGCGTCGAGTCGACGATGCCGCCGAGGGACGAGGCGGAGGAGGAGCGAGACCATCGCCTCCCAGCAGATCCACGATGTCCCACTCGGTCTCGCACACCCGTCGCCCGATCGCGGCGAGTTCGACCGAACGCAGCTGCCCGGATAGGTGGCGTTCGGCCTGGCCGCGGCAGATCACGCCCCACTTCAGGGTGGACAGCACCTGCCACCAGTGCAGCGTGGACCGGTCCACCGGTGCCCCGCCGGCCCGTTCGTAGGCTGCGATGAACTGCTCGACACTGCCCAGGCCGCCGGCGCCCAGCGCGGCGGGCGCCCCAAACCGCCAGGCCCGGATACAGAACCAGGCCAGGTCTTCGTAGACCTCGCCAATATGAACCAGCTCCCAGTCCAGCACCGCGGCCAGCACCGGCACCGGAGGGGCCGACGGTGGCCCGAGTCCCTCGACGATGAGATTGCCCATCCGGAAATCGCCGTGCACCAACACCGTCGGCGACGCCGACGGCCGGTTGGCGGCCAGCCAGCGGAACGCCCACTCGAAAGTGGCTGTGGCGTCGGCCATCTCGTCGAGCCGCCCGCGCCACTCGGCGAGCTGGTCCTGGGTCTCCAGTCCGTCGGCGTCGGCGCGGGCGCGGTGGATGGCCGCCAGGGCTCGCGCGCACTGCTCCAGCAGGTGGCTGCGACCGGCGTCGTCGAGGGTGCGCTGGATGCGGCGCACGATGGTCTCGCCGGCGATCTCGTCGCAGATCAGGAACGGGCTGCCCAGGGCGGCAGCTGAATCCGAGGCGACGACGATGCGCGGCACCGGTGCGCCGGCCTGCGCGGCGGCTGCCTGCGCCGCAGCTTCCAGCTCCATGCCGGCGTAATGCCCAGCGAGCTCGGATGGCGGGGCGGTGCGCAGGATGAGCCGGCGGCGGTGTTCTCCGGTGATGGCCTCGAAGGAGAAGGTAGTTCTGCTGGCGCCGCCGGTGAGCAGGTGCACATCACGCACGACGGTCGCCGCGCCGAGGATCGGCGCCAGCACCCGGGTGAGATCGTCGGCCAGCTGGTCGGTCACGTCCGGCCGAACCGGAACATTCGCTGCGCAACCCGGCGCATCTGAATCTCCTCGGCGCCCTCGGTGATTCGGTACCGGCGGTGGTGGCGGTAGATGTGCTCGAACGGCTCATGGCGGCTGTAACCGATCCCGCCGTGGATCTGCATGGCCCGGTCGGCGGCTTCGCACACCAGGCGGTTGGCCCGGTAGTTGGCCATCGACACCTTGTCGGACACCTCGATGTGGTGGTTGCGGTCCAGTTCCCAGGCGGCGTAGTAGACCAGCAGTCGCACCATCTGGGCCTCGGTCTGCAACTCCACCAGCGGCCA
The DNA here is from genome assembly GCA_032117575.1 of Mycolicibacterium sp. Classification (GTDB taxonomy): domain Bacteria; phylum Actinomycetota; class Actinomycetes; order Mycobacteriales; family Mycobacteriaceae; genus Mycobacterium. The sequence continues at coordinate 7,751 of JAULZA010000072.1, forward strand.
TTGCACGGCCTGGTTGACGGCCAGCGGCTTGCCGAAAGTCACCCGCTTTCTGGCGTAGTCGACTGCCCGGTCGATGCAGTACTGCGCGGCGCCGAGACTGCTGGCGGCCTGCCGGATGCGGTTCTCGTGCAGGAAGGTCTGCGCCACTTCCAGACCGCGGTCCACCTCGCCCAGCACGGCGTCGGCCGGAATCCGCACATTGATCAGTTCCACCTCGCCGTGGTCGCTGGGCATGTTGAAGGTCCACCAGTAGTAGGGCACCTCGAAACCCGTTGCATCGCAGGGCACCAGGAACGCGGTGATGCCCACCGCCTGGCCCGGCTCGCCGGAGGTGCGGGCGAACACCAGATCGTGGGTGGCGCGGTGCACGCCGGTGTTCCAGCGCTTGGAGCCGTTGATCACCCATCCCGAATCGGGCGAGTCGCCGTCGCGGCGGGCGGTGGTCTCCAGCCAGGTGGCATCGGAGCCATGGTCCGGTTCGGTCAGGCCGAAGGCCATGGACCGGGTGCCGGTGAGCATAGCCTCGATCCAGTCGCGCTTCTGCTCGTCGGTGCCGAACCGGTCCATCATGATCACCTGCGGGAAATTGCCGACGATCGAGGACTCGTCCTGCAGGTCGTTGTGCAGGCCGAGGCCCTTGTGCGCCAGATGTTCCCGGATCACCGCCATGTCGAGGTTGGTGCCATCGCGGCCGCCGAACTTCGACGGCAGCCCGTAGCGCAGCCAGCCCGCGGCGTCGGCGCGGCGGCGCATCTCGTCGAGCAGATCCTCCCACTCGCGTCGGGGCACCCCGCCGTTGTCCAGGTCGGTGCGGGCGAATTCGCGGCGCCGGTCGAAGTACTGCATGTGCTCGCGTTCCAGCGGCCTGATCTCGGCTTCGATGAAGGCGTCCATCTCGGCCAGCAGCGGCGGAAGGTGCTCCGGCAGCGTGAAATCCACGTGGTTACTCCTGATCGTGCGAGCCGTACAGGGTTTTGCGCCAAATGGCGGACAGCGCCGCAACGGCGTCGGCGTCGGACATGTGCACTCCGAGCGGGCCGGTGTCGCTGCGCAGGCACACGGTGGTGAACTGCTCGAAGAGCAGGGCCAGGGCCAGGGCGGTGTGGTCGACGACGAGATCGCGGGCGTAGCCCTGCTGGTGCGCGCAGCGCACCGACGCCGCGAAGATCTCCATGCCGAACCGGCGGAATTCGTGCTGCAGCGCGGCGAATCGCGGATCGGTGGCGGCCAGCTGGTCGACGGCGACCATGATGCCGATGTGCCGCTTGAACATCTCCCAGTAGGCGCTCACCGCCGAGGTGAAGAACGCGACGTCCTGCGCAGACTGCGGCAGCCGCAAGCCCTTCCACGACGGCTGGACGACGTCGTGCAGGAAGGACTCCGCCATGGCGGCGAGCAGGTCTTCCTTATCGGCGAAGTAACGGTAGAACGCCGCCGGTGACCGGTCGGCGGCCGAGGTGATGTCCGACAGGGTGGTGCCATGAAAACCGCGCTGGCTGAACAGGGTCCGGGCAGCGTCCTCGATGGCCTGCCGGGTCTGGCGGCCTTTGTTGCTCAGAGTGAGTGCAGTGACCGGCGTCCGTGTGGTCATGGCTTAGCCGGGAAGCCGGTCGCCCGCTCGCAGCAGCGAGCTGGGCAGCTCATGGCCCACCAGGGTGCGGGCCACCCGCGCCGCTTCGATCGCCGCACCCAGGTCGACGTCGACGCCGATCCCACTGTCGCGCAATAGATAAACCAGGTCCTCGGTGGCTATGTTGCCGCTGGCGCCGGGCGCGAACGGACAGCCGCCCAGCCCGCCCACCGAGGAATCCAGCCGCGTAACGCCCGCGGTGACGGCGGCCCAAGCGCTGGCCAGCCCGGACCCGCGGGTGTTGTGGAAGTGCGCCCCGAGGGGGCGCTCGCCGACGCGGGGGCGGACCAGGTTCACCAGTTCGGTGACCCGGCCGGGTGTCGCGGTGCCGATGGTGTCGGCGATGGCGATCCGGTCGGCCCCGCGCTCGCAGGCCGCGTCGACCACGTCCAGCACCCGCTGTGGCGGGGTGGGTCCGTCGAAGGGGCAGTCCCAGGCGGTGGAGATGATCACCTCCACCGCGGCTCCGGCGTCGTGGGCGATTGCGGTGATGTCGGCGATCTGTGCGGCGGCCTCGGCACTGGTTCGCCCGACGTTGGCTTTGCTGTGGCCGTCGGCGGCGGACACCACGTACTCCAGGGACCGGAATCCCGCGGCGATGGCCCGGTGCGCCCCGTTCGGGCTGGCGACCAGTGCGGAGAACTCGATGTCGGGGTAGTCGCCCAGCGCGGCGGCCAGTTCGGGGGCATCGGCCAGGGCCGGCACCTTCGACGGTGAGACGAACGCGGTGGCTTCCACCTCGCGCACACCGGTCGCGGCGATGGCGGCCAGCATTTCGAGCTTGGCCGACAACGGGATCGGCGCCTCGATCTGCAGGCCGTCGCGCAGGGCAACTTCGCGGATGGTGACGTGTGTGTTCACAGCACTCCTCGATCGGTGAGTTCGGCCAGCTCCTCGGCGCTCAGGCCCAGGAGCCCACGGTATATCTCGTCGTTGTGCTGGGCCGGTCGCGCCGAGCCCGACGAGCGGACCCCGCCTGGGCTCTCGGAGAGCACCGGGACCACCCCTGGCCCCAGCACCGGGCGGCCGATGCCCTCGTGGAAGTGCTCGACAAGCATGCCGCGGGCGCGAAACTGCGGGTCGCGCACCACCTCGGCGACGGTATTGATAGGCCCGGCGATCACCCCGGCGGCGCTGAGGATGTCGATGACGTCCTGCGGCTGCCGGGAGGCCGCCCACCCGCCGATGATGGCGTCCAGTTCGTCCTGGTTGCGGCCGCGGGCGATGTGGTCGACGAACCGCTCGTCTGCGGCCAGCTCGGGGGAGTCCATGGCCGCGCACAGCCGGCGGAACACGGTGTCCTGATTGGCGGCGATCACCACCCAGCTGTCGTCGGCGGTGCGGTAGATGTTCGACGGCGCAATGCCTTCCAGCCGGGTGCCCGACGGGCCGCGCACCACGCCACCGGCGTCGTAGTCGGGGATGGTGGATTCCTGCACCGCCAGGCAGGCCTCGGTCAGCGCGACGTCCACCACCTGCCCCTGCCCGGTGACGGTGCGCCGGTACAGCGCGGCCAGCGCGCCCTGGGCGGCGAACATCCCGGCCAGGGTGTCGCCCAAGGACAGGGCCAGCCGCGGCGGCGGCCCGCCGGGGAAGCCGTTCATATGCCGCAGGCCGCTGACGGCCTCGGCCACCGAGGCGTAGCCCGCCTTGCCGGCGTCCGGGCCGGTCTGGCCGTAGCCGGACACGCGCACCAGGATGATGCCCGGATTACGTTGTCTGAGAACGTCGTAGCCGAGGTTCCAATTCTCCAGCGTGCCGGGCCGGAAGTTCTCGACGATGATGTCGGAGCGCTCGACCAGATCCAGGAACAGCTCGCGGCCGCGCTGCTCGCGCAGATTCAGTGTCACGGACTTCTTGTTGCGGGCGTGCACCGTCCAGAAGAAATGGTGGCCGCCCACTTCGGCCTGGCCCCAGTTGCGCAGCGGATCGGGGGAGCCGGGCGGCTCGATCTTGACGACTTCGGCACCCATGTCGCCCAGCAGCCGCCCCGCGAACGGTCCGGAGATCAGCGTGCCGACCTCGATGACGCGGATGCCGTCCAGCGACCCGGGTGCGTCAGTCATTCACCGCCCCCGAAAGGCCATGCCGCGCAAGCCAGTCCGAGGCCACAGCCACCGCCTTGGCTAGTGTTTCGCGCTGGTCGTGGCCGGCGTAATAGTGGTTGGCCCCGGGAATCTCGTGCATCTCCTTGTCCCGATAGCCGATCACCCCAGTGCCGATGGCTTCGAACAGCCGGCGGGTGTGGCTGGGTGTGCAGGCATCGTCGGCAAGGTTACCGATCACCAGAGTGGGCACCGCGATGTCGTGCCCGCAGGCGATCCCGTCGGCATGGGCGTCGTCGTAGCTCCACTGCGACAACCAGCTTCGCAGGGTGCAGAACCGGGCCAGCCCCACCGGCGAGTTGTTGACCACTCTCGGTTCGCCCAGGTAGCAGGTGCCGGGCTTGCGTTCGTTGGGGTCGACGGTCGGGTCGAGCCAGCGCGGGTCGGCCATGGTGCCGTAGACGACGAAGCAGTGCTCCTCGTCGCCCCGGCCCTCGGCTTTCAGTTCGGCCAGTTTGCCCTTGACCCACGCGGTGATTCGCCGGTTCCGGGCGATTTGCGCTTCCCGGAAACGCTCCAGGAAGTCCGCCGAGTACGGCGGCTGGTTGGGGTTGTCCGGGTTGTAGAGGTCCAGTTCCGGGTCGCGCTTCGATGGGTCGGACTCGTCGAGGATGGATGGGTCGATCCACTCGGTAAGCGTGCCGTGCCGGCTGATATGGGCGGCCAGCAGCATCACGGCGTCGGCCGGGATCAGTTCCAGTTTCGTCAGGTCCGGGCCGTCGCCGGATGGGCTGGCCGTCACGGTGGGGTGCTGGGCCTGCTGCTGGTAGAACAGCGACAGCGAGCCGCCGCCGCTCCAGCCGGCCAGCACCACCTTCTGGTAGCCCAGCCGGTTCTTGGCGTCCTTGATGACCTCGCCGAGGTCCTGGACGACCTTTTCCATCAGCAGCGCGGAGTCGGTGCCGCGGAAGCGGCTGCCCGCGTAGATGGCGTGGTGACCGGCTCGGGCCAGCGCGTTGACCATCGGCAGATACGCGCCGCCGCCGATCGGGTGCATGAACACCACTGCGGTGTCGCTGGGTACGTCCGGCTTGAGCTGATAGCACTCCAGAACGATGATCTCGGCGAGCCCGCCGTAGACGTCGCGGACCGCCGAATCGTTCTGGTAGGCAACCAGATAAGGGATGCGCTCGTAGTTGTGCTTCGCCATCAGTGCTGGCCCATATCCGCCGCGAGAACCGCCGCGGACGGCGTGAGCCGGCGCCGGGTGTCGACGGCGATGACCTTCCAGTCGACCGTGGAGAACTCGTCGAACTTGCTGCGCGCGAACTCGCGCGCCCGTTCCGGAGCCCCGTGATGCACGCCTTGCGGGGCGTGGCTGATCAGGCCCGCCGGCATCGGCATGCCGTACAGGTGGCCGCCGTGGAAGAAGGCGATCTCGTCGAAGTCGACGTTGCGGTGATACCACGGGGTGCGTTCGGTGCCCGGCCGTCCCTCGGCCGGCTTGGGCAGGAAGTTGCAGACGTACACCCCCGTCGCCTCCATGAACAGGTGCACCATCGGGGGCAGGTGGACGCTGTCGGAGGTGACCACGTTGTAGTCGTCGATGTTGAAGGTGAAGGGGAAGTTGTCCCCGCGCCAGCCCTCCACGTCCAACGGGTGGTGCTTATAGAACAAGGAGGTGCTCTCCACCCCGTCGATCGGACGGTGCAGCAACCGGACCTCGTAGCTCTCGCGGCCGTCGTCGTCGTGTGGCTGGGCTTCGGGGATGGTGGCCATTCCCGGATCGAAGGGCCAATGCCGGCCGAGCGGGCCGGCGGGCGGGGTCCGGAACTCGTCGGTGGCTTCGATCATCAGCCACGTGCTGGGAGTACCCGCCTCCGGCAGCTGGCGCCACGTCATGGCCTTGGGTAGATACACCCAGTCGCCGGGGCGGTAGGGGAGCGGCCCGAACTCGGTTTCCAGCATGCCGCTGCCCTCGTGGACGAAGCACAGCAGATCGCCGTCGATGTGGCGCACATAGAAAGGCATGGCCTCGGTGCGCCGGCTCAGCAGAATGCGGCAGTCGTCGTTGGAGAACAGCAGCAGTGGTGCGCCGGCGGGGTCGGCGGCGTCGGCGGGCTGGAGTTGGGCCGCCAGGACGTCGACCGGCTTCAGCGGCCCCTTGGCGCGGAACCGGGTCGGATCGTTACGGCGCATCATGGTGGCGGTGCGTCCGGTGAACCCGCTGCGGCCGAGTTCGTCGTCCTTGAGGCCGTTGAGGTCGGCGTGCAGCCGGCGCGGCATGCTGCCTTTCTGCTGTTGGACGAAGGATTCCATGGGTTCTCCCGGGTCTGGATGACAAAAGTAAACTGAAGTTCACTTTATTTTCTGCCGGTCGTCTCGTCAACGTGTAACGCCCGGCAAGGGGGCGCGCGATAAGCCGAGCGAGTTTCGCGCAAGGCACAACGCCGTGTTTTACTCGACGCTGCACTTGACGTCCAAGGGGTAAGAGAAAGCTGGGGTGGATTGGTGAATTCCGTCTACAACAAGGTGCGGACATGGTCGCGCCGACTCGCTGTTTCGGCGGTTGCCGCGGCAGCGGTTCCAGGTCTGGTCGGCCTGGCCGGTGAAACTGCCACCGCGGGAGCGTTCTCCCGCCCCGGGCTTCCGGTCGAGTACCTGGACGTTCCGTCGCCGTCGATGGGCCGCAACATCCGCGTTCAGTTCCAGAGCGGCGGGCCCAACTCGCCCAACGTCTGGCTGCTCGACGGCCTGCGTGCCCAGGATGACTACAACGGCTGGGATATCAACACCCAGGCGTTCGAGTGGTACCTGGATTCGGGCCTGTCGGTCTCGATGCCCGTCGGTGGGCAGTCCAGCTTCTACGCCGACTGGTACCGCCCCGCCTGCGGCAAGGCCGGTTGCTCCACGTACAAGTGGGAGACCTTCCTGACCTCTGAGGCACCCGCGTGGTTGAAGGCCAACAAGGACGTGCGGCCCACCAACAACGCCGCCATCGGCCTGTCGATGGCCGGCTCGGCCTCGATGTCTCTGGCCGCCTGGCATCCGGGTCAGTTCACCTACGCCGCCTCGATGTCGGGCTTCCTGAACCCGTCCGAGGGCTGGTGGCCGGGCCTGATCAACGTCTCGATGGGTGACGCCGGCGGCTACAAGTCCAACGACATGTGGGGCCCGTCCAGCGATCCGGCCTGGCAGCGCAACGACCCGATGGTGCAGATCCCGCGCCTGGTGGCCAACAACACCCGCCTGTGGGTCTACTGCGGCAACGGCCAGCCCAACGAGCTGGGCGGCGGCGACCTGCCGGCCACCTTCCTCGAAGGCCTGACCATCCGCACCAACCGCACCTTCCGCGACAACTACCTCGCGGCCGGTGGGCGCAACGGTGTGTTCAACTTCCCCGACAACGGCACGCACAACTGGGCGTACTGGGGTCGCGAGCTGCAGGCCATGAAGCCCGACCTGCAGCGGGTTCTCAACGGCGGCTAGTCCGTCGGCGAACGAAAGCGGGCCCCCGGCAGCAGCCGGGGGCCCGCTTTCGTTGTCGGACCCTCGCCGAGACTGCGGTGAGATCGCACAGATCGCGTCAATCGCGATCTGTGCGCAATCTCGGCGGGGAGGTCACTTCAGCTCAGCCGAACTCAGGCCCAGAAGGCGGCGCGCCACCACCAGCAGCTGAATCTGCTGGGTGCCCTCGAAGATGTCGAGGATCTTGGAATCCCGCGCCCACTTCTCCAGCAGGGTGTGCTCGGAATAGCCGGTGGTTCCGGCCATTTCGACGGCCTTGAGGGTGATGTCGCTGCCCACCCGGGCGGCCTTGGCCTTGCCCATCGAGGCCTCTTTGGAGTTCGGAATCCCGTTGTCCGCCTGCCACGCCGAACGCACGGTCAGCAGATAGCCGGACTCCCAGTCGGCCTCCATGCGCAGGAACTCCGCGGCGGCGGCGCTCTGGGCGTGAACGGGCTTGTCGTAGGAGATGTCCACCCCGGCCTCGGTGAGGATCCGGCGCAGTTCTTCCAGCGCGGCGCGGGCCACCCCGACGGCCATCGCAGCCACGATCGGCCGGGTGTTGTCGAAGGTCTCCATCACCCCGGCGAAGCCCTTCTCCACCTGGATGTCCGGGCTGCCGAGCAGGTTCTCCTTGGGAATCCGCGCGTTCTCGAAACGGATGGCCGCGGTGTCGGAGGCCTTGATGCCCAGCTTGTGCTCAAGGCGCTCGACGGTGACGCCGGGATGCTCGCGCGGCACGATGAACGACTTGATGGCGGCCCGGCCCAGTGCCTTGTCCAGCGTGGCCCACACCACGATGTGGGAGGCCCGCGACCCGGCGGTGACGTAGATCTTCTCGCCGTTGATGACGTAGTCGTCGCCGTCGAGCACCGCCGTGGTGGTCACCGCGGCCGAGTCCGATCCGAACGACGGCTCGGTGATGGCCATCGAGGCCCAGACGTCTTTGCCCAGCCGGGCCAGTTGCTCGTCGGTGGCCACCCCGGAGACGGCGGCGTTACCCAGTCCCTGACGCGGCACGCTGAGTAGCAGTGCGACATCGCCCCAGGCGATTTCCACGGCGTTGAGCAACGCGGACATGTTGGCGCCGTTGCGGTTTCCCTTCGGCCCGCTGTCTGAGTCGCGGAAGGCCTCGGCTCCGGCGAAGGAGATGGTCTTGGCGGCGGTGATGCCCTCGAACATGCTCGCTACGGTGTCGAGTTCGACGGGGTAGGCGTGCTCGTTGAGGTCGTACTTGCGGGAGATGGGCCGCAGGATCTCAGCGGCACCCTTGTGCGCCATCTCGATCACGGCTTCCAGCTTCTTGGGGAATTCCAGATTGATTGCCATGGTGGATCTTTCGGGTTCGAAGTTGGCTGGGTGGTTTCAGGGGACCTAGAGGACGACGACACCCTCGGCGACGCCGATGGCTCGCAGATCGCGGTACCAGCGCTCCACCGGGTGCTCCTTGGTGTACCCGTGGCCGCCGAGCAGTTGCACACCGTCGAGGCCGATCTGCATGCCCTTGTCGGTCGCGAGCTTCTTGGCTAACGCGGCTTCCCGGGCGAACGGCAGACCTTGGTCGGCGCGCGACGCCCCGCGCCAGGTGATCAGCCGCAGTCCATCGAGCTCGATCGCGATGTTGGCGCACATGAAGGCCACGGATTGCCGGCGGGCGATGGGCTCGCCGAACGCCTCGCGCTCCTTGATGTAGGGCACCACGTAATCGAGCACCGCGTGCGAGGTTCCGACGGCCAGGGCGGCCCAGCCGAGCCGGGACAGCGCTATGGCTTCTGAATAGGCCTGGGCGTAATCGGCGTCCGAGCCCTCCTCACCGAGGCGCGCCGAGCGCGGCACCGACACCTTGTCCAGGTGGACCTGCCCGATTGCGGCGGCCCGGATGCCCATGCTGCGGTCGGCCTTGACGGTGACGCCGGCGGTGTCGGCTTCGACGATGAACAGGGCGGGCTTGCCGTTGAGTTGCGCTGCCACCACGAACAATTCGGCATCGGCGGCCGCGGGAACCAGGGACTTGACGCCGTCGAGGCGATAACCGCTCGGGGTGCGTACCGCGGTGGTCTTGAGCATGGTCGGGTCGAACAGCGGATGCGGCTCGACGATGGCCAGGCAGGCTTGCGGCACATTCTCGCCGGCGAACTCTCGTAGATAGGTGGCCTGCTGGTCGGCGCTGCCCCAGTGGGTCAGCGCCGAGGCGACCCCGCCGGGGGCCAGGATCGGCAGGGCCAGGCCCATGTCGCCGTAGGACAGCGCCTCGGCCACCAACGCGTTGGTGACGGCGGTGCGCTGTTCGGCGATGCCGTCGAAGGTCTCGGGCACCTTGATCGCGGTGATGCCCAATTCCGCGGCCCTGGCGATCAACTCGGTGGGGAAGGCGGCGGCGTCGTCGGCGTCGCGGGCCGCGGGCCGAAGAATCTCCTCGGCGAACTGGTTGACCGTCTCGACGATCATCCGCTGGTCGTCGTCGGGGGTCAGGTCGAAGCAGTCGGCGGTGCTCGGCTCCAGCCGGGTCGGCTGCTTACCGAGGCCCTGGATCTTCTTGAACTGGCGGGTCGATGTTCCGGCCGCGGAGAAGCCGTGCTTGACGCCCACGCGCAGCGCCTTGTTCAGCGGTTCGCGCAGGCCGCGGCGATCCAGGAACTCCTGGCCCAGCAGCGGGGTGAGCAGGCCCATCCCGATATCCAGGACGGACCGCTTCTGGTGATGCTGGCCGACGGCGCTCTCCCGGGCGCGGGCGCTGGCCTTCGGAGTGGTTGGGGAGGGGAGCGTGTTCGTCATGGCGAGTGCCTCACGTCAGAGCTCAACAGGGTGGGTGAAACCTATCTTACTCCGGAGTAAGGTAGGGCCCCTGTGTAAGCAAGCTCACAGCGCGTCGAGCACCGCCGTCTGCAGCAGTCCGTTGCTGGCCACCGCGCTCCCGCCGTGCGGCCCGGCAACTCCGTCGAGATTG
>JAULZA010000073.1:0-7830 GCA_032117575.1 Mycolicibacterium sp.
TCGAGATCCGGCCGATCCACCAGATCACCGGTGAATCGGAGTTCAACGAGGTGTTCATCACCGACGCGCGGGTGCCGCACGCCAACCTGGTGGGCGAGCCCGGCGGCGGTTGGGCGGTGCTGCAGCTGGCACTGGCCTACGAGCGGCGCCTGATGGGTGATCTGGCCCGCACCGCGCGCTCCAGCAGGGACCTCAAACCCGATGCCGACAGCCTCATCGGGATGGCCCGCTCGGCCGGTAAACTCGCCGATTCCCACATCCGCCAGGAGATCGCCCGGGTGGAGGAGTACGCCGCGGTCAACCGATGGAACACCCAGCGCGCCAAGGCAACCAGGGATCGGGCCGAGGCGGCCACCCTGCTGGCGCTGGGCAAGATCGCGATGTCGCGGATTCTGCACGAAACCGCCCGCGTACAGACCTCTATCGTCGGTCCCGAATCCATGCTCACCGGGCCGGAGAACCCGGTCGGCGACGCCGTCACCTTCCGCACTCTCAACGCCTACTTCACCTCGATCGGCGGCGGCACCGACCAGATTCAGCGCAACATCGTCGGCGAACGGGTGCTGGGCCTGCCCAAAGAGCCCGAACCGTACAAGGACACCCCGTTCCGCGACCTGCCCGGCGGCTAGCGTTTGCGTCCCGCCGGGTTCGGGCACAGACTCATCCATGAAGATCACTCCAGTTGCCCGCGCCGCGGGCGCCGCAGTGTTGTTGGTCGCGGGGCTGCTCGGCGTGCCGGCCATACCAGCATCCGCCGCCCCGTGTCCCGATGTCGAGGTCGTCTACGCCCGCGGCACCTCAGAGCCGGTCGGCGTAGGCCAGGTCGGCCAGGCCTTCGTGGACGCGCTGCGCGCGCAGGTCCCGACGAAGTCCGTGGCCATGTACGCGGTGAACTACCAGGCCAGCAACCAGTTCGACAACCGGATGCAGTTCGCCGGGTCGGTGGTCGAGGGTATTCGGGACGCCGGCGCGCATGTCCAGGCGACGGCGGTGAACTGCCCGAACACCCGGATCGTGCTGGGCGGCTTCTCGCAGGGCGCGGTGGTGGCCGGCTTCGTCACCTCGGCCGCGGTGCCCGATGGTGTGCCGCCCGACCTGGTTCCGGCCCCGTTGGCACCCGAGGTGGCCGACCATGTGGCCGCGGTAGTGCTGTTCGGGCTGCCGTCGGCGGCGTGGATGCAGTACTTCGGCGCCCCGCCGGTGGTCATCGGGCCGCTCTATGCGGACAAGACCATCCAGCTGTGCTCCGAGGGGGACACCATCTGTGACGGGACGCCGAACGGCATGCCGAGAATCGCGCACCTGATGTACGGGATGAACGGCATGGTGAGCCAGGCAGCGACCTTCGCCGCGAATCGCCTGCAGTCGCCCTAGCGGAAATGCACGACGTCGCTGCCCCACGCGGCGCGAATGTGGGCGTCGGAGTCGCTGATCAACCGGTCGGTGCGATCGATGATGAGGCAGGCGCGGTCGGCGTCCTGGTAGGGCAGCCACTCCGGTTCGCCCAGCGGCCCGGCCGGCTTGGCCGTCGCGGCGAAATTCACCCAGCGGGTGCGGACTCGCTTGGACACCGCTTTGGCTGTCTTGACACCGCCGAGCTTGAGGGTGACATCCCGCGGTGCGCCGAGAGTGCCCCATACATAAGGCAATTCGGTCGCATGAGCCGCACCGACAAGCAGCATCTTCATGATCGGCGTGGCGTAGTCGAACCGGTACAGGTAGACCGGAGCCACCTGGCAGTGGCCCTCGGCCAGCCACACCGACGGCATCCGGAAGCCGACGTCGCTGGCGATGCTCAGGCCCCGCTTCTTGCCGCGGTAGGTCAGCCCCAGCTGCTCCTCGTTGGGCAACTGAAGGTCGGGCTGTTCGGCGGCGATGTCGTTGAACATCGACGTGATGGCTTTGGGGGTGATCGGCAGCAGCGGTGAGCGCATCAGCCGGAACAGCGCGGCCTCGTTGAGGTTGGTCCCGATGACCAGCGGCACCGGATGTGTCTTGCCCGTGCGGGCGACATTCACCGGGTAGTCGTGCAGCAAGTCGCCGTCGACGATCGGCACGAACGCCAGCATTCCGGGATTGCGAACCGGCACCTCGTCGAAAACCCGCTTGGTGGCCGAGATGAGCGCCGGCACGTCGACCTCGGCCATCCGGTGCGCGTCGGCGGGGGCGATCCCGAGGTGGCCGAGTACCCGGTGGGTGACGCGCTGTGCCCGGTCGGAGCTGTAGACCGACGTCGTCGGGGAACTCTGGGAGATCGCGCCGGCGAATAGTCCCCCGGCTTCGGGCACGGCCAGCAGCGTCGTCACGATCCCGGCGCCGGCGGACTCGCCGAACAGCGTCACCCGGTCCGGGTCGCCACCGAACCCGCCGATGTTCTGGCGGACCCAGTGCAACGCGGCGAGCACGTCGCGCAGACCGATGTTGGAGTCGAAATGGCGCCGGCCGCCCACCTGGGACAGGTCCAGGAAACCGAACACACCGATCCGGTAGTTGAGCGTGACGACGATGACGTCGCCGCTGGCGGCCAGCCGCTTGCCGTTGTAGAGCGGCTGGCTGCTCGACCCGAGCACGTAGGCGCCGCCGTGCAGCCAGACCATCACCGGCTTGTCGTCACCGGGCTTGGTGCCGGACGGGGCCCAGATGTTGAGGAACAGGCAGTCCTCGTTCGCAGCTGCCCCGAGGTCCAGCGGGAAGTTGGGCACCGGCGGCTGCGGGCAGACGAAGCCGTAGGTGTCGGCGTCGAGGACCTCGGTCCACGGCTGCGGCGCTTGCGGCGCCCGGAACCGCAGTTCGCCGACTGGCGGAGCGGCATAACGCACGCCCTTCCAGGACATCGCCGTGCCATCGTCGATTCCGCGGACCGGCCCGTAGGCGGTGTCCACGACAGGGTGATGGAGCGTCATGAGCAATCTCCTGGGTGGGTAGCTGCCCTTACGCTACCCGCCGGCAATCGGTTCAAAAGTGCAGCGCCGTGTAGCGCCAGTCCAATACCGGCCGGTCAGGGCCGTCTTCGCTGACGGCGTAGACCTCAGACCGTAGCGTCAACACGCCGCCGCGCTCACCGGGCAGCGGGTCGGCCGCGTCGATGTGCAGGTCGCTGTAGAGCGTGTCGCCCTCCCGCACCGGCCCGATGTGGTCGCAGGACTGCCAGCCCAGCACCGTCACCAGGTCGGGCAACAGCCGGGTGGCCTGGGCCAGGGCCAGGCCGATGGTGTGGCCGCCGTACACCAGACGGCTTCCTGAGCCACGTGAATCGTGATGTGTTGCGGCGATGTTGAGCGTCAGCCGCGCCAACTCCGCTGCCGAACTGACGACGTCGGCGGTGCTGCGCAGCACCGTGCCGGCCATCCCGGGATCGAAGGCCGGCCCGGGCACCCGCTGCCGGAACGCCGCCGCATCCCAGTGCCCGGCGGGGTCGACGTCAACCGGGCCGGTGCCGATCGCATCGAGATCGTCCGCGTGGCCGGTATCGACGCGTCGCGGCAGCATCGCGCACCGGTAGAAGTCGAGGACCAGCCGGCCGACGTTGTCGACGGTGGTCATCCGCAGCGCCGCCAGCCCGGTGGGTTTGGTGGTGTTCTGCCGCAGGCCCACAACCTCGGTCCGGGTGAACAGGGTCTCTCCGATCATGGGGAACCGGTGGAAGACCAAGCCGCGGTAGAACAGGTTGGCCTTGACCCGCTGGGTCACCACGGTGGACTGCCCGATCGCGACGTCGCAGACCAGACCGGGATGGGCCAGCTGGCCGGGAACACCAGTGACGGCGTGGGCGAGTTCGGCGTCCAGCGCCAAGCGCAGCCGGTCACCCAGGATGGCCTGGTGAGCTGCAGCGATGCCGGGCGTGAGCGTCATCGTTGGGGCCCGGTCGAAGACCTGCCCGACGGACAGATCGTCGAAGTACGGGCCGCCGGGTGGGGGCGTGAACGGCACAGCTGACACTATCCCTCTCTATGACCGCCCTCACTATGACCGGACTGACCGACGAGGAAACCCTGCTCGTGGCGACGGTGCGCGCGTTCATCGACCGCGAGGTCAAGCCCACGGTGCGCGAGGTCGAGCACGCCGATGAATACCCCGGGGCGTGGATCGAGCAGATGAAGCGGATCGGCGTCTACGGCCTGGCGATCAGCGAACGCTACGGCGGGTCGCCGGTGTCGATGCCCTGCTACGTCGAGGTCACCCAGGAACTGGCCCGCGGTTGGATGAGCCTGGCCGGCGCGATGGGCGGGCACACCGTGGTGGCCACGCTGCTGGAAGACTTCGGCACCGAGGACCAGAAGCAGGCGTATCTGCCGCGGATGGCGACCGGCGAGTTGCGGGCCACGATGGCGCTGACCGAGCCCGGCGGCGGCTCGGACCTGCAGAACATCTCGACGACGGCCCGGGCCGACGGCGACGACCTGCTCATCAGCGGGTCGAAGACCTGGATCAGCAACGCCCGGCGATCCGGTCTGATCGCGCTGCTGTGCAAGACCGACCCGCGGGCCACGCCCCGGCACGCCGGCATCTCGGTGCTGCTGGTGGAGTCACCGCCTGAAGCTCCCCCGGCGGGCCTGACCATCTCCCGCGACCTGCCCAAGCTGGGCTACAAGGGGGTGGAGTCCTGCGAGTTGGTGTTCGACGCATGCCGGGTGCCGGCATCGGCGGTCCTCGGCGGCAAACCCGGCAAGGGTTTCGCACAGATGATGAAAGGCCTTGAGACAGGCCGGATTCAGGTGGCCGCCCGGGCGCTCGGGGTGGCCACCGCCGCCCTGGAGGACTCGCTGGCCTACGCCCAGCAGCGGGAGAGTTTCGGAAAACCGATCTGGCGTCACCAGGCGATCGGCAACTACCTGGCGGACATGGCGACGAAGCTGACCGCGGCGCGGCAGCTCACCCGCTACGCGGCGGAACGCTACGACAACGGCGACCGCTGCGACATGGAGGCCGGGATGGCCAAGCTGTTCGCGTCGGAGACGGCCATGCAGATCGCGCTCGATGCCGTCCGGATTCACGGCGGCTACGGCTACTCGACCGAGTACGACGTCGAACGCTATTTCCGGGACGCCCCGCTGATGATCGTGGGCGAGGGCACCAACGAGATCCAGCGCAATGTCATCGCCGCGCAGTTGGTGGCGCGAGGCGGTCTCTAGAAGCTGAGCGGCCTGTGATCCGGGCCGCTACAACGCCGCGAGTTCGCGCTTGCGTGCTTCGCGGGCCAACATGCGGTCACGCTGCTCTTCGAACTTCACCACTTGACCTTCCAGGTTCGTGATGAAGTCGGCCAGCTGTTCGCGGCGCTGCTCGCCGGCGGAGCCGAAGTCGTCGCGCTCGAAGATGCGCCACTTCCGCAGGGTGGGCCGCACCACTTCCTCCAGGTGCTGGCGGGGGTCGTAGATGCCGTGCTTGGCCATCAGCACCCCGTTGCGGCGGAAATTCGGCATGCCCTGGCCGGGCATCCGGAAGTTCTCCACCACGTCGCAGACCGCTTCCAGCGCCTGATCGGGCGCCACCTCCAGGGCCGCCTCGCACATGTTGCGGTAGAAGATCATGTGCAGGTTCTCGTCGGCGGCGATGCGCTGGAGTATCCGGTCGGCAATCGGGTCGTTGCAGACCTTGCCGGTGTTGCGGTGACTGACCCGGGTGGCGAGTTCCTGGAACGAGACGTAAGCGACCGAGAGCAGGAAGTCGGTCTTATGCCGCTCTTCCTCCTCGGCCGTCGGCCCGAAGCCGTGGGTCATGTGCTCCATCCGAGCGCGTTCCAGCGCGACCGGATCGACACCGCGGGTGACCACCAGGTAGTCGCGCAGGACGATGCTGTGCCGGGCTTCCTCGGCGGTCCAGCGGCCCACCCAGGTACCCCAGGGCCCGTCGAGGGAGAAGTGCTCGGCGGCTTGCCGGTGGTAGGAGGGCAGGTTGTCCTCGGTGAGCAGGTTGGTGATCATCGCGGCCCGGGCGACCTCGCTGAGTTGCGACTGCTCCGGCGACCAGTCGTCGCCGCCCATCGCCGCAAAATTCCGGCCCAGGTCCCACGGCACATAGTCGTGCGGATGCCATTCGGTGCTCACCGCGAAGTGACGGTTGACGTTCTCCTCGGCAACTGACTCAAGTTCTTTGAGCAATTCTGGGTCGCTCAGCAATCGCGGCATGAACACCTCACCTGCATCTGGGCAGCGGGGCCAAGTCGCCCGCGCGGCCTATCCGGTCCGCGCACAGCGCGAACCTGGTCAAGTACGGGACGTTAGCAGGTTCGCCACCGGGCCACGAAATTCGTCTGACCCGGCAAAGAGGGCTACGCGCTATCCAGACGCTGCTTGAGCGCCTCAAACTCGTCGCGCACCCCGGTCGGCAGCTTCTCGCCGAGGAAGGCGAACCACTCCTCAATCTCGGGCAGTTCGGCACGCCACTCGTCGGCGTGGACGGCCAGCGCCTCGGCGACGTCGGCATCGTCGACGTCGAGGCCGCTGACGTCGAGATCGCCCGCGCCCGGAACGATCCCGATCGGCGTCGACACCCCGTTGGCCCTGCCCTCGACCCGGTCGACGATCCACTTCAGCACGCGGCTGTTCTCGCCGAATCCGGGCCACAGGAACCGGCCGTCGCCGCCGCGCCGGAACCAGTTGACGAAAAAGATCTTCGGCAGCTTGGACTCGTCGGCGTTCTTACCCAGGTCAAGCCAGTGCTGGCAGTAGTCACCGGCGTTGTACCCCAGGAACGGCAGCATCGCCATCGGGTCGCGCCGGATGGCGCCCACCTTGCCTTCGGCGGCGGCGGTCTTCTCGCTGCCCAGGGTGGCGCCGATGAACACCCCGTGCTGCCAGTCGCGGGCCTGGGTCACCAGCGGGACGGTGGTCTTGCGGCGGCCGCCGAACAGGATCGCCGAGATGGGCACACCCTGCGGGTCGTCCCATTCGGGGGCCAGCGTCGGGCACTGCGACATCGGGGTGCAGTACCGCGAATTCGGGTGCGCCGCAGGAGTCCCGCGACCGGGCGTCCAGTCTTCGCCTTTCCAGTCGACGAGGTGCTGCGGGTCGCCTTCCATGCCTTCCCACCAGACGCCGCCCGTGTCGGTCAGGGCGACGTTGGTGAAGACGGTGTTTCCGGCGGCGATGGTCTTCATGGCGTTGGGGTTGGACGACCAGTTGGTGCCCGGCGCCACCCCGAAAAAACCGAACTCGGGGTTGACCGCATACAGCCGGCCGTCCTTGCCGAACCGCATCCAGGCGATGTCGTCGCCGAGAGTCTCCGCCCGCCAGCCTCCGATGGTGGGCTGGATCATCGCGAGGTTGGTCTTGCCGCAGGCCGAAGGGAACGCCGCGGCGATGTAGTACGCCTTGTTCTCCGGGGAAATGAGCTTGAGGATCAGCATGTGCTCGGCCAGCCAGCCCTCGTCGCGGGCCATCACCGAGGCGATCCGCAGCGAGTAGCACTTCTTGCCGAGCAGCGCGTTGCCGCCGTAGCCGGAGCCGTAGCTCCAGATCTCGCGGGTCTCCGGGAAGTGGGTGATGTATTTGGTCTCGTTACACGGCCACGGCACGTCTTTCTGGCCCTGTTCCAGCGGAGCCCCCAACGAATGCAGCGCCTTGACGAAGAAACCGTCGTCGCCCATCTTGTCCAGCGCCGCCTTGCCCATCCGGGTCATCGTGCGCATCGACACCACGACGTACTCGGAGTCGGTGATCTCCACGCCCAGCTTGGGGTCCTCGGCGCCAAGTGGACCCATGCAGAACGGCACCACGTACATGGTGCGCCCGCGCATACAGCCGCTGTAGAGCTCGGTCATGATGGCGCGCATCTCGGCGGGCGCCATCCAGTTGTTCGTGGGTCCGGCGTCGACCTCGCGCTCGGAGC
>JAULZA010000074.1:0-35045 GCA_032117575.1 Mycolicibacterium sp.
CAGCCAGTACGCGGGCATGGCCCGGGAGCTGTTCGACTGCGAGCCGGTGTTCGCCGAGACCATGAACCGGTGCGCCGAGGCGGTCGCCGGGATCATCGAAAAGCCGCTACTGGACGTCATCTTCGACTCCGACAGCGCCGATAGCTCGGCGACGCTGCAGCAGACCCGGCATGCGCAGGCGGCGATCTTCGCCGTCGAGATGGGGCTGGCCCGGCTGTGGCAGTCGTGGGGCTTCGAGCCCGACGTGGTCCTCGGGCACAGCGTCGGCCAGTATGCGGCGGCGTGCGTCGCCGGGGTGTTCAGCCTCGAGGACGGCGCCCGGCTGCTGGCCGAGCGGGGCCGCCTCTTCGGCGATCTGCCGGCCGGCGGCCGGATGGCGGCGATCTTCGCCGACCCCGACCGGGTCGAGCGTTTCACCGACGAGTTCCCCAGCCTTTCGGTAGCCGCCTACAACGGCGCCAACACCGTGCTGTCGGGCCCGACAGCAGACCTGGAGCAGGCGGTCGCCCGCTTGAGCGCCGACGGTGTGCGCTGCGACTGGTTGGACACCAGCCACGCGTTCCATTCCGCGCTGCTCGATCCGGCTCTCGACGAATTCGAGGCGTACGCCAACGGGTTCGAATTCGCTGCGCCGCAGAGGATTCTGGTGTGCAACCGGACCGGCGCCGCCCTCGGGCGCACCGCGAAGCTGGACGGCGCCTACTGGCGGCGCCATTCGCGCCAGCCGGTCGAGTTCGCCAAGGGTGTGGCCACACTCGCCGAGTTGGGCTGCTCGCTGCTGATCGAGGTGGGTCCGCAGCCGGTGCTCACGGCCGCGGCGCTGCGGGCCTGGCCGGATTCGGCGAAGGCCCCGAAGGCCATCGCGTCGCTGCGTAAGAACAGTCCCGACCACCGTCAGATCGCCGAAGCGCTGGCCGGCGCCTACGCCGCCGGGCATCTGCCCGTCTTCGGCGCTCTGCTGCGCGAACCCGCGCGCAAGGTCGACCTGCCGCTCTACCCGTTCGAGCATCGCGAGTACTGGTTCACCGACAAGAAGAATCCGGCCGCCGTGCAGTCGGCGACCCCGGACACCTCCGCGCGCACCGAGGCCGTCGGGCTGCTCGAAGACGGCCGGATCGATGAGCTGATCGCACTGCTCGGCGGGTCGGCCGACGGCCAGACGACCGCCGAGGTTCTGACCAAGCTTGCGGCGCAACATAATCGGCAGCGCGGTGCGCAGTCGATCGCCGATGCCCGCTACGAGATCCGCTGGGAGAAGGCACCATCCGCCGGCTCCCCCCGCGACGAGGCGACCTGGCTGGTCGTCGCTGACGGCAACGAGAGCCTGGCCGACGTCACCGCGCCGCTGGTGGACGCACTCACCGCCGCGGGCCACCGGCATCGCGTGCTCGGGTTGCCGACGTCCGACGCCGGCGAGGAAAGCCTGGCCGCCGACCTGCGGGCCGCGCTGGACGAGGATCCAGAACTGCGCATCCTGCATGTCGCCGCGCTCGATCGTGACGGAACGCCGTCGATGCAGTCGCTGCTGCGGATGCAGCACCGCATCCTGGGTGGCACTCAGCGGCTGTTCCGGGCCGCAGCCGCCGCCGAACTGCGCGCACCCATCTGGGTGGTGACCCGCGGCGCCCAACACGTCACCGACTCCGACACGGTGTCACCGGAGCAGAGTGGGCTGTGGGGCTTCGGCCGCGTCGCGGCGCTGGAGTACCCGCAGGTCTGGGGCGGTCTCGCCGACCTGTCGGGAGGCGCCGACGAGTGGCCCCGGCTGATCGGCCACATCGCGGCCGCGGCACCCGGGGAGGACCAGTTCGCGCTACGCACCGACGGGGTCGCACCAGAGGTCCAAGAGGTTTATGTGCCGCGTCTGGTCCGGCGTACCGGGCAGCCCAACCCGACCGAGCTGGAACTGCGTTCCGATGCCACGTACCTGGTGACCGGTGGGCTGGGTTCCCTCGGCCTGGAGATCGCCGGCTTCCTGGCTGCCCACGGCGCCCGGAACCTGGTGCTGACCGGCCGGCGCGCGCCGGGTGAGACCGCGATTGCGCGCATCGACGCGCTGCGCGAGCAGTACGACTGCGAAGTCCGCGTGGTCGCGGCGGACGTGTCCAACCCGCACGACATCGCCCGGGTGCTGGCCGGCGTACAGGCCGACCTCCCGCCGCTGGCCGGCGTCATCCATGCCGCCGGCGAGAACAGCACCACCCCGCTGAGCGCCCTGGACAGCGACGAGCTGGACCGGGTGTTCGCCGGAAAGGTCTGGGGCGCCTGGTATCTGGGTGAGCATCTCAGCAAGGCGGGCGTCGGCCCGAAGCTGGACTTCTTCCTGTCCACCTCCTCGATCTCCTCGGTGTGGGGCAGCTACGGCCAGAGCGCCTACAGCGCGGCCAACGCCTTCCTCGACGGCTTGACCTGGCGGCTGCGGCAGCAGGGCCTGCCCGCGATGAGCGTCAACTTCGGCCCGTGGGCAGCCGGCATGGCCGACCCGCAAGCCCGCGCGCAGCTGGAGCGGCGTGGCGTGCACACGCTGCCGCCGGCCGACGCGCTCGCCGGGATGGCCGACGTCATGGTCAGCCCCGGCACACCGGAGGCGGTGGTGGCCCGCATCGACTGGGCCCGCTTCCTGCCGATCTATCTGCAGGCCGGCCGTCGGGCACTGCTCAACGAGGTCGCCGCCGAGGCGCCGGGCGCCACTCCGACGGCCGGGTCGGAATCGGGTAGCACCGCGCTGGTGGATCAGCTGACCGCGGCGCCGGTTCAGCAGCGCCGCAAGCTGCTGCTGGACTTCCTCCGCAACGCCGTGGCCGAGGTGACCCGCACCGACATCGCCGAGATCCGTGAAGAGGCCGGCTTCTTCGACCTCGGCATGGATTCGCTGATGGCTGTGGAACTGCGGCGCCAACTGGAGCAGGCGGTCGGCAAGGAACTGCCGGCCACCCTGGCCATGGATTACCCGCGGCTTTCCGACGTGGCCGACTACCTGCTCGGGGACGTGCTGAGCCTCAACGAGCGGGCGGGCGCCAAGAAGGCCGCGCAACCGGTGTCGCTGGCGACGGCGGCGGCTGATGAGCCGATCGCCATCATCGCGGTCGCCTGCCGCTTCCCGGGCGCCGCCGACCCCGATGCCTATTGGCAGGTGTTGGCGGGCGGGGTGGACGCGATCCGCGAGATCCCGGAGGACCGCTTCGACATCGACGAGTTCTACGACCCCGACCAGCAGACCCCGGGCAAGATCTACACCCGCAGCGGCGGCTACCTCGACAGCGTCGACGGCTTCGACCCGGAGTTCTTCGGCATCTCCCCGCGTGAGGCCGTCTGGATGGACCCCCAGCAGCGCCTGATGCTCGAAATCGCCTGGGAGGGAATCGAACGAGCCGGTTACTCGCCCGCCTCGCTGCGCGGCAGCCGGACCGGCGTGTTCGTCGGAGTAGCGGCCAATGAGTACTCCTACCTGTTGTCCAACGGTTCGATGGAGAACCTCGAACCGCACTTCATCACCGGCAATGCGCTCAACGCCATCGCCGGGCGGGTCGCCTTCACCCTCGGCCTGGAAGGGCCGGCGGTCGCGATGGACACCGCATGCAGTTCGTCTCTGGTGGCCGTCCATCAGGCCAGTCAGGCGCTGCACTCCGGCGACTGCGACATGGCCCTGGCCGGTGGCGTCAACATTCTGCTCAGCCCGGCGTCGACGGTCGCCGCTTCCCGCGCCCGGATGCTGGCGCCCGACGGCCGGTGCAAGACGTTCGACGCCGCCGCCGACGGCTACGTGCGCAGTGAAGGCTGCGGTGTGCTGGTGCTCAAGCGCCTGTCCGACGCCGAGCGTGACGGTGACCGGATTTGCGCGGTCATCCGCAGCAGCGCGGTGAACCAGGACGGCGCCTCCAGCGGCTTGACGGTTCCCAACGGCGGCGCCCAGCAGCGGCTGATCGCCGCGGCGCTGACCCGCGCCGGTCTCACCGGCGGGGATGTCGACTACCTGGAGGCGCACGGCACCGGCACCCCGCTGGGTGACCCGATCGAGGTACAGGCCGCAGCGGCGGTCTACGGCGCCGGCCGCGACCCGAACCGGCCGCTGCTGATGGGAACGGCCAAGACCAACATCGGCCACCTGGAGTCCGCGGCGGGCGTCGCCGGTCTGATCAAGGTCGTGCTGTCGATGCAGAACGAACTGCTGCCGCAGACCCTGCACTTCCAGAACCCGAATCCGCACATCCCGTGGGACGCCCTGCCGGTGCAGGTCGTGGAGAAGCCGACCCCGTGGTACACCAACGGCCGCACGCGGCGGGCCGGTGTCAGCTCGTTCGGCTTCACCGGCACCAACGCCCACGTGCTGCTGGAGGAGGCGCCGCAGCATCCGGGCGCCGCCGATGACGACATCGAGGACACCCCGGCCGGCGAGATCACCGATACCGTTGCAGCGCAAATTGTTCCACGCGAGCCGTGGGGTGTGCTGCCGCTGTCAGCCCGGTCCGCACAGGGCCTGACAGCGCTGGCGCAGCGCTACCTGGGCTGGCTGGACGAACATCCCGAGGCCTCGATCAGCGAAGTGTGCTTCAACGCAGGGGTTGGACGTTCACACTTCGAGCATCGCGCGGCGCTGGTGGCCAATTCCATGCACGAGGCGAAGCTGGCGCTGGAGGATCTGGTGGCCAACCGGCAGCGCCCCGGGGTGTTCCGGGGCGAGTGTGCCGACCGGCCGACCACTGCGTGGTTCTTCGCCGGCCAGGGCTGCCAGTACCCCGGTATGGCACGCGAATTGTTCGACAGCGAGCCGGTTTTCGCCGAGGCGGTGCGCCGCTGCGCCGAGGCTGTCGACCCGATGCTGCCGCGCCCGCTTCTCGACGTGCTGTTGTCCAGCGACCGGGAAGCCGCGGAAACGCTGCGGCACACCTCATTCGCCCAGCCGGCGATCTTCGCCGTCGAGATGGGCCTGGCCCGGTTGTGGCAGTCGTGGGGCATCGAACCCGACGTGGTCCTGGGCCACAGCGTGGGTCAGTACGCCGCGGCCTGCGTGGCCGGGGTGTTCAGCCTGGAGGACGGCGCGCGGTTGATCGCCGAGCGCGGCCGGCTGTTCGGCAGCCTGCCCGCGGGAGGCCGGATGGTCGCGGTGTTCGCCGACCCCGAGTACGTCGAGCGCGCCGGGGAGGCCTTCCCACGGGTGTCGGTCGGCGCCTACAACGGCCGCAACACCGTGTTGTCCGGCCCGGGCGAGGATCTGGAGCAGATCGTCGCCGCCTGCAGCCAGGACGGCACCCGGTGCACCTGGCTGGAGACCAGCCATGCCTTCCATTCCGAGCTTCTGGAACCGGTTCTCGACGAGTTCGAGTCCTTCGCAACGCAATTCAGCTATGCCGCGCCGACGCTGCCGCTGGTCTGCAACCGGACCGGCGCGGTGCTGGCGGCCGACACTCCGCTGAACGCTCAGTACTGGCGCAAGCACTCCCGTCAGCCGGTGCAGTTCACCGAGAGCGTGGGCACCGTCGCCGGCCTGGGGTGCTCGGTGCTGATGGAGATCGGCCCGCAGCCGATCCTCACCGCCGCCGCGCTGCAGTGCTGGCCGGAGTCCGCGGCCGCGCCGACCGCGATCGTGTCGCTGCGCAAGGGCGCCAACGCGCAACGCCAGATCACCGAAGCGCTGGCCACCGCCTATGTCAGCGGGCACCGGCCGGACTTCGCCGCACGGCAGCAGGCTCCCGGTCGCCGGCTGGAACTGCCGACCTACCCGTTCCAGCGCCGCCGCTACTGGCCCAAGACGGTCGGCCACGCCGGCATGGGCGGCGACGGCGCGCGGCTTTCGGGAATCCTGGGCAGCGAGAAGGACCTCGCCTCCGGCGACACCGTCTACACCAATGTGCTGTCGGTCAAGACCCAGCCGTGGCTGGCGCATCACGTCATCTACGGCACGGTCGTCGTGCCCGGCGCGACATACGCCACCATGGCGCTGGCCGCGGCCGGAGCCCCGGCCCGGGTGAAGGAGGTCTTCTTCTACGAGCCGATCATCCTGCCGGAGAAGGCTTCTCGTGAAGTCCAGCTGTCCATGCGACCACTGGAAGCCGGCAACGGCTGGAAGTTCCAGGTGCACAGCCGCCCCTACGGCGAGCGCGAGGCGGAATGGTCACTGAACGCCGACGGCACCCTGGCCACCGGTATCGACACCGACGCCGTCGAGCCGGATGAGGCTGTCGACGAGGTCATCGAGCGGCTCAGCCGCACCAGCCCGCAGCAGCTGTTCGAGACGTTCAACGACATGGAACTGGCTTGGGGCCCGACCTGGTCGACGTCGCTGAAGTCGCTGTGGGTGGGCGACTGCGAAGCCGTCGGCGACGTCTCGGTGGGCGACGAACTCGCCGAGCACCTCGGCAGCGAGCCCATCCACCCGGTGCTGCTGGACCTCTGCACGGGCGTGGCCTTCCCGGCCTTCCCCGCGCTGCAGGCGTTCGAGCACGGGGTGTCGGATCTGTTCCTGCCGCTGCGCTACGGGCAGGTGGAGTTGCGCGAGAAGATGCCCAAGCGGTTCTACTGCCGGGCACGCTGGCACGCCGGCGGCGTCGAGGGTGAGACGCAGGTCTTCGATATCGACTTCCTGGACCGCGACGGCCGTCGCCTCGGCGGCATCACCGAGTTCACCGTCAAGCGCGCCCCCCGGGAGGCTCTGCTGCGCGGTCTCGGTGGCGACACCACCCGGCTGCTCTACACCCTGGGCTGGCACGAAGCCGCCGCCCCGGGCGCCGGCGCCACCGCCGATGAGGCAGCCGAAGCCACCCCGACCGGCACCTGGCTGGTCGCCGGACTCGGCGACCTGGCGACCGGGATCGCCGGGGCGGTGGAGATCGACCCGGCCGGTTCCCCGGACGTCTGGCAGCAGGCGTTCGCCGACGCCGCCGAACGCGGCGAGCCGGTCACCGGCATCCTCTGGCGCAGTGCCGCTGAGTCCGACGCGGACGGGCCGACCGAGGAACTCGCGGCACGGCTGGAAGGCCGGATCGCCGGTCTGCTCGCCGCCGCGCAGACCGCGCTGGCGCAGGACAAGCTGAACCTCCCGGGCGGGCTGTGGATTCTCACCGAGCGGGCGGTCTCGACCGAACCGGGCGAACCGGTGGATCCGGTGCAGGCCGCGCTGTGGGGCATCGGGCGCACCATCGTCGCCGAGCAGCCGACGCTGCGGTGCCGGCTCGTCGACCTCGACGCCGCCGAGGAGTCGGCGGCCTGGTTGGCCGGGGCGCTCGGCTCGCCGGTGGTCGAGCCCGAAACCGCGGTCCGACAAGGCCGGTTCCTGGTGTCGCGGCTGCTGCACTGGGCCCGCAGCGGGCACCTGCCGATGCCGCGGTCGGACGACTTCGCGCTGGCTCCGACCGAGCGGGGCGCGATCGACAACCTGCGCCTGACCGAGAAGGAGATCACCCCGCCGGAGCCGGGCGAGGTGCAGGTCCGGATCGAGGCGGCCGGCCTGAACTTCCGCGACGTCCTCAACGTGCTGGGCCTCTACCCGGGCGATCCCGGCCCGATCGGCGGCGACCTGTGTGGCGTCGTCACCGAGGTGGGCTCGGCGGTCACCCGGTTCGAGGTCGGTCAGCGGGTCTTCGGCTCGATGCAGGGTGCGTTCGCCAGTCGGCTCAACGTGCCCGAGCAGATGCTGGCCGTCGTGCCGGACGGGATCGGCGCGGTGGACGCCGCGACCATTCCGGCCGCGGCGCTGACGGTCCGACTCTCGTTCGACTGGGCGAAGCTCAAGAAGGGCGACCGGGTGCTCATCCACGCCGCCAGCGGCGGTGTCGGATTGGCGGCCATCCAGATGGCGCGCCAGCAGGGCGCGATCGTGTTCGCCACCGCCAGCGCCTACAAGCGCGCGACGCTGCGGCGAATGGGCGTGGAGTACGTCTACGACTCGCGCACCACCGATTTCGCCGACCGGATCCTCGCGGACACCGGGGGCGAGGGCGTCGACGTGGTGCTCAACAGCCTGACCAACGAGGGCTTCATCGAGGCCACGGTCCGGGCCACCGCCAAGGGCGGCCGGTTCGCCGAGATCGCCAAGCGCGATATCTGGACCGCCGAGCAGATGGCGGCCGTCCGTCCCGACATCGACTACGGGATCATCGCGCTGGACGTGACGATGATGACCGAGCCCGACCACATCCAGAAGCTGATGTGCGAGGTGTCCGACGGCCTGGCCAACGGAGAGTGGGCGCCGGTGCCCGCCGAGGTCTACCCGCTCACGGAGGCCAAGACGGCGTTCCGGCGGATGCAGCAGGCGCGGCACATCGGCAAGATCGTGGTGCAGATGCCCAAGCCGCTACAGCCGCGGTCCGACCGTAGCTACCTGGTGACCGGTGGTCTGGGCGCGCTCGGCCTGCACACCGCCGGATACCTGGCCCAGCTGGGAGCCGGCGACATCGTGTTGACCAGTCGCCGCGGCCCGGACGCCGACGCCGAGCGGGCGATCGCGGCCATCATGGAACGGTTCCACTGCCGGATCCACGTCTTCACCGCCGACGTCGGTGAAGAGGCCGAGGTCGCCGCACTGCTCGGACGGATCCGATCGGAATTGCCGCCGCTGGGCGGCGTGGCGCATCTGGCGGGCGTGCTCGACGATGCGCTGCTGGGGCAGCAGACCCTGGAGCGGTTCCGCACGACGTTGCGGCCCAAGGCTCTCGGTGCGCATTACCTGCACCGCCTGACGATGGACGACGACCTGGAGTTCTTCATCCTGTTCTCGTCGGCATCGGCGGTGCTGGGTTCGCCCTCGCAGGCGAACTACGCCAGCGCGAACGCGCTGCTGGACGGGCTTGTCGCCCATCGTCGCGCACAGGGGTTGCCGGCGACAGCCGCCAACTTCGGACCGTGGGGCCACGGCGGCATGGCCAGTTCGCAGGCCGCCATCGCCAACCTCAGCGCCCAGGGCATGATGCCGCTGGAGCCGACGGCGGCGCTGGCTGCGCTCAGCGAGATCATGCGGCACGGAACCGGTCAGGCGACGGTGCTCAAAGCCAACTGGCAGCGGACCGCGAAGATGCTCGGCGGGATCCGCCCGCCGATGCTCGACGCGGTGCTGCCCAGCGGCGACGGCGCAGCGGGTGGGGACAGCGAATTGCTGCGGCAGCTACAGGAGATTCCGGTGGCGCAGCGGGTGGACTTCATCACCGAGTTCCTGCAGAAAGAGGTGCAGGGTTTCCTGCGGCTCGCGCAGCCGCCGGCAGCCACCAGCCGGTTCCTGGATCTAGGCACCGACTCGCTGATGGCGGTGGAACTGCGCAACCGGTTGTTCGGTCAGTTCGGCGGCAAGTTCGACATCACCCCGACCGCGGTCTTCGACTACCCGTCGATCGGCGAACTCGCCGGGCATCTGGTGTCGCAACTACCGGACTCCGATGAGCCGTCCGCGCAGGTCAGCAGCCAGTCGGACGACAAGACCGAGCCCGGCGCAGACGCCGAGGAGCTGCACGCCTCCGCTGACTGACCGCACTGGGAAACCACTGGGAAACCACCCGCACCCAGCTCCATGGCCGGCTTCGGAAAGCGGCAGAGCGGGGGTGGGGTGCTATGGATCACAGCCACTTGCAAATTGAAGTGGGTATGTAATAACTTTACCCATGTTACTGGTGGGTAACTTGACGTAAGTACCCAACCGCGAAGTGGCGTTCTCATCGAGGAGGAACCAGTGAGCCATTACAAGAGCAATGTCCGCGATCAGGTGTTCAACCTCTTCGAGGTTTTCGGTCTAGAGAAGGCCCTCGGCCAGGGCGCTTTCGCCGATCTCGACGTCGACACCGCCACCGAGATGCTCGGCGAAGCGGCCCGGTTGTGTGCCGGCCCGATCGCCGCGTCGTTCGTGGAGGGCGACCGCAACCCACCGGTGTTCGATCCCAACACCCATTCGGTGACCCTGCCCGAGTCCTTCAAAGCCTCGGTCCACGCCTACATCGACGGCGGCTGGGACAAGGTCGGGCTCAGCGAGGAACTGGGCGGCATGCCGACGCCCAAGGCCCTCATGTGGGCGTGTAATGAGCACGTTCTGGGCGCCAACCCCGCGGTGTGGATGTATGCCGGCGGCGCCGGTTTCGCCCAGATCGTGCACCACCTGGGCACCGAGCAGCAGAAGAAGTGGGCGATTCTGGCCTGTGAGCGCGGCTGGGGTTCCACCATGGTGCTGACTGAGCCGGACGCCGGCTCTGACGTCGGCGCCGGCCGCACGAAGGCAGTCCAGCAGGAGGACGGCTCCTGGCACATCGACGGCGTCAAGCGGTTCATCACTTCCGCCGACTCCGACGACATGTTCGAAAACATCCTGCATCTCGTGCTGGCCCGCCCCGAGGGCGCCGGTCCGGGCACCAAGGGTCTGTCGCTGTTCATCGTGCCGAAGTTCCACTTCGATCCCGAGACCGGTGAGCCGGGCGAGCGCAACGGCGCCTTCGTCACCAACGTCGAGCACAAGATGGGCCTGAAGGTCTCGTCCACCTGCGAGCTGACCTTCGGCCAGCACGGCATCCCGGCCAAGGGCTGGCTGGTCGGCGAGGTGCACGAGGGCATCGCGCAGATGTTCGAAGTCATCGAGCAGGCCCGCATGATGGTGGGCACCAAGGCCATCGCCACCTTGTCCACCGGGTACCTCAACGCGCTGGAGTACGCCAAGCAGCGTGTGCAGGGTGCCGATCTGACCCAGATGATGGACAAGACCGCGCCGCGCGTCACCATCACGCACCACCCCGACGTGCGCCGCAGCCTGATGACCCAGAAGGCCTACGCCGAGGGTCTGCGCGCGGTGTATCTGTTCACCGCGACCTATCAGGACCCCGAGGTGGCCGAGGCGCTGCATGGCGTTGACGCCGACCTGGCGTTCAAGGTCAACGACCTGATGCTGCCGATCGTCAAGGGTGTCGGCTCCGAGCAGGCCTACGCCAAGCTCACCGAGAGCCTGCAGACCCTCGGTGGCTCGGGCTTCCTGCAGGACTACCCGATCGAGCAGTACATCCGCGACGCCAAGATCGACTCGCTCTACGAGGGCACCACGGCCATCCAGGCGCAGGACTTCTTCTTCCGGAAGATCATCCGCGACAAGGGCCAGGCGCTGGCGCACGTGGCCGGCCAGATCGACGAGTTCGTCAAGAACGAGTCGGGCAACGGCCGGCTCAAGACCGAACGTGCCCTGCTCAAGACTGCGCTGGAGGACGTCCAGGGCATGGCGGCGACGCTGACCGGCTACCTGATGGCCGCGCAGGAAGACCAGAAGGCCATCTACAAGGTGGGCCTGGGCTCGGTGCGCTTCCTGATGAGTGTCGGCGACCTGATCATGGGCTGGTTGCTGCTGCGTCAGTCGACGGTGGCCATGGCCGCCCTCGATGCCGGCGCCGCGGCTGCCGACCGCAACTTCTACGAGGGCAAGATCGCGGCCGCGTCGTTCTTCGCGAAGAACTTCCTGCCGCTGCTCACCGGCACCCGCCAGGTGATCGACGCCATCGACAACGAGCTGATGGAGCTGGACGAAGCGGCCTTCTAAGCCGCTGCACAACGGTGCCCCGGAACACAACGTTCCGGGGCACCGTTGTATTCGCCGGTGCTACGGTCGGGGCTGTGACCGCTGGGCAGGACAAGCCGGGGACCAAGAGCAGCCGCAAGCTCGCCGGCGCTGTCAGACCCGTTGCGGGTTCACTCGCCAGCTCGTTTATGAAGGCTGGCGGCTTCTACGCCCGGTCTTGGAGCCACTACCTCGGTAGCACCCCCAGTGAGCTGCCGACCGCGCGGCCCACGATTTCGCTGGCCACCCATGCCCTGCGGGACGAGTTGGTTCTCACCGGCCTGCTGTTTCGTCGGCCGGTGAGCGACCCGCACGCTTTTGAGGAGTTCAACCGCGAGATAGTCGAGGCGGTCGAGTTCTACGCCGAACAGGGCTGGCTGGACAAACCGCAGGGCTTCTTCCCAGCACCGACGCCACCGAACGACGTCAACGTCCGGTCGTTCACCCGCCGCAACCGCACTCATGAGCGGCTGACATTCGAGAGCGGCTATCAACCGCATCCCGGCGAACCCGGCGCCGGGCGGTATGCGAGCTACACGGCCAACCAGCGCGGCTACGGCCTGATGCTGCGCCACCCGGAAAACCCGGACCAACCCGGGCCGCGGCCGTGGCTGATCTGCGTGCACGGCACCGAGATGGGGCGCGCCGAACTCGATCTGGCCGTGTTCCGGGCGCGGCACCTGCATCAGGACTTCGGACTCAACGTCGTGCTGCCGGTGCTGCCGATGCACGGGCCGCGCTCCCGGGGCCTGCCCAAGGGGGCGGTGTTCCCCGGCGAGAACATCATGGACGACGTGCACGGCACAGCCCAGTCGGTCTGGGATGTCCGGCGAGTAATCGCCTGGATTCGATCGCAGCAACCCGACGCCCGGATCGGCCTGAACAGCATCTCTCTCGGCGGTTACATCGCCGCCCTGGTGGCTAGCCTCGACGACGACCTGACCTGCGCGATACTCGGCGTTCCACCGTCGAACCTGGTGGAGTTGCTCGGGCGACACTCCGGGCTGCCGAAAGACGACCCGCGCTGGAAGACCCTGGAGTTGGCCGCGCCGCTGGGCCGGATGATCTCGCCGCTGTCCATGGAACCGAAAGTGCCGCCGAAGGGCCGGTTCATCTACGCCGGGGTTGCCGACCGGATCGTCCACCCGCGCCAGCAGGTGATCCAGCTCTGGGAGCACTGGGGCCGGCCCGATGTCGGCTGGTATCACGGCGGGCACACCGGTTTCTTCCAGGCCCGGCCCGTTCAGCGCTACGTCGACGCCGCGGTGGTGCAGTCCGGTCTGGTCGACAGCGGGCCTGCGTCCAGACAAAAGTGACCGTCGCTGGAGTCCCCTCCGCTCCAGCGACGGCCACTGTTGGTCCGAGGATGCCCCGCATTTCCGCCGGGTCGGGGGGTCAGACGGTAATGCGGAGCTATCCGCAACCAGGATTACCCCGCCTGTCGCAGACTCAAACCGGCCCTGAGACTCAAACCGGGCCGGCCCTCATGCTTCGAGAATCGCCGTCACGCCCTGGCCACCGGCCGCGCAGATGGAGATCAGACCGCGCACCGGCTGACCGGTCTCGGCCTTCTTCTGGGCCAGTTGCTTGGCCAGCTGCGCCACGATCCGCCCGCCGGTAGCAGCGAACGGGTGCCCGGCGGCCAGCGAGGAGCCGTTGACGTTCAGCTTGGCCCGGTCGATCGCACCCAGCGCCGAATCCAGGCCCAGCCGCTCCTTGCAGTACTCCTCGGACTCCCAGGCCTGCAGATGACACAGCACCACCGAGGCGAACGCCTCGTGGATCTCGTAGAAATCGAAGTCCTGCAGACTCAGCCCGTTGCGGGCGAGCAGCCGCGGCACCGCGTAGGTGGGCGCCATCAGCAGGCCGTCGGCGCCGTTGACATAGTCCACCGCGGCGGTCTCGGCGTCGACGAAGTAGGCCAGCGGGCTCAGCGAATGTTGCTGTGCCCATTGCTCACTGGACAGCAGTGCCACCGACGCGCCGTCGGTCAGCGGGGTGGAATTACCGGCCGTCATCGTCGCGTCGCCGCCTCTGACCCCGAACACCGGCCGCAGGGTGGCCAGTTTCTCCGCCGACGACTCCGCGCGCAGGTTGTTGTCGCGGTACAGACCCAGGAACGGGGTCACCAGATCGTCGAAGAACCCGCGGTCGTAGGCCGCTGCCATGTTGCGGTGGCTGGCGGCCGCCAACTGATCCTGCTCGACGCGCTTGATGCCCATCTTCTTGGCGGTGACGGCGGCGTGCTCACCCATCGACAGGCCGGTGCGCGGCTCACCGTTGGTGGGGATCTCCACCCCGAGAGCGGCCGGCAGCCGGCCGACCAGTTTGACCCGGTCGATGTTGGATTTCGCCCGCCGCACCGCCAGGAGTGACCGACGCAGGTTGTCCCCCAGCCCGATCGGCGCGTCGGAGGTGGTGTCCACCCCGCCGGCGGCGGCTACCTCGTACCGTCCCAGGGCGATGCCGTCAGCGGCGGCGATGGCGGACTGCAGGCCGGTGCCGCAGGCCTGCTGGAGGTCGAAGGCCGGGGTGTACGGCGACAGCTTGCTGCCCAGGACGCTCTCGCGCATCAGGTTGAAATCGCGGCTGTGCTTGAGCACCGCGCCGCCGATCACCATGTCGAGGCGCTCACCGGCCAGGCCGAAGCGATCCACCAAGCCGTCCAGCGCGGCGGTGAACATGTCCTGGTTGGACGCCTCGGCGTAGGCGCTGTCCGAACGGGCGAACGGGATGCGATTACCGCCGAGAACGGCGACCCGGCGCCGGGGGGAAGAAGCCACGACAAACCTCCGCTGATATCGGGCAGACCAATGGGTATGCGAACCCCTGTGAGAGAACCCATAGTACGCACCGTTCTTACTCTGCAGTAAGTTCGTTCCCACCTACGACGTATCGCAAACGCGAAAGGTGCTCACAGTGGCTTCCGACCTTCTGTCCCAGGTGATCAATTCCGCCCCCGGATCGTTTCTGGCCAAGCAGTTCGGCCTGCCCGCGGCCGAGACGCTGCGCCGCTACCGCCCGGGCGAGCCGCCGCTGGCCGGCTCACTGCTCATCGGCGGTGATGGCCGGCTGGCCGAGCCGGTGCGCGCCGCGCTGGCCGACGATTACGACATCGTCGGCAACAACCTCGGCGGCCGCTGGGCCGACACTTTCGGCGGCCTGGTGTTCGACGCCACCGGCATCACCGACCCGGCCGGCCTGCGCGGCCTGTTCGAGTTCTTCACGCCGGTGCTGCGCAACCTCGGGCCGTCGGCGCGGGTCGTGGTGCTCGGCAGCACCCCAGCGGAGGTGGCCGACGCGCAAGAGCACATCTGCCAGCGCGCCCTGGAGGGCTTCACCCGGTCACTGGCCAAGGAACTTCGCCGCGGCGCCACCGCGGCACTGGTCTACGTCTCCCCCGGCGCCAGGACCGCCGCCACCGGCTGCGAGTCGACGCTGCGGTTCATCCTGTCGGCGAAGTCGGCCTACGTCGACGGACAGGTGTTCTACGTCGGCGCCGACGATTCGCATCGGCCCGCGGACTGGAATAAGCCGCTGGCCGGCAAGGTGGGCATCGTCACCGGCGCGGCGCGCGGCATCGGCGCCACCATCGCCGAGGTCTTCGCCCGCGACGGTGCGACGGTGGTGGCCATCGACGTCGAGCAGGCCTCGCAGGCCCTGGAAGAGACCGCGGCCCGGGTGGGCGGCACTGCGCTGGCACTGGACGTCACCGGGGCCGACGCCGTCGACCGCATCACCGCGCACCTGCGCGAGCACTTCTCCGACGTCAATGGCGGCCGGGCCGACATCCTGGTCAACAACGCCGGCATCACCCGCGACAAACTGCTGGCCAACATGGACGACGCCCGCTGGGATGCGGTGATCGCGGTGAATCTGCAAGCGCCGCTTCGGCTGACCGAAGGTCTGGTGGGCAACGGCAGCATCGGAGACGGCGGCCGGGTGATCGGACTGTCGTCGATGGCGGGTATCGCCGGCAACCGCGGGCAGACCAACTACGCCACCACCAAGGCCGGCATGATCGGCCTCACGCAGGCGCTGGCGCCGTCGCTGGCGCGCAAGGGCATCACCATCAACGCCGTCGCCCCGGGGTTCATCGAGACCGCGATGACGGCGGCCATCCCACTGGCCACCCGGGAGGTGGGCCGACGGCTGAACTCGCTGTATCAGGGCGGCGAGCCCGTCGACGTCGCCGAGACCATCGCCTTCTTCGCCAGCCCGGCGTCGAACGCGGTGACCGGCAACGTGATCCGGGTGTGCGGCCAGGCGATGCTGGGGGCCTGAGATGGAACTGCTGACCATGGCTCGCGCCGCCGCCGGCGCGCTTCCGTTCATCCCGCGCGGGGACCGGCTGCCCGAGCGAGTCGTTACGGTGCCGGAGTTGCCGATCGACCGGGCCAATGTCGCGGCCTACGCCGCGGTCACCGGGTTGCGTTACGGCGACCACGTGCCGATCACCTATCCCTTCCTGCTGACCTTCCCGTCGGTGATGTCACTGCTGAGCGGCTTCGACTTCCCGTTCACAGCGGTTGGGGCGGTCCATGTGGAGAACCAGATCATCGCCCACCGCCCGATCGCCGTCACCGACACGGTGTCGGTCCGGGTTCGGGCGCAGAACCTGCGGGAGCATCGCAAGGGCCTGCTCGTCGACTTCCTCAGCGATGTCTCGGTGGGCAACGACGTTGCCTGGCAGCAGGTCTCGACGTTTCTGCACCAGCAGCGCACCAGTCTGTCCGACGAGGCCAAGCCGGAGCCGGCCACGCAGCCGAAGCTCCCACCGCCCAGTGCTGTCCTGCGGATCAGCTCCGGGCAGATCCGTCGCTACGCGGCGGTCAGCGGCGACCAGAACCCCATCCACACCAGTTCGATCGGGGCCAAGCTGTTCGGCTTCCCCGCCGCGGTCGCGCACGGGATGTTCAGCGCGGCAGCGGTATTGGCCAATATCTCCGGCCAGCTGCCCGATGCGGTGCGCTACTCGGTGAAGTTCGGCAAGCCGGTGCTGCTGCCGGCCACCGCCGGGCTCTACGTCGACCGGGTCAGCGGCGGCTGGGACATCGCGCTGCGCAACATGACCAAGGGCTACCCGCACCTGACCGGGAGCGTGCGGGCTCTCTAGCGGGACTCGGCCTTGTCGGCGTCCCGGTCCGCCGGTGCGCCCTTGAGTCCTCGCCAGAACAGGTTGATCAGCAACTCAGCCGCCTCGTCGACGTCGGCGTCCCCGGCGCTGACCCGGGCCGCAACCGCCTCGCCCGCCCCGACCAGGGCAACCGCCATCATGTGGAAGTCACTGTCGGGCACCGGATGACGAGTGCCGGTTTCCAGCAGTCGGGCCACCAGGTCGATGATCTTCTCCCGTCCTTCACGGACGTTGTG
The DNA here is from genome assembly GCA_032117575.1 of Mycolicibacterium sp. GTDB lineage: Bacteria > Actinomycetota > Actinomycetes > Mycobacteriales > Mycobacteriaceae > Mycobacterium. Next base: position 16,883 of record JAULZA010000074.1, read on the forward strand.
GGCGAAGGCCTGCGAACTGGTCGCCTGGGTGTAGAGCACGATCCAGGACGCCCGATGGGCGTCGATGTAGTGCAGCACCGACAAGATGGTGCGGCGCAACAGCTCACGCGGGCTGGCCCGCAGATCGATGTCGGCCCGCACCACGTCGAGGAACCGCCCCATCTCGCGATTCAGGCAGGCGCCGAACAACTCCTCCTTGGAGCCGTAGTACAGGTACAGCATCGGCTTGGAGATCTTCGCCTCACCGGCGATGGCGTCCATCGACGTCTCGTGGTAGCCGTTGGCCGAGAACATCTGCACGGCAGCGTCCAGCATCTGCTGCTCGCGCACCGCGCGCGGCAGCCGTTTGGTGCCACCGGCAGCCATCGTCAGACCAGCCGGCCTAGCCGCCGCAACGACCGCTGGGGCCCTTGACGCCAGCCATCCGCAGCACCGAGCCCTCCACGGCCGGCATCGCCAGCTCGCCGCTCGTCACGGCGCTCTCCAACCGATCGAGCACGGCGGGAACCTCGTCGGTGGTGATCCACAGCGCCTGGTCGACGCCGGCCTGCAGGGTGCGCAGCACCGCCTCGGCGACGCCGTAGCGCGACGAGATCGCGGCCATGCTGGACAGGTCGTCGCTGAAGACCACGCCGTTGAAGCCGGGTCCGCCGTAGCCACCGCTGCGCAGCAGGTTCACCGCAGGGGCACTGAGGCTGGCCGGGGTGTTACCGGTCAGGCCGGGTACCTCCAGGTGGCCCATCATCACCGCGACCGGGCCCTGGCCCACCAGGGTGCGGTAGGGCACCAGGTCGCTTTCCATCAACTGGTCCAACGGCGGGGTGCTCACCACGCCGGCCGTGTGCGAATCGCCGGAGCCGTGCCCGTGGCCGGGGAAGTGCTTGAGCACCGGCAGCACACCGGCGTCGCGCAGGCCGCGGGCGAACGCGCCGGCGTAGGCGGTGACGGTGGCCGGGTCGTTGGAGAACGACCGGTCGCCGATGACGGTGTCATCGCCCTGATCGGACACGTCGACGACGGGGGCGAAGTCGACGGTGATGCCCAGGCCGCGCATCTGCCGGCCGCGGGACAGGGCGATCTGGTAGACGTCGTCGGCGGTCTTGGTCTGGGCCAGCGTGCGGGCCGGCGGGATGGCGCCGATGATCGACGACAGCCGCGACACCCGACCGCCTTCTTCGTCCACGCTGACTGCCAGCGGCAGCGGGCCCATATTGGAGATCGCGCCGATGGTGCCGTCGGTCAGCATCGACAGATCGGTCCAGCTGCCGATCATGATGCCGCCGACATGGTGGGTGCCGACCACGGCGCGGGCGTCGGCTGCGTTGCGCACCCCGACCATCAGGGTCTGCGCCAGCTTGTCGCGGGTCGACATGGCGGCCAGCATTGCCGCGCCGTCGCCACAGGCCGGCGGGGCCGGTGCGGCCGGCGGGGACAGCGGCCCGGACATGGGTGTCACCACGGCCGACTCGGCGCTGGTGATCGTGTCCGAGGACGGCGATGCCTTTTGCTCGGCGGGGGCGGAGCAACCGGCCAGGATCATCGGCACGGCCGCCAGAGCAGCCGCGGCGCGCACAGTGTTCGAGCGAATAACCATTCGCACATGCTGTCATGAGAGCTGCGGGAGTCCAACCGAGGTAGGTCCGGCGGGTGCGGTGCGTGCTAGGTTGACCAGCGGGGTTGTCCCGCGATAAGCCTGTTCCGCGCTAGCCAAGGAGTGCCGTCAAATGACCCGGTTCGTGGTCCCCGCCGCCGCCAGCATCCTGGTCGGCCTGCTACTCGGGGCCGCGTCGGTGTTCGGCGCCACCCTGATGATCCAGCAGGACACCAAACCGGCGCTGCAGCCGGGCGATCCGGCGTCCTCGGTGCTCAACCGCGTCGAGTACGGCAACCGCGGCTAACCCCTGAGCACGCTCTGAGCACGCTCACCGCTCCGCCGCCCGCTGTCGTTTCCGACGCGGCCGCGTACTCGGATCACTCCCCGCTCTCCCGACGTTGGCTGGCGGTGGTTTTCGCCGTCGCACTGGTGCTGTGTTTCCTCCAGGCGCCGGGCCTGATCGCCCCGGACACCAAGCTGGACCTGACCGCCAACCCGCTGCGATTTCTGGCCCGTGCCGCCAACCTGTGGAACAGCGACCTGCCCTTCGGCCAGGCCCAGAACCAGGCGTACGGCTACCTGTTCCCGCACGGTGCGTTCTTCCTGCTCGGCGACACCGTCGGGTTGCCCGGTTGGGTGATCCAACGACTGTGGTGGGCGCTGCTGCTGACCGCGGGGTTCTGGGGACTGCTGCGGGTCGCCGAGACACTGGGCATCGGCTCCCGGACATCGCGACTGGTGGCGGCGGGGGCCTTCGCGCTGTCTCCGCGGGTGTTGACCACATTGGGGTCGATCTCATCGGAGACCCTGCCGGTGATGCTCGCCCCCTGGGTGCTGCTGCCGGTCATCCTGGCGCTGAGCGGGCAGTCCCGGCAACCGCTGCGGATTCTGGCCGGCCGGGCCGGGATCGCGCTGGCGCTGATGGGGGCGGTCAACGCGGTGGCCAGCCTGGCCGCGTGCCTGCCCGCGGTGATCTGGTGGGCCTGCCATCGCCCGAACCGGCGGTGGCGGCGGTTCACCGCCTGGTGGTTACTGGCGTCAGTACTGGCGGTGACCTGGTGGGCGGTCGCGCTGGTGCTGCTCGGCCGGATCAGTCCGCCGTTCCTGGACTTCATCGAGTCCTCGGGAGTGACCACCCAGTGGACGTCACTGACCGAGGTACTGCGCGGGACGTCGGGCTGGACCCCGTTCGTCGCTCCGACGGCCACCGCGGCGTCGTCGCTGGTGACCCAGCCGGCGATGGTGCTGGCCACCACCCTGGTGGCTGCCGGCGGGCTTGCCGGTCTGACCTTGCGGTCGATGCCGGCCCGCGGGCGGCTGGTGACCATGCTGCTGATCGGCCTCGTCCTGCTGACCGCCGGCTACTCCGGCGGCCTCGGTTCGCCGATCGCCCAGTCGGTGCAGCATTTCCTCGACGCGGCCGGCGCTCCGCTGCGCAACGTGCACAAGCTGGAACCGGTGATCCGTATCCCGATCGTCCTGGGTCTGGCGCACCTGCTGGGCCGGATCCCGTTGCCGGGCAGCGCTTCCCGGCCGGTGTGGATCAGAGCGTTCGCCCACCCACAGGACGATAAGCGGATGGCGGCCGGCATCGTGGTTCTGACCGCGCTGTTCGTGGCGACTTCGCTGGCCTGGAGCGGCCGGCTCACCCCGCCCGGAGCGTTCCGGGCCATCCCCGATTACTGGCATCAGGCGGCGGACTGGCTCACCGAGAACAACGCCCAAGGCCCCACACCGGGCCGGGTTCTAGTGGTGCCCGGAGCGCCGTTCGCCACCCAGAACTGGGGCAACAGCCGCGACGAGCCGCTGCAGGTTCTCGGTGAATCACCCTGGGGCGTCAGGGATTCAATCCCGCTGACTCCGCCGCAGACCATTCGCGCGCTGGACTCGGTGCAGCGGCTGTTCGCGGCGGGACGGCCGTCGGACGGGCTCGCCGACACCTTGGCACGCCAGGGCATCTCCTATGTGGTGGTGCGTAACGACCTCGATCCGGAAACCTCGCGGTCGACACGGCCGCTGCTGGTGCACCGGGCGATCGACGGGTCACCCGGGCTGGACAAGGTCGCCGAGTTCGGCGAGAAGACCGGCCCGGGCGTCGTCGAGGGCTTCATCAGCGATAGCGGACTGCGACCGCTGTTCCCGGCGGTCGAGATCTATCGCGTCACGGCGGGCAGCCCGGGTACCCCGTATCTCGTCGGAGCCGACGCCATGACGAGGGTGGCCGGCGGACCGGAATCGTTGCTGCGCATCGACGCCCGTCGCCGGCAGGCCGGCCTGCCACCGCTGGGCCCGCTGATGCTGACCACCGATGCGCGCCGTGCCGGCCTCGCCGCGCCGCCGGGGCGGGGCGTCATCGTCACCGACACCCCGGCCGACCGGGAAACCGACTACGGGCGGGTCGATGACCACTCGTCGGCGATCCGCGCCGCCGGCGACCGGCGCAACACCTACAACCGGGTGCCGGACTATCCCGTACCGGATGCGGTTGCGGTGCAGGGCATGTGGTCCGGCGGACGGCTCAGCGCGTCGAGTTCGTCCTCGGACGCCACGACGCTGCCGAACGTTTCGCCGGCCAGCAGCCCGGTTGCCGCGATCGACAAAGACTCGGCCACCGCCTGGGTGTCCAACTCGCTGCAACCCGCCCTCGGCCAGTGGCTGCAGATCGACTTCGACAAGCCGGTGACCAACTCCGCCCTGACGATCACTCCCAGTGCCACCGCGGTCGGCGCCCAGGTGCGCCGCATCCAGATCGAGACGGCCAACGGCACCACCACGACGAGCTTCGATACCCCGGGACGCCCACTGACCGTCGCGCTTCCCGTCGGGGAGACGCCGTGGTTGCGCATCACCGCCGTCGGCACCGACGACGGCTCCTCGGGGGTGCAGTTCGGCATCACCGACCTCGCCGTAACGCAATACGACGCTGCGGGATTCGCTTATCCGGTGGACCTGCGCCACACCGTCGTCGTCCCGGCGCCGCCGGCCGGCGCGGGAGTCGCCGAATGGGACCTGGGCTCTGAACTCCTGGGCCGGGACGGCTGCGCCGATTCCCCCGACGGGGTGCACTGCGCAGCCTCGATGGCGGTGGCTCCCGAGGAACCGGTGACGTTGAGCCGCACCCTGACAGTGCCTACCGCGATGGATGTGTCGGCGACGGTATGGGTGCGGGCCCGGCAGGGGCCGCGGCTGGCCGACCTGATCGCAGAGCCGGGCAGTGCCCGGTCGCAGGGCAACGCCGATCTGGTGGACGTGCAGGGTTCGGCCTACGCGGCCACCGACGGCGACCCGCGCACCGCGTGGACCGCTCCGCAGGGCATTGCCCAGCATCAGGCGGCACCGACGCTGACCGTGACGCTGCCCCGCCCCACGGAGGTGGCCGCTCTGCAGATCACGCCCAGCGGGTCGCCGCTGCCCACCCACCCGACGCTGGTGGCGATCGACCTCGGAGACGGGCCGCAGGTACGCAGCCTTGCTGACGGCGACGGGCCGGTGTCGGTGTATCCGCGGGTCACCAGCACCATCCAGGTGAGCCTGCTGGACTGGGATGACGTGATCGACCGCACGGCGCTGGGCTTCGATCAACTCAAGCCGCCCGGCCTGGCCGAGGTGGTGGCGCTGGATCGGGCCGGCGCCCCGATCGCCGCCGCGAACGCGGCCGTGAACCGCACCCGCCGCATCGACATCCCCTGCGGGCAGGGACCGGTGATCGGGGTGGCGGGCCGGTTCGTGCAGACATCGGTGTCGACGACCGTCGAGGCACTGCTGCAAGGCCGCCCGGTGCCGGCCCGGACCTGCGATCCGACCCCGATCACCCTGCAGGCCGGTACCCAGGAATTGCTGATCAGCCCCGGTCCGGCGTTCATCGCCGACGGCGCCCAGCTGATCGGCCCGCTGGCCAAGGATCTGACCACGGCGCCGACGGCGCCGGTGGCGGTGACGGACTGGCGGCCGGACCGGCGCGCGGTCACCGTGCCGCGCGCCCCGGAGAGCCGGGTGCTGGTGGTTCCGGAAAGCGTCAACCCGGGCTGGGTGGCGCACACCGCCGGCGGGGCGCGGTTGACGCCGGTGATCGTCAACGGCTGGCAGCAGGGCTGGGTGCTGCCGCCGGGCGCGCAAGGCACCGTGACCCTGAGCTTTCCGTCCAACGGCCCGTATCGCGCCGGTCTCACTATCGGCCTTGCGCTGCTGCCGCTGCTGCTGGCGATGGCGCTGGTGCCCGCCCGGCGCCGGACGCCCACCTACTTTCCCGCCCGGCCGTGGCGCCCCGGTCCGCTCGGGGCGGTCGGGCTGCTGGCGGCCGGAACGCTGATCGCCGGTGTGGGCGGGCTCGTCGTGGTCGGTGCGGCGCTGGTGCTCGGCTGGCGGCTGCACAACCGGCAACCGACGTGGGACAGGGTGACGCTCGGCGTGGTCCCGGCGGGTGTGATCGTCGCCGGGGCGCTGCTGTCCCGCTACCCGTGGCGCTCGGTCGACGGCTATATCGGGCACTCGGCGTGGGTGCAGTTCTTCGCACTGGTCGGCGTCGGCTTCCTCGCCGCCTCCCTGCTTCCGTTGCCGCACAGCGCAACCCGCCGCAGGCGGCCGCGCGTATCGTCAGAGGCATGAGCCCGCAGAACAGCGTCGAGACCGTCCGGGGCGCGATCCCTACCGACGCCCTGGGCGTGACGCTGATGCACGAGCACGTGTTCGTGCTGTCCCCGGAGATCATGGCCAACTACCCGCAAGCCTGGGGCGACGAGGAGACCCGCGAAGAGCAGGCCGTGGACAAGCTCAACGCGCTCAAGGCGGCCGGGGTGGACACCATCGTCGACCCCACCGTCATCGGTCTGGGCCGCTACATCCCCCGCATCCAGCGGGTCGCCGCCCGCACCGACCTGCGGATCGTGGTGGCCACCGGGGTCTACACCTACAACGACGTTCCGATGTACTTCCACTTCACCGGCCCGGGTACCGCGCTCGACGGTCCGGAGACGATGGTCGACATGTTCGTCCAGGACATCACCGAAGGTATCGCCGGGACCGGGGTGAAAGCGGCAATCCTCAAGTGCGCCACCGACGAACCCGGTGTGACGCCCGGTGTCGAACGGGTGCTGCGCGCGGTCGCCCAGGCCCACCGCGCCACCGGCGTCCCGATCACCACGCACACCCACGCGCACACCCGCCGGGGACTTGAGCAGCAGCGGATCTTCGCCGAGGAGGGCGTCGATCTGAGCCGGGTCGTCATCGGGCACAGCGGCGACACCACCGACCTGGACTACCTGGAGGAACTGATCGCCGCGGGGTCTTATCTCGGGATGGACCGGTTCGGCTTGGACAACATCCTCCCGTTCACCGACCGGGTCGACACCGTGGCGCGGCTGTGCGAGCGTGGGCACGCCGACAAGCTGGTGCTGGCCCACGACGCGTCCTGCTACATCGACTGGCTGCCCGAGGCGGCTTTGCCGGTGGCGCTGCCGAACTGGCATTACCTGCACATCCACAACGACGTGCTGCCCGCGCTGCGGCAGCGCGGCGTCACCGACGAGCAGATCAGCACCATGCTGGTCGATAACCCGCGCCGGATCTTCAGCCACGGGGGCGGCTACTGATTAACGCGCGACGTCAACGCGCGACTCGACCCATGGCGCGCGACGTTAGCGCGCGACTCAAGCCCAATGGCGCGCGACGTTAACGCGCGACTCAAGCCCAATGGCGCGCGACGTTAACGCGCGACTCAAGCCCAATGGCGCGCGACGTTAACGCGCGACCGAAGGCTCCGGCTCGTCCGTCACCGAACTGTCCAGCGGCGGCGGCGGTTTCGACGCGCTGCTGCGGCGGTACTCCCAGCGCCGCAACGCGTTGCGGCACGGCGACTCGACCAGTGCGTAACTCACCGCGGCCATCGCGAAGCCCAGCACCGTGGTCAGCACGAACACCACGATCAGGTCGCCATTGAACATGAACTTGCCGATCATCGGGAACACCATCACCAGCGCGGCCAGATGCCAGATGAACAGCCCGTAGGACCATCGGCCCAGCGTCTCCATCGTCGTGCTGCCCAGGATGCGGTGCGCGGTGCCGGGTGCGTCGAGAACCAGCGGCGCCAGCAGCGCCCCGGCGACGATGGCGCCCATGGAGGTCCGCACCACGAACTGCGCCAGGGTGGCCGGGACGAGGTCCTTAGGACCGGCCAGCGGTGATGCGGAGATCAGGTAGGCCACCAGGGCGATCCCGTAGATCGCCCACGGATTGCGCGCCAACCGGTGCGGCCAGCCCAATTGCCCTTTTTCGGCTGGGCTCACCGTCCACTCGGCCAGCAGCATGCCGGCGGCGAACCAGGACGCGTAGGCCGGCGGCCAGTTCAGGAAGTTCACGCCCTCGGCGGTCTGAATCGGCAGCAGCCCCCAGCCGAGGCTGGCCGCGGCGACCGCCGCGATGGCCGGCACCCGCCACCGCACCGGCAGCCGGTAGGCCAGGAGCGCCAGGATCGGCAGCGCCAGGTAGAAGCTCACCTCCACCGACAGGCTCCACATCTGGGTCAGCCCTGCGGTCAGCGTCAGCGGCACGTAGACCTGCGTCAGTGTGAGGTTGGCCAGCCAGACGGTGCTGCTGGCGTGGTTGGCCTCGGGCAGCAGGGTCAGGATCACCACCACCGCCACCAGATAGCCGGGCATGATCCGTACCAGCCGCGACCGCAGATAGCGCGCCGTCTGCGGCCGGTGCCGCAGGCCCCGGGCGGCGGCGGCGTGCCCGCGCCACAGCAGGAAGCCGGACAGCGCGAAGAACACCGCGACGGCGAGGTCGAAGCGGTGCAGCAGCCGTCCGATCACGCCTCCGGACGTTCCGGTCTGGAAAGCGACGTGGGTGAGCACCACACCCATCGCGGCGCAGGCGCGCATACCCTCCACGGCCGGCAGGAAGCTCCTGGTCCCGCCGACCTCGCCGGGCACGTCGCTCACGGCAGGCTCGCCGATACCGTCTGCCGGCGTCCGCGTCATGGCTGCCAGTCTGCCGGGACGTGCCCGCGCGGCGGTAGCGGGTAGAGCAAGATTCCCTGCGGCTGGGCGGTTCGGTTGGCGTTCGACTGTTAGGGTCGGAACCCTGAACGCAGCTTTGTAACTGCACCACGAGGAGGCCCGGACAGCGTGAATCGCGCAAGCATGTTGCGTCTCGCGGCGTTGGGAATCATCGGTCTCGGATCGGCCCTGCTGATCGCCGCGTTGCTGCTGTCCACCTATACCGCCGGCAAAATCCGCAAGATTCCGCTGGATATCGACCAGACGCTGGTCGCCACCGGTACCGGCACCGCATTGGATCCGGCTTCGCTGTCGGCGGGTCAGGGTGGCAAGTTCGTCGTCGACAAGAACGTCCCCCTGGTGTCCCAGCAGGCGATGACGGTCGAGGCCCCGGCCAACGCCGATGTGGTCACCTTCCAGGTCGGCACCACGGTGCGTCGCAGCGACAAGCAGAAGGACAACGGCCTGCTGCTGGCCATGGTCGACACCGTGACGCTCAACCGCGGTAACGCCGAGGCGGTGTCCGACGACGACCGGCCCGGCGGCTCGGTGCAGAAGCCGCGGACCATCTCCGACGACAAGCCACCGACCAACATCGCGCTGCCCCACGACGGACTGTCCTACCGGTTCCCGTTCAACACCGAGAAGCAGTCGTACCCGTTCTTCGATCCGATCGCGCAGAAGGCGTTCGACGCCAACTACGACGGCGAGGACGACGTCAACGGCCTGACTACCTACCGCTTCAAGCAGAACGTGGGCTACGACGCCGACGGCAAGCTCGTCGCCCCGATCAAGTACTCCTCGCTCTACGACAAGAACGAGGACGGGGAGGTCACCGCCCGCAACGAGTTGTGGGGCTTCGAGGGCGACCCCTACGAGCCAGTCACCATGACGCGGTTCTACGCCGCGCAGCGCACCTTCTGGGTGGACCCGGTCACCGGCACCATCGTCAAGGCCGAAGAGCACGCCAATCACTATTACGCGCGTGACCCGCTCAAGCCCGAGGCCGCGGTGGCCGACTACAAGGTGACCTCCACCGAGCAGACCATCGAATCCCAGGTGGCCGCCGCTCGCGCTGAGAGTGACCGGGTGGCCCTGTGGTCGCGAATCCTGCCGATCAGCCTCGGCGCGGCGGGCCTGGTCACCCTCGTCGGCGGGGTGCTGCTCGGGCTGTTCAGCAACCGCGTCGAGGCCGCCCTGCCGGAAGGCAACGAGGACGACATCGACATCGGTCTGTTCGGCCGTGACGAGACGGGCCCGATGCCGGCGGCCCAGGCCCCGACCGAGAAGATCCCCACCCGCCGACCGGAGCCCCCGCCTTCGCAGCGGTGACGGCGCTGCCCCACCGGGCGACCCGGCTGATCCTGCCCGGGTACGCCGCCGCCCTGACTCTGGCGGTGACGGCGCCGTTGCTGAGGCCCGGATACCTGCTGATCCGCGACGCGGTCTCGACGCCGCGGTCATACCTGTCCGATACGGCCCTGGGCCTGAGCGAGTCGGCGCCCAGGGCGGTGCCGCAGGATTTCGCCGTTGCGCTCGGCTCGGCAGTGCTCGACGGCGGCGTACTGGTCAAAGCCCTGCTGATCGCAGGTCTGTTCCTGGCCGCCTGGGGTGCCGGCCGGCTGGCCCGGCTGCTGCTACCGGAGGCCGGGACCGCCGGGCAACTGGTCGCCGCCACGGTGGCGGTGTGGAATCCCTTTGTCGCCGAACGGCTTTTGCAGGGCCACTGGAGTCTGCTGCTGGCCTACGGCTGTCTGCCCTGGGTGGCCGCGGCGGTGCTCGATCTGCGTACGGCCGGCCGGGGCTGGGCAGCGGCGGTGTTCTGGATCGCGCTGGCCGGCCTGACCCCGACCGGGCTGATGCTGGCCGCCGTGGTGGCCCTGGCGTGCGTGGCCGCGCCGGGGGACGGTGCCCCTCGGTGGCGTTGCGCGGCAGGACTTCTGGGGGCCAGTGGGCTGGCCGCCGCACCGTGGCTGACGGCGTCGCTGCTCGGCGGCGCCCTGAGCGTGCGCCAGGCCGACGGGCTGGCTCCGTTCGCCCCGCGTGCCGAACCGCTGCTGGGCACATTCGGCAGCCTGGCGGGCCTGGGCGGAATCTGGAACGCCGAAGCCGTACCACCCAGCCGGGCAACCGGATACGCATTGTTCGGCACCGTGGTGCTGCTGGCTGTGGTGGCCTGCGGGGTGCCCGCCTTGCTGCGCCGGCGCGGTCATCGACAAAGCTCAGCCGAGCCGCTGCTGATCCTGGCGGCGTTCGGAGTACTGGTGCCGGCCGCGCTGGCCACCGGGCCGGGAATGGCATTGTTGCGCACCATGGTCGACGCAGTGCCTGGGCTGGCGGTGCTGCGCGACGGGCAGAAGTGGGTGGCCCTGGCGATGCCGGGTTACGCCCTCGCCGGGGCGGGCGCGGTGCTGCTGCTGCGGCACCGGATGCGCGCCGGCGTAGCGGCACTGCTGTGTTGCGCCGCGCTGCTGATGGCGCTGCCCGACCTGGTGTGGGGCGTCGGCGGCCGGATGCGCCCGGTGCACTATCCGCCCGGCTGGGCGCAGGTGGCGAGGATGATCAACGCCGAACCGGCTGCCGTCGCGGTACTGCCCGCAGGCACGATGCGCCAGTTCGCCTGGTCGGGCGGCACCCCGGTGCTGGACCCGCTGCCGCGCTGGTTGGGTGCCGACGTTCTCACCACCGGCGACCTGCAGGTCGCCGGACAGATCGTGGTGGGTGAGGGCAGCCGGGCACGCGAAGTGGAGCGTCAACTGCTCGCCGGCACAGATCCGCGGACCCTCGGTGTCGGCTGGCTTGTGGTCGAACGCGGGACGCCAGGCACGATGGGCTCCGCCGAGGATGCCCTGGCGGCACTGAGGCCGGCCTACGCTGACGATGATCTGGCGCTCTATCGATTTGAAGACACCGAAGATACTGCGGCACAAGGCAACCGGACCGCGGTAACGATCGCCCACCTGCTGTGGTCCGCAATGCTGATCGGCGGTGGGGTGATGCTGGCCGTGCGGGCCCTTCAGTCGTCGGCGCGGCCGTGGCGGCGCTCGTAATCCTCCCGCATCTGCGCGTCGCGATTGCGGGCCCGTTCGTCGACCAGATCAGGATCCAGCCCGTGCTGGCGCAGCCGGTGGGAGCGCCAGATCTTGTCCAGCGCATGGGCGAAGTACACGAACGGGATGAGCAGCAGAAGCGACATGGCCAGGTGCATGCCGACCGAAGCGGGGATCAGCCACAGCGGCGCGATCACCAGGACAGCGGGAATGCTCACCCGGATCAGGGTGCGCGTCCAGGCGCCGGGGCCGGTGAGGTCGCGGCGCACCCAGTCGTCCATCTCCGGCGGCAGCACCTTGCCGTAGCAGTAGCCGATGTACTGCAACCGATTTGGCCGTGCAGGTGTCATGGCTGGATCACCCCGCCCATACGACGGCCGGCATGCACCGTCTCCAGGACCGTCCGCATTGCCGCCGCGCTCTGCGGCCAGGAGAACTCCCGGCTGCGAGCCTCGGCCTTGGCGCCCATCTCCTCGCGCAGCACGGCGTCACCCAGTAGTTCCTCGATCCGGTCGACCAGTTCGTCGCGGTCGTCGACCAGCAGGCCGGTGACCCCGTCGACGACCGAGTCGGTCAGTCCGCCCGAGGAGCGGTACCCGACGGTCGGCACCGCGTGCTGGGCGGCCTCGACCACGGCCAGCGCCCAACCCTCCTTACGGGACGGCAGCACGTGCACCCAGGACCGTTGCACCACAGCATGTTTGGTCGCCTCGTCCACATGGCCGTAGAAGGTGACCGCCTGCGCTATGCCGAGGCGCTGGGCGTGTTCCAGCAGCCGGTCCTGCCACCAGCCGCCGCCGACGACGTCGAGGTGCAGGTCCGGAATCCGGGTGCGCAGCACGGCGACCGCGTCCAGGGCGTCCTCGATCTGCTTGTGCGGAACCAGCCGGGACAGCACCACCACCCGCGGGGTGGCCGACCTCCCGGGTGCCGGCGTGCCGGCCGGAAGCTCGTCGAGACCGTTGCGGACCACGGCAACCCGGTGGATGTCCACCCCGAGATCGGCCAGGTCGCGGACCGAGGGCAGCGACACCGTTACGTACTGATTGCTCCGGTGTAGCCGGGGCGACAGTCGTGACTCCACGAACCAGCCGATCCGGCCCAGCACCCGCCCGGCCACCGGCCACTGCTCCCGGTGACAGTGGTGCACCAGCAGCACCACCCGACGACCGAACGCCAGCCGGGCCAGGAACGGCAGGCCGTTCTGGCTGTCGATCACCACGTCGGGACGGATACCGCGCAGCGGACCCAGTCCGACGCGGCAGGCCACCATGGCCAGGCCGGCCCGAATGTAGACGGTGTAGCGGCCGCCGGCGCGGCTGATGCGCACCCCGTCGATCACGTCGCGACCCGCGGCGCCGTCGTAGCGGGCGGTGCGCAGGGTCACCTCGACGCCGGACTTCGCCAGCTGCGCGCCGATGCGCTGCAGGTAGGTCTCGCTGCCGCCACCCTGCGGGTGGCCGGTGTCGCGCCAGCACAGCATCAGCACGGAGCGGACGGGGCTTGGCGTGGACATCCCCGCCAGCGTATCGCCCTAGGGTGAGGGGGTGGTTGGCACCGGAGGGCAGGAGCGCAGCGACCCGGGAAAGATCACCGGAGGGCAGGAGCGCAGCGACCCGGGAAAGATCACCGGAGGGCAGGAGCGCAGCGACCCGGGAATGATCACCGGAGGGCAGGAGCGCAGCGACCCGGGAAAGATCGCGACCGATCTGTTCGCCCGCCGGGCGACGCTGGCCCGGTCGACGCGACTGCTCGGCGAGTTCCGGTACGAGCAGAGCGACCCGGCGCGGTTCTACGGCGCCCTGGCCGAGGACACCGCCACAATGGTCAGCGACCTGTGGGCCGGACTGAACGGCGACCGCCCACGCGGCACGGTTCTCGATATCGGCGGGGGGCCGGGCTATTTCGCCACCGCGTTCACCGACGCCGGCTGGCGCTACGTCGGTGTCGAGCCGGACCCGCGGGAGATGCACGCCGCGGAGCAGCCCGTCAGCGGCGGACCCGGCACCTTCGTGCGGGCGTCCGGGCTGGCCCTGCCGTTCGCCGACGGCAGCGTGGATGTCTGCCTGTCGTCCAACGTCGCCGAACATGTGGCGCAGCCGTGGCGCCTCGGTGCGGAGATGCTGCGGGTCACCCGGCCCGGCGGGTTGGCGATCCTGTCCTACACGGTCTGGCTGGGCCCGTTCGGCGGACACGAGACCGGGATGTGGCATTACCTGGGAGGGGCGCGCGCGGCGGCCCGCTACACCCGGCGGCATGGGCATCCGCCGAAAAATCACTACGGGTCGTCGTTGTTCGAAGTGTCCGCCGCCGACGGGCTGCGCTGGGCAGCCCGCACCGGCGCGCTGGTGGCCGCATTCCCCCGCTACCACCCGCGATGGGCGTGGTGGCTGACCCGGGTGCCGGGCGTGCGGGAGTTCCTGGTCAGCAATCTGGTGCTGGTGCTGCGGCCCGGCTGACACCTGTTCTCACTGCCCCACGATGGGTACTGTGACCCACATGACACAGACTGCCTACCGCACCGAATTCGACAAGCTCTTCATCGGCGGTAAGTGGGTCGAGCCGTCGACGTCGCGCGTGATCGAGGTGTACTCCCCGGCGACCGGCGAGTACGTCGGCAAGGTGCCGTGGGCGGCTCCGGCCGACGTCGACGCCGCCTGCACCGCCGCGCGGAAGGCGTTCGACGATGGACCCTGGCCGAAGATGACGCCACAGGAGCGCCAGGCGGTGCTGTCCAACGCGGTCAAGCTGATCGAGGACCGCGCCGACGAATTCAAGTTCCTGCTCAAGGCCGAGACCGGCCAGCCGCAATTGATCATCGACATGATGCAGTACGGCGCGGCGCTGTCCGGGCTGCAGTACTACTCGACGGCGGCAGACAAGTTCACTTGGCGCGACATCCGCGACGGCATCTACGGCCAGACCCTGGTGCTGCGCGAGGCCGTCGGCGTCGTCGGCGCGGTGGTGGCCTGGAACGTGCCGCTGTTCCTGGCCTGCAACAAGCTCGGTCCGGCCCTGATCGCCGGCTGCACCATGGTGCTCAAGCCAGCCGCGGAGACCCCGTTGACAATTAACGCGCTGGCCGAGGTGTTCGCCGAGGCGGGCCTGCCGGAGGGTGTTCTGTCGGTGGTGCCGGGCGGACCCGAGACCGGGCAGGCGCTGACGGCCAACCCCAATATCGACAAGTTCACCTTCACCGGCAGCACCATGGTCGGCCGCGCGGTCGGCATGCTGGCGGCCGAGAAGCTCAAGCCGTGCACGCTGGAACTCGGCGGCAAGTCGGCGGCGATCATCCTCGAGGATGCCGACCTCGACGCGACCCTGCCGATGCTGCTGTTCTCCGGGTTGATGAATTCCGGACAGGCCTGCGTGGCGCAGACCCGCATCCTGGCGCCGCGGTCCCGTTACGAGGAGATCGTCGAGAAGGTGGGTGCGGCCGTCGCCGCGATGCCGGTCGGACTGCCCGACTCGCCCGGAGCGGTGATCGGTCCGCTGATCAGCGCCAAACAGCGTGAGCGTGTCGAGGGCTACATAGCCAAGGGCAAGGAGGAGGGCGCGCGTCTGGTGACCGGCGGCGGCCGGCCCGAGGGGCTGGACACCGGCTGGTTCGTGCAGCCGACGGTGTTCGCCGATGTGGACAACTCGATGACGATCGCCCAGGAGGAGATCTTCGGGCCGGTGCTCTCGATCATCGCCTACGAGGACACCGACGACGCGGTCCGCATCGCCAACGACTCGGTGTACGGACTGGCCGGCAGCGTGTGGACGACCAACTACGACAGGGCGATTGAGATCGCCGCACGCATCCGCACCGGGACCTACGCGGTGAACATGTACGCCTTCGACCCGGGCGCGCCGTTCGGCGGGTACAAGAACTCCGGCATCGGCCGGGAGAACGGACCGGAAGGCATCGACGAGTACGTCGAGCACAAAAGCGTGCTGCTGCCGTTCGGCTACACGCCTGCGTTGTAGGGGCGGTTAGAAGACCGCGCGGACGATCATCTCGGCGACGGCGGCGGGCTTCTCGATGCCGTCGATCTCGATGGTGTGCTTCACCGTCATGTCGATGGAGCCGGTGCCCGGCTTGGCCGCGACGTCGGTGAGTTCCACGCGGGTCCGGACCCGGCTGCCCACCGGCACCGGGGTCAGGAACCGCACCTTGTTCAGCCCGTAGTTGATGGCCAGCTTCGCGTTCTCCAAGCGGAAGGTGTCCTTGCTCAGTACGGGGATCAGCGACAGGGTGAGGAACCCGTGCGCGATCGGGGTCTTGAAGGGGCTCTCGGCCTTGGCGCGTTCGACGTCGACATGGATCCACTGGTGGTCGCCGGTGACGTCGGCGAAGTCGTTGACCCGCTGCTGGTCGATGGTCAACCAGTCGCTGACGCCGAGTTCCTGACCGACCAGGGCTTGGGCCGCATCGACGGATCCGATCACCTTCATGCTTGCCTGCCTTCCCTCGTTCCGGCCTGATCAAGCTATGAAACGGATCATATCCACGGCCGTCATCGACCCGTAATCGGCCAGCATTGCCCTGGCGGTGCTGGTCGACGATGTCCGGCCATCCACGTCAATTTCCTGCGGCCATTCTTCGCCCGCCCGCCCGCCCGCACTCCGACGGCGACGGCGGGGCACAATCCGTCTATGAGGCAACCGCGTTGCGCATCGGCCGGACGTCGGCGGTCTCCGATGCGTCCGCTGTCGGCGCGGACGGAGAATCGGCGGTCATCGCCCGCGTCACGGGATACCGGTGATTCGGGTGAGTGACAGCTTCGCCGCGCTCTGCGTCAACGAACCGGAGTTGGCAACCCTGCGCGGCGCGCTGCGCGAATTCCTGGATGCCGACCGCGCTGAATTCGGCTGGCAGCCCCGCGTCGACGCCTGGCTGTCCAGCTGGGACGAGGCGTTCAGCGCCCGCCTGGGCGACGCCGGGTTCCTCGGCCTGACCATCCCGAAGCAGTACGGCGGGCAGGGGCTCGGACATCTGCACCGCTACGTGGTGACCGAGGAACTGCTGGCCTGCGGCGCCCCGGTCGCGGCGCACTGGATCGCCGACCGGCAGGTGGGGCCCGGCCTGCTGTCCTACGGCACCGAGGAGCAGCGGCAGCGGATCCTGCCGAGAATCGCTGCGGGACGGTACTTCTCGGCCATCGGAATGAGCGAACCGCAGGCCGGTTCGGACCTGGCGGCGGCGATGATGAAAGCTGTTCGCACCGACGGCGGGTGGGTGCTGTCCGGCACCAAGGTGTGGACCAGCGGCGCGCACCTGTCGCACCAGGTTGTGGTGCTGGCCCGAACGAGCCCGTTGGACGCCGATCGTCGGCACGCTGGTTTCACCCAGTTCATCGTGCCCACCGACTCCCCCGGTATCGACATCAGTCCGATCGTGCTGATGACCGGCGAGCACCACTTCAACGAGATCACCTTCAACGAGGTGTTCATCGACGACACCAATCTGCTCGGCGAGGTTGGCGACGGCTGGCGACAGGTCACCGCGGAGCTGTCCTTCGAGCGCAGCGGACCGGAGCGCATTCTGTCCACCGCACCGATGCTCACCGCGCTGGCGCGGCTACTGGCCGGGCAGGGCGATCTCGACCGGCACACCTGCGCCGCGGTGGGCGGACTGCTGGCCCGGGTGATCTCGCTACGCCAGCTGTCGGTGTCGGTGGCCCGGGCGCTGGCCGGCGGCCAGGCACCCGTCAACGAGGCGGCACTGGTGAAGGACCTCGGCACCCGGTTCGAGCAGGAGTCGGCCGATCTGGCCGCCGATCTGCTGTCATACGTCGACGCCGGTGCGGATGGCCGTGAGCACGTGGCGGCGCTGGTGGAGGTGGCACGGGTGCACGCCCCGATGTTCACCCTGCGCGGCGGGACTAATGAGGTGCTGCGCGGCATGGTGGCGCGCGGGATGGGGTTGCGATGAGTGTTCTCAGCGGTGGCGTGTTCGCCTCCGGCACCGACGATCTCACCGATCTGCGCAACCTCGTCGACGACATCGGCGAACGTTCCTTCGACGCGCGCATCGGCCACCGGGCGCTGCCCGATCCGTTCGACGCCGCCGCGTGGCGGCATCTGGAGGACGCCGGACTGACCCGGCTGGTCAGCACCGACTCCGGTGGTGGTCCGGCCGAAGCAGCAGTGGTGTTGCGTTCGCTGGCGCGCCACGCCGTGACGGTGCCCGTCGCCGAGACCGACCTGCTAGCCGGGTGGCTGGCCGCCACAGCCGGCATCGAGGTGCCCGACTGCGGCCCTATGACCGTCGCAGTCGGCGACGCCGTCCACTCCGGTGGCCGGGTGACATCGACGATTTCCGGTGTTCCCTACGCCTCGTCGGCGCGCGTGGTGCTCGCCCTGCGCGACGGCGGCGACCTCCTGGTGGCGGCCCGCGACCCGGAGTCATTGCCGATCACCAAGGGATACCACCCCGGCGGCGAGCCGCGCGACACCGTGACCGTCGACGAACCCGATGGCGCCTTCGTTGTTGTGGCGGACGCCGCACCGGAGCTGACTCGTCGGGGCGCGTGGGC
>JAULZA010000075.1:0-3437 GCA_032117575.1 Mycolicibacterium sp.
GCAAGAACGCCGAATTCCACGCCGCCACATAGCGCAGGCTGGCCGCCACGGCGTCGGTGCGCTGCTCGTCGAGCACATCCTTGATGCCGCGCACCGTCAGCGGCGAGTTCGCCGCGATCTCGGCCGCGGTGGCGTGTGCGGCCGCCAGGGCCGCGTCGGGGTCCGGCAGCACCTCGTTGACCAGACCGATCTTCTCCGCCCGCGCGGCGTCGATGTCCTTGCCGGTCAACGCCAACTCGCGCAGGTGGCCGTCGGAGAGGATGTAGGGCAGCCTCGCCAAACTGCCGACGTCGGCGACGATGGCCAGTTTCACTTCGCGCACCGAGAACTTGGCGTCGGCGCTGGCGTAGCGGATGTCCACCGCGCTGATCAGGTCGACCCCGCCGCCGATGCACCAGCCGTGGATCGCCGCGACGGTAGGGGTGCGGCAGTCGGCCACCGCGGTGATTGCGGCCTGCAGGCGCTTGACCTCAGTGTGGAACTTCGCGCGCGGTCGTGCCGAGGCCGCTCCCTCCGATTCTGAGCCGCCGTCCACCGACGGCAGAGTGCCGCCCATCGCGAGCAGGTCCAAGCCGAAGCAGAAGTTCTTCCCCGAACCGTTGAGCACGATGGCCCGCACCTCCGGGTCGGCGTCGAGTTCACCGAACACCACCGGCATCTCGCTCCAGAACGCCGGCCCCATGGCGTTGCCCTTGCCCGGCCCGAGCAGGGTGACCTGGGCGACGTTGTCCTTGAACTCGACGGCGAGGGACTCGTAAGTGCTCATGGCCACCAAATTACGGCTGACCGGTGTCAGATGTACATCGCGGGGTCGATGTAGCAGGTCGGGTCGACCAGCGGTTCGCGTTGCTTCTCACCGCGGGGCCGGACCACCGCCGGAATGCCGGTGGCGATCGACTCCGGCGGAACATCATGAGTGACAACGGCATTGGCGCCGACGGCACTGTCGGCGCCGATGAACACCGGGCCGAGCACCTTGGCGCCGGCGCCGACAGTCACCCGGTCACCGATGGTCGGGTGGCGCTTGCCGTGCTCAAGGGACCGCCCACCGAGGGTGACGCCGTGGTAGAGCATGACATCGTCGCCGATTTCGGCGGTCTCGCCGATCACCACCCCCATGCCGTGGTCGATGAAGAAGCGCCGCCCGATCGTCGCCCCCGGATGGATCTCGATCCCGGTCAGCAACCGGGTCACCTGGCTCACGATCCGCGCCGGACCCCGCAGTGCCGGCACCGCCCACATCCGGTGCGCCAGTCGGTGGGACCAGATCGCGTGCAGACCTGAGTACACCAGCGCGTTCTCCACGTCACCGCGGGCGGCCGGGTCGTGCAGGCGGGCGTTGCGCAGGTCCTCGCGCAGAGTGGACAGCAGGGTCACGGCGTCGTCAGTCCCGGATGTCGTCGAACAGGACCGTGGAGATGTAGCGCTCGCCGTAGTCGCAGACCACCGCGACGATCAGCTTGCCGGCGTTCTCCGGACGCTTGGCCAATTCCAGCGCCGCCCACACGATGGCCCCGGTGGACATGCCGCTGAGGATGCCCTCGGCGGTCCCCAGGTCTCGGGCAACCCGCAGGGCGTCGTCGAGTTCGACGTCGATGATCTCGTCGTAGCTGTTGCGGTCGAGCACCTCGGGCACGAAGTTGGCGCCGATGCCCTGAATCTTGTGCGGTCCGGCTTTGCCCTCGGTCAGAAGGGGGGAGTCCTTGGGCTCCACCCCGACGATCTGCACGGAGGGCTTTCGGGTTTTGAGGACGCGGCTGACCCCGGTGATTGTGCCGCCGGTGCCGATCCCGGCGACGAAGATGTCGACCTTGCCGTCGGTGTCGGCCCAGACCTCCTCAGCGGTGGTCTTCTCGTGGATGGCCGGATTGGCGGGGTTGGCGAACTGGTTGGCCCCGATCGCGTTGGGGGTCGTGGCGATGAGCTGCTTGGCCCGGTCCACCGCGCCGGCCATCCCCTCCGAGCCGGGGGTGAGCACGATCTCGGCACCGTAGGCGCGCAACATCACCCGGCGTTCGGTGGACATGGTCTCGGGCATGGTCAGGATCACTTTGTAGCCGCGGGCGGCGCCGATCATGGCCAGGGCGATGCCGGTGTTGCCGCTGGTGGCCTCGACGATGGTGCCGCCAGGTTTGAGTTCCCCGGATTGCTCGGCGGCGTCGATGATCGCCGCCCCGATGCGGTCCTTGACGCTGTTGGCGGGGTTGTAGAACTCCAGTTTGGCCACCACGGTGGCGTCAAGTCCCTCGGTCAGTCGGTTCAACCGAACCAGCGGGGTGCGGCCGACTAATTCGCTGACGTTGTCATAGATCCTGCCCACGGCTGAATCCCTCCTGGAGACTGTTGCTGGCCTCCACGCTAGCCGTTCGGCGCGGGTGGCCCGGTCAGCGGCGTATCCATGACCCGGCGAAGGTCAGGAAGGCGTCGTTCTCCTGCGCCGCCCCGATACTGACCCGGGCGCCTTCGTTGCCGTATGGCCGGACCAGCACCCGGGCCTGCGCGGCTGCTTGTGCGGCGAAGTCGGCGGTTCGTTCAGCCAGGGGCAGCCACACGAAGTTGGCCTGGGAGTCCGGCACGGCGTAGCCCATGTCGGTCAGGGCGGCGGCGACCCGGCGGCGCTCGTCGACGACGGCGTCGGTGCGGGCGAGTAGTTCATCGGCGGCCTGCAGCGAGGCGATCGCCGCCGCCTGCGAGATGGTGCTCGCGGTGAACGGCACGTAGACCTTGCCCAGGGCGGTGATCACCTCCGGATCGCCGACGGCGTAGCCGACCCTCAGGCCGGCTAGGCCGTAGGCCTTCGAAAAGGTTCTTAACACAACGACATTCGGATAGTCCCGGGCCAGGCCGAGGCTGTCGGGCAGCATGCCGTCGCGGATGTACTCGACGTAGGCCTCATCGACGCACACCAGGACCTCCGGCGGCACCGCGGCGACGAATTGGTTCAGTTCATCGGGGTCGACGACGGTGGAGGTGGGGTTGTTCGGGTTGCACACGAAGACCAACCGGGTGCGGTCGGTGACCGCGGCGAGCATCGCGTCCAGGTCGAAGGTGTGGTCGCGAAGCGGCACCTGCACCGGGGTGGCGCCGGCCACCCGGACCTGAAGGGGGTACACCTCGAAGCTGCGCCAGCCGAACACCACCTCGTCGCCCACCGAGCAGGTGATCTGGATCAGCTGCTGGCACAGGCTCACCGATCCGCAGCCCACCGCGATGCGCTCCGGGCCGACGTCGCCGTCCTTGCTGAGGAACCCGGCCAGGTGCTCCTTGAGTTCGACGTGGCCGTTGTCCGGGTAGCGGTTGATGGTGTCGGTGGCCTCGGCGATGGCCGCCCGCACGCTGGGCAGGGGGCCGTGGACTGTCTCGTTGCTGGCCAACTTGATGGCGCCGGGCACCGTCTTGCCCGGGGTGTAGGCCGGCAATTCGGCCAGTTCGGGGCG
>JAULZA010000076.1:0-57267 GCA_032117575.1 Mycolicibacterium sp.
CACCGGTGCACAGGCTATTCCGGCAGCCGTAGCTCCGGCTTCTCGACCTCTTCGATGTTGACGTCTTTGAAGGTGATCACCCGCACCTGTTTGACGAAGCGCGCCGGCCGGTACATGTCCCACACCCAGGCGTCGGCCAGCCGCAGTTCGAAGTACACCTCGCCGTCGGTGTTACGCGGAACCAATTCGACGCTGTTTGCCAGGTAGAACCGCCGCTCGGTCTCCACGACGTAGCTGAACTGGCCGACGATGTCCTTGTACTCCCGGTACAGCGAGAGTTCCATCTCGGTTTCGTACTTCTCGAGATCCTCGGCACTCATCAGCTCAGCGGTCCTTCTCTTCCGGCCGTACTCAACGGCGTGCTTCCATCTTGTCCCACCGCAAACTCGGCCACCAATTCGGTGCCGCCGGCCCGGGCCACCCGACGGACGTTGATAAACGACTGCCGGTGCTCGGGGCAGGGGCCGTGCTCGGTCAGCGCCGCACTGTGCGCCACCGTGCAATAGCCCTTGTGCTCGGCGAAACCGTATCCGGGGTGCTCGCCGTCCATGGCGACCATCAGCCGGTCGCGGCTCACTTTGGCCAGCACGCTGGCCGCGGCGATGCAGGCCGCCGCGGCGTCGCCGCCGATCACCGGCAACGACGGCACCGCCAGCCCGGGGACCCGGAAGCCGTCGGAGAGCACGTATCCCGGCCGGGCTGACAGCCCCGCGACCGCGCGCCGCATGCCCTCGATATTCGCCGCGTGCACGCCGCGGCGATCCACTTCGGCAGCCGGGATGTAGACCACGTGATAGGCCAGCGCATAACGGCGGATCAGCGGGAACAGCGCCGCACGGGCCTTGGCGGTGAGCCGCTTGGAATCGTCCAGTGCCGCCAGGCTCTCGAACCGGTTGGGCCCCAGCACACAAGCCGCGACGACCAGCGGCCCCGCACATGCGCCGCGACCGACTTCGTCGACCCCGGCCACCGGACCCAGACCGCTGCGGTACAGCGCGGATTCGAGCGTCCGCAGTCCCGACGAGCGCCGGATGACGGTGCGGGGAGGCCAGGGTGCGGCCGTATTCTTGGCCGGCATGTCAGCCCTGCTGCGAATCGACCTGAGGGTCGAACCAGGACACCCCGCCCCACCGGGCAGGCGGCCAGGCGATGAACCGTGCCTTGCCGATGACGTTATCGACAGGCACCGTGCCGGTGACAGGGTCGCCGGTGCACAGAATGCCCTTCTGCGCGTCGGCCGGCGCACTGGTGCAGTGTGCCCGGGAGTCCGCCGAGTGGGTCCGATTGTCGCCCATCACCCATAGCCGGTCTTCGGGCACCCGCACCGGACCGAATTCATTGCCCAGGCAGGGGTAGACCACCGGGTCGGCCATCATCGTCGCCGGTTCCAGATAGGGCTCGGTGAGCTTGCGGCCGTCCACCGTCAGTCCGGTATCGGCACGACACTGCACGGTCTGCCCTCCGGTGGCGATCACTCGCTTCACCAGATCGTTCTCGTCCGGCGGCACGAATCCGATGAACGACAGCGCATTCTGCACCCACCGCAGCGCAGCGTTGTCGGAACGGATGGACTTGTAGCCGACGTTCCAGTTCGGCGGACCCTTGAAGACGATCACGTCGCCGGGTTCGGGCGCATCGAACCGGTAGGTGACCTTGTCGACCATGATGCGGTCGCCTACACAGCCTTTGCACCCGTGCAGCGTCGGCTCCATCGACTCCGAGGGGATCAGGTACGGGCGGGCGATGAAGGTGAGCATCACGTAATAGATCAGGACGGCCGTACCCACCAGGATCGCGCCTTCGCGCAGCGCCGACCGCTTCTTGGACGTGCCGGGCTCCGGGTTCGCCGGAATTTCGACCGGCTCAGGACGGCCGGGAGCCGAATCGGAAGGGTCGGGGGTGACGGTCACGGAAGTAGCGTAGCCATCGGGCGCACCAAAACCCTGTCTCCCGACCGGATGTCGAAGCTCAGCGCTTCTCCCGACCGGATGTCGAAGCTCAGCGCTTCTCCCGACCGGATGTCGAAGCTCAGCGCTTCTCCCGACCGGATGTCGAAGCTCAGCGCTTCTCCTTGATCTTGGCCTTCTTGCCGCGCAGGTCGCGCAGGTAGTACAGCTTGGCCCGTCGGACGGCGCCGCGGGTGAGCAGTTCGATGTGGTCGATGTTGGGCGAGTGCACCGGGAAGGTGCGCTCGACGCCGACGCCGTAGCTCTCCTTGCGTACGGTGAAGGTCTCGCGGATACCGCCGCCGGAGCGCCGCAGGACGACGCCCTTGAAGACCTGGATGCGCTGCTTGTTGCCCTCGATGACCTTCACGTGGACATTGATGGTGTCACCGGGGCCGAAAGCAGGGATGTCGTCGCGCAGTGACGCCTGATCGACGAAGTCGAGAGTGTTCATGTTCTGAACATGTCCTTGCAGTCGGGCTCCGGGCGGCTGTCGGGCGCATGCGCCTGACGTCGCCGGTGCGTGGGTCAGATGTTTGTCGCAGCAGGCGGGTGGTCCGGCCGGCGCGGGCAACTGCTTAATTGTGCCAGACGGGCCGCGAGGGACGAAATCGCAGGACTGCGCGGCCGACCCGCCCACCCCACCGCTATCCAGGAGTCTCGGAATTAGGCGGTGTAGAAACGAGGCGGCTAACCTGTGTCAACCGGGGCCCGTCGGGGAAACCCCACCGCAGTGTGTGTCCGCAATGCTTTCGCCGACGTGAGGAGTGTGTCATGCGACGACCATCGTCGGTGCTGGTAGGCAGCACTGCCGCGGCCGTCGCGGTGGTCCTCGTGGGTGCTTCCGCGGCCCAGGTGTCCGCCGGTTCCCGCCCCGGTTCGCAGGCCGGCGTGTCACTGCTGGCCGGAGGCCCCAGCGAAGCGCCCCAGGCGCAGCCTTCCACCGCGCCGGATCCCGCCCGCGAACTGCGGGCCCGGATCAAGAGCGGGACTGTCGAAGCTCAGCGGCGCGGCGCGGACATCAGCTTCAGCATGGTCGACCGTCAGACCGGCGTGCTGATCACCAGTGGCAACACCGCCCAGTTTCCGACGGCATCGGTGGCCAAGTTGTTCATCGCCGATGACCTGCTCACGCGCGCCGCCCAGCGCAAGGTCAAGCTCAACCCACGGGACCGCCGCGCCCTGGACACCATGCTGCGGTCGTCCGCCGACTTCCCCGCCGAGGACTTCTGGAATCGCGGCGGCGGAAACGCGATCGTCAAGCGGGTCGCGGCACGCTACAAACTGACCTCCACCGTCCCGCCCTACGACGGCAACTGGTGGAACACCATGAGCACCACCGCCGACCTGGTGCGCTACTACGACAAACTGCTCGACGGCTCCGGCGGCCTTCCCCGCGAACAGACCGACCTGATGCTGGCAGACCTGACCGCCTCGACGCCGGTCGCCACCGACGGATACCCGCAGCGATTCGGTCTCCCCGACGGTCTTTTCGCCGAGCGGGTCGCCGTCAAGCAGGGCTGGATGTGCTGCTGGGGCCCCAACAATCAGGTACACCTGACCACCGGTGTGGCCGGTCCGGACCAGCGCTACGTGATCGCCATGGTATCGATGCAGCCGGTCGACGAGGTCGTCGCACGAGCGACCATGACCGAGACGCTGAAGACGATGTTTCCCGGCGGCCACATCTGAGCGGGTGACCTAGCCACCCTCGGTGAGCAGATCCGGCCGGCGTTGCCGGGTCCGCTCCAAGCCTTGTTCCCGTCGCCAAGCGGCGATCTTGGCGTGGTCGCCGGACAACAGAATCTCCGGGACTCCCAGACCCCGCCACACCGGCGGCCGGGTGTAGCTGGGGCCTTCCAGCAGCCCTTCGGAATGTGAATCGTCCTGGTGCGATAGCGGATTGCCGAGTACGTCGGGAAGCAGCCGAACTACGGCCTCGATCATCACCAGAGCCGCCGCTTCTCCCCCGGCCAGCACGTAGTCCCCGATGGAAACCTCGGCGACCCGCATCCTGGTGGCGGCGTCGTCGGCGACGCGCTGATCGATTCCCTCGTAGCGACCACAGGCGAACACCAGGTGCTTCTCGACCGTCCACTGCTGGGCATCCGCCTGGGTGAATAACCGGCCGGCTGGGGTCGGAACGATGAGAAGCGTTTCGGCTGAGCAGATTTCGTCGAGCGCCTCTCCCCAGACCGGCGCCTTCATCACCATGCCCGGGCCGCCACCGTACGGCGCGTCATCCACCGCGTGGTGTACGTCGTGGGTCCACCGGCGCAGGTCGTGCACCGCGAAGTCGACGATCCCGGCCTCAATCGCCTTGCCGGGCAACGACTGCCGCACCGGCTGCAGGTAGTCCGGGAAGATCGTGACGACGTCGATTCGCATTACAGCGACTCCACGTCCAGCAGCCCCTCCGGCGGATCGATCTGGATGAGTGAGTCGGCGCGGGACACCGCGGTGACGATGGCACTGACGAAGGGCACCAGAATCTCGCGGCCCTCGGGTGTGCGCACCGACAGCAGTTCGCCGCCTGCCGTGTGCAGCACTTCGGCCACCGTCCCCACCTCCTGGCCGGCGACGGTGCGCACCGTCAGCCCTTCGAGTTCGTGGTCGTAGAACTCGTCGGGGTCGTCCAACGGAGGCAGGTCCTCGGAGTCGACGACGAAAAGCTGACCGCGCAGAGCGTCGGCGGCCTCCCGGCCGACGACACCGGTCAGCCGGACCAGCAATCTGTTGCCGTGCGGGCGAGCCGACTGGACGTCAACCGGACGAGGTTTGCCGCCACCGCGGGAAGGCTTGAGCAGCAACCGGTTTCCCGGGGCAAACCGATCCTCCGGGTCGTCGGTGCGAACATCGACGACCAGTTCCCCGGTGATGCCGTGGGGTTTGACCACCCGTCCGACGACGAGCTCCATGGCGGGCTGCTCCTATCCCCGAGTCGCTGCCGCTCCACCCCCGCCGGCGCTACTGGTCGGTGTCGACCACGTCGACGCGGATACCCCGGCCGCCGATGCCGGCCACCAGGGTCCGCAACGCGGTGGCGGTGCGGCCGCCACGGCCGATCACCTTGCCGAGGTCGTCGGGGTGAACATGCACCTCGACGGTGCGACCACGCCGATTAGTCACCATGTCGACGCGGACGTCATCCGGGTTGTCGACGATCCCGCGCACCAGGTGCTCGACGGCGTCGACGACGACCGAACTCATTCCGCGGCCGGCTCAGCCGACTCTGCCCCGGATTCAGCGGGGGCCTCGGCGGCGGCATCAGTTTCTGCGGGCGCCTCGGGGGCTGCTTCGGCGGTCGGCTCAGCGGGCGCTTCGGCGGCCGGCTCAGTGGGCGCCTCGGCGGCGGCTACGGGGGCTGCTTCGGCGGCGGCTTCGTCGGCCTTCTTGGCCGGAGCCTTCTTCTTCTTCAGCTGAACCGCTTCGCCAGTGGGGGCGCCGTCCGCGCCCGCAAGGGCAGCGTTGAAGAGTTCGAGCTTGGTGGGCTTGGGCGCGCGCACTTTGAGCGTGCCCTCAGCACCCGGGAGGCCCTTGAACTT
The DNA here is from genome assembly GCA_032117575.1 of Mycolicibacterium sp. Taxonomy (GTDB): domain Bacteria; phylum Actinomycetota; class Actinomycetes; order Mycobacteriales; family Mycobacteriaceae; genus Mycobacterium. Next base: position 5,492 of record JAULZA010000076.1, read on the forward strand.
CTGCCAGTCACCGGTGATCTTGAGCAGCTTGAGGACGGGCTCGGTGGGCTGGGCGCCGACCGACAGCCAGTACTGGGCGCGCTCGGAGTCGACCTCGATCAGGCTCGGCTCCTCCTTGGGGTGGTAGCGGCCGATGACCTCGATGGCGCGGCCGTCGCGGCGATTGCGCGCGTCGGCCACAGCGATGCGGTACTGGGGATTGCGGATCTTGCCAAGCCGGGTGAGCTTGATCTTGACAGCCATGCGCGAATTACTCCTTGAATCTCACGCTGCAATTCTGCGGTCACCGGCGGGATGCCGGAACCCGGTTTTGCCTCGCGTGGGCAGTGGCCGATTCTGCCAGACCGGGCGTGAGGAGCCCTAATCGCCCAGCGCTCTCATCGCCTTAGAGCAGACGGTCCAGACACTTGACCTCCACCCGACGGGTCAACCGCCACCCCTGGGGCGTGCGGACGAACTCGTCGTCGTACCAGAGAGCGCAGAACAGCACCTGCCCGCCGGGTTGATTCCCGTCGGGGAACTTCATCGGGTTGAGGCACAGGGTGCGGCTGGTGGCGGTGTCGCCGCCGAGGCGGATGTCGAAATTGCCGTTGAGGTGGCAGTACGCCGGGAAGTTCGGCAGTACTTCGGTCAACCAGGCCTTCACCTGTGGATAAGGTCCTTCGATTCCGCCCATTGCCCGGTAGTCGATGTGGGCGTCCGGGGTGAAGATGCGGTCGAGGTCATCGAATCGTCGCTGGTCGATAGCGGTCGCGTAGTCGGTCAGCAGTTGCTGGATCTCCAGCCGATCAGAGATTTCCGCGAGGGAGAGCATCCCTGAATTCAACACCGCAGATCTGGTACGGGCCTACCGGTTAGGCTGACCGACCATGGGTCGGCTCGCTGCCGCTATCGCGGCCTCTCTCACGCTGTTCGCCTCCACTGCCGCCGGACATGCCGTCGCACCGGCCTTCGCTGAGCCGAACGTTCAGCCGGTGGGCTCCATGCCCATCCCGGACGGCCCTGCGCCGTCGTGGATCGTCGCCGACCTGGATACCGGTCAGATACTCGCCGGGCGTGACATGTACATCCCCCACCCGCCGGCCAGCACCATCAAGACGCTGCTCGCCCTGACCGCCCTCGACGAGGTGAGGCTGGACTCCACCGTGGTGGCCTCCCCCGCCAACCTCAATGTCGAATGCAACTGCGCCGGCATCAAACCCGGCCGCAGCTACACCGGCCGGCAACTGCTCGACGCCGCCCTGCTGGTGTCCGGCAACGACGCCGCCAACGCCCTGGCCGACATGCTGGGCGGCTACGACGTGGCGGTGGACAAGATGAACGCCAAGGCCGCAGCCATGGGGGCGACCGACACCCACGCCACCTCCCCGTCGGGCCTGGACGGCCCCGGCGGCCCGGGCTGGACCACCCCGCACGACTTGGCGGTGATCTTCCGCGCCGCGATGGCCAACCCGGTGTTCGCCCAGATCATCGCCCAGCCCACCGCGATGTTCCCCACCGATTCCGGCGAGAAGCCGCTGATCAACCAGAACGAGTTGCTGGCGCGCTACCCAGGGGCGTTCGGCGGCAAGACCGGCTATACCTACGCCGCCCGCAAGACCTTCGTCGGGGCTGCCGAGCGCAACGGCCGCCGGCTGGTCATCGCGCTGATGTTCGGCATCGTGCGAGAGGGCGGCCCCACGTACTGGGATCAGGCCGCCACCCTGCTGGACTGGGGCTTTGCCCAGAACCCGCAGATGAGCGTGGCAACGCTCTGAGTCACCGGGCGTAGCTCGTCAGGGCCGATTCTCCGGGCAGTAAACGTCCACCGCCAGCGCGCCCAACGCCTGCGCCTGCCGGGCGGTGAACCGGTAGCCGGCCTGCACCTTGCTCGATGCGTCGGTCACCGACTGCCCCGCACCGACCATCGCGCACACCGCGTGGGCGGCGGCGATCATGTCGCCAGGGTTGCCCACCGGGTAGCCGCCCCGGATGGCGCCGGATTTGATCAGCGCGATGAATCGGTCATCCTTGAGCGGCGAGTCCGAGCGCAGTGACACCCCGGCCCGCGCCGCCAGGTCATCGGACGTGGGACGCATCGGGGTGGCGGTGATCTTCTGCGTCGTCGGGATGCTGGAGGTGTCGGTGCCCACAATCGCGCCGACCGCCAGCAGCAGGAAGATCGCGGCGGCGCCGGTCCCGATGATGAGCAGCAGACGGCGGGGCAGCGGATCGCCGGTCGCCCGGGGATGAGTGGTGGCCACACGTCTTGTGTTCCCCACCGCCGCGGATTGACACCGCGGACGTCAGTTCAGCATCTGCGCAGCAGCAGAATCGATTCCCAGGTATCTATCAGGAATCGGAATAGCTGCCCACCGGGAAGGCTAGACCGTCGGCACACGTCAAGCGTTGTGTTCGTCACGCCGTATGATTTGCCAGAAGCCATGAAGACAACTATGTTCGCAGCTGTCGCCGCATCTGTGGTGGCCCTGCAGCCAGGTGATTGGGGAGCATCGAAGTGAAGTGGAAAGTCGCGACCGCCTCCGTGGTCACCGCAGCAATGCTGTCGGCTCCCGTCGCGGGCGCCGCGCCGGGCAATAACAACAACGTCAGCCCGAATGAGGTCGGCCAGGCCATCTCGAGCATCGCGACGATCGCCGGCGGCGGCGCCACCCCCGGTGTGTGGCTGGAAACCCTCAACGGGCTGGGTGGCTTGCTGGGCAAGCTGGGGTTCGGCAAGAAGAAGAAAGGGTCCGGCAATGGCGCGGAGCTGCAGCAGAAGACGCTGGACAACATCGGTAAGACCCTGAAGAAGCCGGTCGCCCCGTAGAGCTGACGGCGACTCCGCAACCAATCGGAGACTCCGCCGCGCCCGATCTGAGCTGATCACCGATTAGCCTCGGCGCAATGTCTGTGTTCGGAAAGTGCCTGCGCACGCTGGCGACGGCAACGACGGTGAGCCTGCTCGCTGCGCTGGCGCCGGTGGCCGGCGCCGATCCCGGCCAGCCGGCGGCCATCGCTCCGCCCGACGGCCCCGCCCCTATCTGGCTGGTCGCCGACATGGTCAGCGGTCAGATCCTGGGCGGGCGCAACGAATACAGCGCCAGTGCGCCGGCCAGCACCATCAAGGCGCTGCTGGCCATGGTGGTGTTCGACCAACTTCCTCTCGATGCCGCGGCACGCGCCACCGAAGCTCAGACCGATGTCGAATGTTCCTGTGTCGGCCTGGTTCCCGGGCAGGTTTACACCACCCGTCAACTGCTGGACGCGCTGCTCATGGTGTCCGGCAACGACGCCGCCAACATGCTCGCCGACATGGTGGGCGGCACGCCGGCGGCGGTGGCCAAGATGAACGCCAAAGCCCAGCAGGTCGGCGCCCGCGCCACCTGGGCAGGCTCGCCGTCGGGCCTGGACGGCCCCGGCTGGGAGTCGGTCAGCACCGCGCACGATCTCGCCGTGATCTACCGGGCGGCCCTGAACTACCCGATGTTCGCCCAAATCCTGCACCAGCCCACGGCGGCCTTCCCGGACGGCAACGGCGGCATGAAGCAGATCGCCAGCCATGACCCGTTACTGCTGGACGGCTACCCCGGCTTCATCGGCGGCAAGACCGGTTACACCAACCTCGCCCAGGAGACCTACGTCGCGATGGCGCAGCGCAACGGCCGGCGCATCGTCGCCGTCATGATGTACGGCAAAGACGATCTGTGGGATCAGGGTCGGGCCCTGCTGGATTGGGGTTTCGCGAGGGCGTGAGCCGGCCGCTGAGCCCGGCTCCGGCCCACGAAATGACGTAGTCTGGCCCACCATGACGACAACGCCGGTGGATTTCTTCGAACGGCAGTGGCAGACGTATCGCACTGTGGTCGAACAGGATTGGATGGAGCACCGCGGCGTGACGGCGGCCTGCGCCGCGGCGTTGGACGGGTGGTTCGACGAGCACCCGGATCGCCGCGGAACGGCTCGGCTGCTCGATCTCGGCTGCGGCGACCTGGCCCTGATAGCGCCGGTGCTGCGGCGGTTGCCGCTGGGCTCCTACGTCGGCGTCGACCTCACCGAGCAGGTTCTGCCGATGGCGCGCTCGGCGTTGGGACACGCGCCCTTCACCGCGGAGTTCCGGCACGGCGACATCCGCTCGATTCCGGGCACCGAACCCTACGATCTGGTGCACGCCTGCTTAGTGCTGCACCATCTGCGTGACGAGGAGAAACGCCGCTTCCTGGCGCAACTTCTCCCCCGGGTGCGCACGGACGGCGCCTTCCTGTGGGCCGACGTCTTCTGCGAACCCGGAGAGTCACTCGCCGACTACAGGGGGCGCTACGCCACCCGCATCCGGCAGGGCTGGCGTGCGCTTAGCGAGGATGACCGCGAGGCGATCGTGACCCACATGAACACCTACGACTTCCCGGCCGAGCGCGAAGCTATCGTCGCAGTCGCCGCTGAGTGCGGATGGCAGTGGCGCTGGCTCTGGCAGGGCACCCACAGCGCCGAGGCGGTCGCTCTACTGACCCCGGCTCAGTAAACCCGGCCGCGCAGGATCACCCGGTCGGGCCGGGACAGCACACCCGGCCCGGACCGCGGGTCGTCGGCGAAGCACAACAGGTCGGCGGGGGCGCCGTCGGCCAATGCAGGACGTCCCAGCCAGGTCCGGGCGTCCCAACACGCCGCACCCACCGCGTCGGTGGGCGTCATCCCGATTCCCTTGAGCGCCTCCACTTCCCGGGCGATCAGGCCGTGCGGGATGCTGCCGCCGGCGTCACTGCCGGCATAGATCGGGATACCGGCGTCGTGCGCGGCCCCGATCCGCTGCCGGAAGCGTGCGTGCAGATCGCGCATGTGGGCGGCATAGACGGGGAATCGTGTTGCCGCAGCGGCGAAGCCGGGAAAGTTCTCGATATTGATCAAGGTGGGCACCAGCGCCGTCCCGTACTCGACCATCATCGCCACCGTGTCCTCGGTGAGGCCGGTTCCGTGCTCGATGCAGTCGATGCCGGATGCGATCAAGCCGGGCAGCGCGTCCTCGCCGAACACGTGCGCGGTCACCCGGGCCCCTTCGGCATGGGCGGCGTCGACCGCCGCGGCCAGCACCCCGTCGGACCACAGCGGTGCCAGATCGCCCACCGATCGGTCGATCCAGTCACCGACCAGCTTCACCCAGCCGTCGCCGCGGCGGGCCTGCTCAGCGACCACCCCGGGCAGCTGCCATTCGTCCTCCAGCTCGATGGCGTAGTTCGGCAGGTACCTTTTGGGCCGCGCGAGATGCCTTCCGGCCCTGATGATCTGGGGCAGGTCATGGTGCGCATCAAGGCTGCGGGTGTCCAACGGCGATCCGCAGTCGCGCAGCAGCAGCGCACCGGCGTCGCGGTCGGTTTCGGCCTGGGCGATCGCCTCGGCGAGTTCTACCGCGCCATGCGGGCCCAGGCCGACGTGGCAGTGTGCGTCGACCAGTCCCGGGATGACCCAGCCCGCAGCGCCATCCGCTCCGAACACGGTGCGTGCGCCCGACACCCGTTCGGCACGCAGAATGCCGTCGGCGATCCACCACTCGACGGGTTCGCCGTCGGGCAGACCACGGCCCCTGACGTGCAGCGGCCCCGCAACCACCGACGCGTCGCGCAATCTAGCGCTGGCCGGGGAACTTCAGCTTGGACAGGTCGATCCCGGCCAGCCCGGGCGGGAGTTCGTTGAGGCCCTGGGGCATCTGCGACAGGTCGGGGAAGCCCTCCGGCATGCCGGCACCCATCAGCGGGTTGAGTGTCTTCGCCGGCGTCGGGCCCCGGCGGTTGCCGCCCTTCTTGCCCTTCTTGTTGTTCTTCGAGCTGCGTTTGGACGACCGGCGGCCGAAGCCCATCCCCATGGCGCCGGCCATCTGCGACATCATCTTTCGCGCCTCGAAGAAGCGGTCGACGAGCTGGTTGACCTCCGACACCGTCACTCCGGAGCCGTTGGCGATGCGCAGCCGCCGGGAGGCGTTGATGATCTTCGGGTCGGCCCGCTCGTCGGGAGTCATGCCGCGGATGATGGCCTCGACCCGGTCGAGGTGCTTGTCGTCGACGGCGGCGAGGGCGTCTTTCATGCCGGCGGCGCCGGGCAGCATGCCCAGCAGATTGCCGATCGGGCCCATCTTGCGGATCGCCATCATCTGTTCGAGGAAGTCCTCCAGCGTCAGCTCGCCGGAGCCGATCTTGGCGGCAGCCTCCTCGGCCTTCTGCGCGTCGAAGACCTGCTCGGCCTGCTCGATGAGCGAGAGCACGTCGCCCATGCCGAGGATCCGGCTGGCCATCCGGTCGGGGTGGAAGACGTCGAAGTCCTCCAGCTTCTCGCCGGTGGACGCGAACAGGATCGGCACACCGGTGATCTCGCGCACCGACAGCGCCGCGCCGCCGCGGGCGTCGCCGTCGAGCTTGGTCAGCACCACGCCGGTGAAGCCCACGCCCTGCCCGAATGCCTCGGCCGTGGCCACGGCGTCCTGACCGATCATGGCGTCGAGGACGAACAGCGTCTCGTCGGGCTGCACGGCGTCGCGGATGGCCGCGGCCTGCGCCATCAGGACCTCGTCGATGCCCAGCCGGCCGGCGGTGTCGATGACGACGACGTCGTAGTACTTCGACTGGGCCTCGGCCAGACCGGCGGCGGCCACGGCCACCGGGTCACCCGGACCCCAGCCGCCGGACTCCATCGACTCCACCGACGTGCCGGGGTGCGGCGCGAAGGTGTGCACGCCGGCCCGCTGCCCGACGATCTGCAACTGGCTGACCGCGCCGGGGCGCTGCAGGTCGCAGGCCACCAGCAGCGGCGTGTGGCCCTGGCCCTTGAGCCACTTGGCCAGCTTGCCCGCCAGGGTGGTCTTACCGGCGCCCTGCAGGCCGGCGAGCATGATCACCGTCGGCGGCGTCTTGGCGAAGGCCAGTTGCCGGGTCTCCCCGCCCAGAATGCCGACGAGCTCGTCGTTGACGATCTTGACGACCTGTTGCGCGGGGTTCAGCGCGCCGGACACCTCGGCGCCGCGGGCACGTTCCTTGACGCGGGCGATGAAGGCACGCACCACCGGCAGCGAGACGTCGGCCTCCAGCAGCGCCAGGCGAATCTCCCGGGCGGTGGCGTCGATATCGGCATCGGTGAGCAGACCCTTGCCGCGCAAACCGGACAGCGCACTGGTCAACCGGTCGGAGAGGGATTCAAACACGTCGCAAGCCTACCCACCTGCGGCGCGAAGACCGGGCGAACCCCGGCGGGCGACGATCAAGCGGCGCCCCCGGGCGCCGCGCTGAGGAGCCCGGCAATAAGGACCGGCGGGCGACGATCAAGCGGCGCCCCCAGGCGCCGCGCTGAGGAGCCCGGCAATAAGGACCGGCGGGCGACGATCAAGCGGCGCCCCCAGGCGCCGCGCTGAGGAGCCCGGCAATAAGGACCGGCGGGCCGTCAGCCGGCTTCCTGGACCAACCCGGGTGGCGGCGGGGCGGGCAGGGCGGCGTAGAGCTGGCGCTCCAAGGCTTCGCGGGCCGCCCGCGACGTCGGTGCGGAGATGGCGAACACGTCGATCACCGACGAACCGAAGGTGGTGATCTTGGCCCAGGAGATATCCACCCCGGCCTGCTCGAACACCGCGGTGAGCACGGCAAGCAATCCGGTGCGGTCGCTGGCGCGCACCTCGACCAGCTGCGTTGCGGACCCGCCCGGGTGGCCTTCCTCCGGTCCGTGCCACAGAATCCGGGGCGGGGCGGGCGCGGCCGCCGGGACGCCGAACTTAGGGTCCCCGGCGCGTTCGGTGCTGTATTGGGCAGCCTCCCGATCCCGTTTCTGCAGTGCTCCGATGGCGTCCAGCTCCCCGTCGAGGGCGAGGATGAACTGCTGGCGCAGCAGTTCCGCCGCCGGCGGCGAACCGAAACGCGGCGACACCACGAACGTGTTGATGGCCGACGCCCCGCTGGGCAGCACGGCACTGTTGACCGACGCCGAGTGGACGCTGAGCGCGTTGAGCGCCAGCACCCCGGCGGCTTTGGACAACAGCCCGCGGCGATCCGCGGCGATCATCGTCACCGCGTAGGTGTGCGCCGACCCGCCCGGTGCCATTTCGACGTGGACGACGCCGTCCCGGGCCAGCGCGAGGTGTTCTTCGGCGACGGGTTCGGGGTGGGGTTCGGACTCCCCCGCCATCAGGGTGCGACAGCGGCGGACCAGATCACCGATCAGCATGGACTTCCAGTCGCCCCACACCCCCGGTCCGGTGGCCAGCGAATCCGCCTCGGCCAGCGCGTGCAGCAGTTCCAGCAGCACCGGGTCGCCGTCGAGGGCGTCGACGACGGCGCCGGCAGTGGCCGGGTCCTGCAGATCGCGCCGGGTGGCCGTGTACGGCAGCAGCAGGTGGTGGCGGACCACCGCCGAGAGCAACCGGATGTCGGAGGGCCACAGTCCCATCCGTTCCCCCACCCGGGTGGCCAGTTCCGCGCCGATCACGCTGTGATCGCCGCTGCGGCCCTTGCCGATGTCGTGCAGCAGCGCACCCAACACCAGTAGATCCGGCCGGGCGACGCGTGTGGTGAAAGCGCTTGCGCGGGAGACCGTTTCGACTAGGTGGCGGTCGACGGTCCAGGTGTGCACCGGGTCTCGCGGGGGAAGGTCGCGGACGACGCCCCACTCGGGGAAGATCCGGCCCCACAGGCCGGTGCGGTCCAGCGCCTCGACGGTGGTCACCGTGGTGGGACCGGCCGTGAGCAGCACCAGCAGGTTCTCCAGAGCGTCCCGCGGCCACGGCGCCCGCAGTTCCGGAGCGATATCGGCCAGCCGGGCCAGCGTCGAGGAGGCGATCGGAATCCCGGTGGCAGCCGATGCCGCGGCGACCCGCAGGGTCAGGCCGGGATCGCGCTGCGGCCTGGCATCGCGGGCCAGGATGACCTCGCCGGCGTATTCGACGACGCCCTCGTCCAGCGGACGGCGCACCGGTCTGCGCAGTGCTGACAGCCCACGGCGCGGCAGCGCGTTGGCTGCAGTGCGCACGGCGGAGTCGACGTAGTAACTGACGGTGCGGGCGGCGTCGGAGAGCATCCGCGCCAGGTCGAACCGATCGCCGATGCCCAGCGCGGCGCCGATCTCGTCGGCGTACTGCGCCAGCAGTTGGTCGCGACCTCGTTTGGAGACCCGGTGCAGTTCGGTGCGGACGTTGAGCAGCGACAGGTGCGCGGCGGCCAGCGAGACGCCCGGCGGCTCCGCCGAAGAGCTGGAATACACGTCGGCCAGTTGCGCGATCGCCAGCGCATTGAGCAACTGAACGTCGCGCAGACCGCCCATCCCGGCCTTCAGATCGGGCTCGGCCCGATGCGCGATCTGGCCGCTGCGCTGCCAGCGCGCTCTGGTCTGCTCGACGAGATCGTCGAAGCGGGAAGCGATTCCGACCCGCCACTGGCGCCGGGCACCGCTGATCAGCTGCCCGGACAGGCGATCGTCGCCGGCGATGTGCCGGGCCTCGAGCACGGCCAGTCCGGCGGAGATGTCCGAACCGGCCACCTGCAGCGTCTCGGACACGGTGCGGACACTGTGGTCGAGCCGAATATTGGCGTCCCACAACGGATACCACAACTGCTCGGCCACCTCGGTGACCGTCTCAGCCGGCATGCCGTTGTGCAACAGCATCAGATCGAGGTCGGAGTATGGAACCATCTCGCGACGGCCCAGACCGCCGGTGGCCACCAGGGCGAATCCGCTGCCGGACGTGATGCCGATCTCGGCTGCCTTGGTGGTCAGCCACAGTTCGTGCAGGTCCAACAGCGCCTCACGCAGAGCGGGCGCATCGAGCCGGTGCGACCCGCTGCCGAGGAGCTGGCGGCTGGCCGCCGCCAGGTCGGTCGCGGGGTGCCGCGGCTCCGCCGCCGGGAGATTCACTCTCCCGGCGGCGGCCCCGTCGCTCGTCTGCTTTGCCATTTCACGTCCCGGGCGATCTAAAGAGCGTCCGAGCCCCGCTCGCCGGTGCGCACCCGGAGGATGGTCTCCACCGGGCTGACCCACACCTTGCCGTCACCGATCTTTCCGGTACGGGCGGCGGCGACGATGACATCCACCACCCGGTCCACAGCGGAGTCGTCGACGACGACCTCGACGCGGACCTTCGGCACGAAGTCCACCGCGTACTCAGCGCCGCGATAGACCTCCGTGTGCCCCTTCTGACGTCCGTACCCCTGGACCTCGCTGACCGTCATGCCCAGAACACCGAGCTCTTCCAGGCCGGTCTTGACGTCTTCCAGAGTGAACGGCTTGACGATCGCAGTGATCAGCTTCATTTTCCCTATACCTCCGCGCCTTGACGTGAGAAGACCGAGCTGCCGCCGCCACCGCCGCCGGTCGCGGCGAAGTCGTACGCGGTTTCCGCGTGTTCGGACTCGTCGATACCGGCAGCCTCGGCTTCACGATCGAGCCGTAGTCCAATGGTGTACTTCACCAGCAAAGCCAAGATAGCCGTGACAACCGCCGAATACGCCATCACCGCCCCGGCTCCGACGGCCTGTCGCCACAGCTGATCGGTTCCGCCGCCATAGAACAGTCCGTTGACAGCCGCCGGCGCCTCCTCGGTGGCAACCAGGCCGACCATCAGCGTTCCGACCAGTCCGCCGACCAGGTGCACCCCGACCACGTCGAGGGAGTCGTCGTACCCGAGCCGGTATTTCAGGCCGACCGCCAGCGCACACAGCACCCCGGCCGTGGCGCCGATCGCCAGCGCCCCGACCACGTTGACCGACGAGCAGGCCGGGGTGATGGCCACCAGACCTGCGACGATGCCCGACGCCGCACCCAGCGAGGTGCCGTGACCGTCGCGGATCCGCTCGGTGACCAGCCAGCCCAGCATCGCTGCGGCCGTCGCGACCGTCGTGGTGACGAACGTGGTGCCGGCGATGCCGCCGGCACCGATCGCTGAGCCCGCGTTGAATCCGTACCAGCCGAACCACAGCAGGCCTGCGCCGAGCATCACGAACGGCAGGTTGTGGGGTCGCATCGGAGTCCCCGGCCAGCCGAGCCGCTTGCCCAGGATCAGCGCGAGAACCAGCGCGGCGATGCCGGCGTTGATGTGCACCGCTGTTCCGCCGGCGAAGTCAATGGCCTTGAGCTGGTTGGCAATCCAACCACCGGTCTCGGCCGTCACCCCGTCGAAGGCAAACACCCAGTGCGCCACCGGGAAGTAGACGAACGTCGCCCACAACCCGGCGAACAGCAGCCAGCCGCCGAACTTCAGCCGGTCGGCAACCGCACCGGAAATCAGTGCGACGGTGATGATGGCGAACATCAGCTGGAACGCCACGAACACCGTCTGGGGGATCGTGCCGGCCAGCGGGATGGTCACCGCCTCGACGGCCTCGATTCCGGCCACGGGATCGGCGATCACTTCAGCAACGGCGTTTCCGCCGATCAGGCCTTTGAGGCCGAAATACTGGCCGGGGTCGCCGAAGAAACCCATCTTGTCGTTGCCGAAGGCCATCGAATAGCCGTAGAGCACCCAGAGCACCGTCACCACACCCATGGCGCTGACGCTCATCATGATCATGTTCAGCACGCCGCGGGCGCGCACCATGCCGCCGTAGAAGAATGCCAGGCCTGGTGTCATCAGCAGCACCAGCGCGGCGCTGGCAAGCATCCACGCGGTGTCACCGGTGTCCGGCACTCCCAAGACTGGGAATAGGTCCACTGGAAAGTTCCTCCTTTACGTCGCCGAAGGCCGGCGACTTAGGGAGAACCTTGCGCAGTGGTTGTTTCCGGTTTCAGACCCCGGTGTTTCGCTCAGGTGAACGAACCCGCAGCCGAAGTTTCAGTGCTGTTACGCGCCGTGCTGATGCACGCATACGCACCGTGCTGATGCACTCAGCCGAGCAGCGCGTCGACGAATGCTCCCGGCTCGAAAGGCGCCAGGTCGTCGGGGCCTTCGCCGAGGCCCACCAGTTTTACCGGAACCCCGAGTTCCTGCTGAACCCGGAAGACGATGCCGCCCTTGGCCGTTCCGTCCAGCTTGGTCAGCACCACACCGGTGATGTCGACCACGTCGGCGAACACCCGCGCCTGGGTGAGGCCGTTCTGCCCGATGGTGGCGTCGAGCACCAGCAGCACCTCGTCGACGGCCGCCGCCCGCTTCTCCATGACCCGCTTGATCTTGCCCAGCTCGTCCATCAGACCGGTCTTGGTGTGCAGCCGGCCGGCGGTGTCGATGACGACCACGTCGGCGCCGGACTCGATGCCCTTGTCCACCGCGTCGTAGGCCACCGACGCCGGGTCGGCGCCCTCCGCGCCGCGGACCACCTCGGCGCCCACCCGCGACGCCCAGGTCTGCAGCTGGTCGGCGGCGGCGGCGCGGAAGGTATCGGCGGCGCCCAGGACGACGCGACGGCCGTCGGCCACCAGCACACGGGCCAGCTTGCCGACGGTGGTGGTCTTTCCGGTGCCATTGACGCCGACCACCAGCAGCACCGACGGTTTGTCGTCGTGCGGAAGCGCCCGGATGGACCGGTCGAAAGCGGGATTGAGCTCCTGCACCAGCACCTGACGCAGCACCGCCCGGGCTTGGGCCTCGGTGCGCACGCTGCCGGCCGCCATTCCGGCGCGCAGGTGTTCGATCACCGAGGTGGTGGTCGTCGGCCCGAGGTCGGCCACCAGCAGGGTGTCCTCGACCTCTTCCCAGGAGTCCTCGTCCAGGTCGCCGCCGCCGAGCAGGCCCAGCATGCTGCGGCCGAACGCGTTCTGCGACTTGGCCAGCCGCCCGCGCAGCCGTTCCAGCCGGCCGGCTGTCGGGGCGATGGTGTCGATCGGAGACGGGGCCGCCGGGACCACGGCGGTCTCGGGCAGGACCTCCTCGCCGAGCTCCTCGACGAGGAATTCGTCGCCGACCGTGGTCTCGGCCAGGATGTCGTCGGCAACCGGGGGGCTGGGCAGCATGACACCGGCGTCGCGCGCCGCGGTCTCGTCGAGAACCGGCGGTTCGGGCAGCCGGACCTGGGAGATCGGACGTTTCAGCGAGTCCCGCGGGATGGCGGCGTCGTCACCGACCCCGGGCAGCCCGGTGGTATCGATGCGCGGCGGCTGCGGCCGCTCCACCGTCGCCGGGGCTGACGATTGTGTGAACGAGATGCCGGAGGTGGCGGTGTACCCGCCGGAGCGGTCGACTTTTGTGGGAGCCTCGATGGCAGGCTCTTCGGGGGCGGGAAGCAGACTGACCTGGCGGCGCCGGTATAGCACTGACCCGACGACCAGTGCGACGATGACGAGGATGGCGATGACCGCGAGAGCGATCCAGAGACCCTGTGACACCGTGTCATTGTTCCAGGGTTCCCGGTCGCACCGCTGCCAGGCTGGCAAACCCGACCCGGACCGGTCCGAATGAGCGACGGATTGTCGGCGCGCAAGCTGCGCCATATCGACGCCTGCCTGACCGGGCCGGTCGAGTTCGTCGGGGTCAGCACCGGCTTCGACTGGTTCGAGCTGCCGTACAACGCGCTGACCCAGACCAACCTGGCCGACATCGATCTGACCGCCCGGTTTCTCGGCAGCCCGCTGCGGGCTCCGGTGCTCATCGGGGCCATGACCGGCGGTGCGGACCTGGCCCGCACCATCAACCGCAACCTCGCCGAGGCGGCCCAGAAACTCGGTGTCGGCATGATGCTGGGGTCGCAGCGCATCATGCTGGGCGACGACCCGGCCGCCGACGCGGCGGCAGCCAGTTTCGAGGTTCGCGACCTGGCACCCGATGTGCTGCTGATCGGCAACATCGGGCTGGCGCAGGTGACCGACAGTCTGGCTCCCCGGCTCGCCGCGGCCCTGGAACGGGTCGGAGCGAACGCCGTCGCGGTGCACCTCAACCCGCTGCAGGAGGCGATGCAGGAGAACGGCGACACCGATTTCGCCGGGTCGCTGGAACAACTGGCCCGGCTGGCCGAGGAACTGCCCTATCCCGTGCTAGTCAAGGAGGTCGGGCACGGTATTGGCGCCGCGGCGGCCGAGCGGCTGCGCGGCATGCGGATCGCCGCGGTGGATGTCGCCGGCGCCGGCGGCACCTCATGGGCGCGGGTGGAGCAGGTCGTGCGCTACGGAGAAGTCCGCTACCCCGCGGTCGCGGACTGGGGAATCCCCACTGCGCAGGCCCTGATGGAAGTGCGCCGCACGCTGCCGGACATGCCACTGGTGGCCTCCGGCGGGGTCCGGACGGGCATGGACGCCGCCAAAGCGCTGGCGCTGGGCGCCGACGTGGTGGCGATGGCGCGGCCGCTGCTCGCACCGGCGATCGAATCAGCGGCCGCAGTGGTCGACGTCCTCGGTGGTTTCGTCGAGGAGTTGCGGATCTGCCTGCACGGCGCCGGCGCCGCCGATCTGGCCGAGCTGCGCCGCATCGGCGTCAACGGCTGACGGGCCTGGTTATCCGGCAGAAGCCAGCACCGCCTGGATCTCGTCGCGGGTCTGCGCGGTCCGCAGCTTTTCCACCTGATCCTTATCCAGGAAGGTGTGAGCGATCTGGGTCAACAGCGCCATGTGGTCCTGACCCGCCCCGGCGATACCGACCACGAATTCGACCGGCTTGCCGTTCCAGTCCACCGGGTCGGTGTATCGGACGAAGGACATCGCGGTGCGCCGGATCGCGCCCTTGGCCTCGTTGGTGCCGTGCGGGATCGCCAGCCCGTTGCCCATGAACGTCGACACCGACGCCTCGCGTTCGCGCATCGAGTCGACGTAGGACGGCTCAACCGCGCCGCACTCGACGAGCAACCGGCCGGCTTCGGCGATCGCGCCGTCGCGGGTGGTGGCCGAACCGTTGAGCACGATCGAGTCGGCGGCGAGCACCTCACCGGGATGCTCGGCGGTGACCCTCGCGGTGGTTGCGGCGGCGGCCACGGCCGCACCGGCGGTGGCACCCGCAGTGGCCACGCCCGCCGCCGGTGCCGACACCGGGCCGGAGTTGACCCGGCCCAGCAGTTCGACGATCTCGTCGTAGCGGGGGCTGTTCATGAAGTCGTCGACGGAGATGTGCAGGGCCGACGGCGTCTTCTGCCGCGCCCGGTCGGTGAGGTCGCGGTGGCTCACCACCAGCCCGTAGCTGTCGGTGAGATTCGAGATGGCCTGGTTGGTGACCTTCAGATCGGTGAACCCCGCGGTCTGAATCTTCTTGCGCAACACCGACGCACCCATCGCCGAGGACCCCATGCCGGCGTCGCAGGCGAAAACGATGCTGCTGATCGGCCCGGCGGCGCCGCCGGTCAGAGCCGAGGCCACGCTCGACTTCTTGCCTTTCATGGCTTCCATCTCGGCGGTCGCGGCGGCCAGGTCGGCTGCCTCGGCGCGGTCGGTCTTGAGCAGCACCGAGGCCACCAGGAACGACACCGCCGCGGCGCCGATCACCGACAGGATGACGCCCAGGTAGCTGTCGCTGGCGGTCTGAGCCAGCACCGCGATGATCGAACCCGGAGCGGCCGGCGCCCGCAGGCCGGATCCGAACAGCACGTTGATGAAGATGCCCGTCATGCCGCCGAGGATGGTGGCGGCGATCAGCTTGGGCTTCATCAGCACGTACGGGAAATAGATCTCGTGGATGCCGCCGAAGAACTGGATGATCGCCGCACCGGGTGCCGACGCCCGCGCGGCACCCTTCCCGAAGAATGTGTAGGCCAGCAGAAGTCCCAGTCCGGGACCGGGATTGGCCTCCAGCAGGAACAGGATCGACTTACCGGTCTCGGTGGCCTGGGTGGTGCCCAGCGGGGTGAGGATGCCGTGATTAATGGCGTTGTTGAGGAACAGCACCTTCGCCGGCTCGATGAAGATCGAGGTCAACGGCAGCAGGTCGTTGGAGACCAGGAAGTCGACGACGTTGCCGGCGGCCTTGCTGAACGCGGTCACGATGGGGCCGATGCCGAAGAAGCCGAAGACGGCCAGCAACAGACCGACGATGCCGGAGGAGAAGTTGTCCACCAGCATCTCGAAGCCGGGCCGGATCTTGCCGTCCCAGATTGCGTCGACCTTCTTCATCACCCAGCCGCCCAGCGGCCCCATGATCATCGCGCCCATGAACATCGGGATGTCGGTGCCCGCGATGACGCCCATCGTGGCGATCGCGCCGACCACCCCGCCGCGGACTCCGTAGATCATCCGGCCGCCGGTCGCGCCGATCAGGATCGGCAGCAGGTAGGTGATCATCGGCCCGACGATGCCGCCGCCGTCGAAGTCGCCCCAGCCGCCGATCCGGGCCACCCAACTGCCCGGATCTTTCAGTGAGGAGAAGATGCTGGGCAGCCACCCGGTATCGATGAACAGGGCGGTGATCAGACCCCAGGCGATGAAAGCGCCGATATTGGGCATCACCATGTTCGACAGCGCGGTGCCCAGTTTCTGCACCCGCACCCGGGTGCCCGACCGCGGTGCGGCTTCGGTGACGGACGTCGTAGTCATCGAAAGAGTCCCTCCATCAGATCAGCCCCTACCCAGGGTGAGGCCGGTCGCAGCGACATATCAGTCATACCGCCCAAACGGGCATGTTCACAGTGATTCGGGCGAAAACGGGCAGGGCAATGCGTGGTTTTACGTTCGATTACCCGCTAACGTGCTGTCTGATTCCTCACCGTGCACAGAGAAGGGACCGACCACATGAAGGCTCTGCGTTTTTACGCACCGGAGGATGTTCGGCTTGAGGACGTTCCCGAGCCGCAGTGCGCGCCCGACGAAGTCAAGATCAAGGTGCGCAACTGCTCCACGTGCGGCACCGACGTCAAGATCTTCTACAACGGACACCAGAATCTCAGCCCGCCGCGCACCATCGGCCACGAGATCGCCGGGGAGATCGTCGAAGTCGGCGCCCAGGTCAACGCCACCTACTCCGCGGACTGGAAAGTCGGCGACCGCGTGCAGGTGATCGCGGCGGTGCCGTGCGGCGAGTGCCATGAATGCCGCAAGGGCTGGATGGCGGTGTGCCAGAACCAGACCTCGGTGGGCTACCAGTACGACGGCGGGTTCGCCGAGTACATGATCGTGCCGCGCCAGGTGCTCAAGGTCGACGGTCTCAACCGGATTCCCGACAACGTCGGCTTTGACGAGGCATCGGCGGCCGAGCCGTTCGCCTGTGCCATCAACGCCCAGGAACTGCTCGGCATCGAGGAGGGCGACACCGTCGTGGTGTTCGGTGCGGGCCCCATCGGCTGTATGCACATCAGGATCGCCCGCGGCGTGCACAAGTGCGGCCCGGTGTACCTGGTCGACGTCAACGAGGGCCGGCTGCAGATGTCGGCCGACGCCGTCGCTCCCGATGAGACGATCAACGGCGCCGAGGTCGACGTGGTGGCCCGGGTCATGGAACTGACCGGCGGCCGCGGCGCCGATGTGATCATCACCGCCACCGCCGCGAACGTCACCCAGGAGCAGGCCATCGCGATGGCGGCCCGCAACGGCCGCATCTCGTTCTTCGGCGGGCTGCCCAAAACCGACCCGACCATCACCTGCGACTCCAACATCGTGCACTACCGGCAGTTGCACATCCACGGCGCCAACGGCTCCGCCCCGGAGCACAACAAACGCGCGCTGGAATACATCTCGACGGGCCAGGTGCCGGTGAAAGACCTTATTACCCGCCACATTCCGTTGGAGAACGTGCTGGATGCGTTCCAGATCGTCAAGAGCGGCGAAGCCATCAAGGTGACGGTCGAACCGTAGGCCCCGCCCGACTTCGGTGCACTGGCGAGCGCTCAGCGCACGCAAATGCACCGAAATCGCACTAGGAGGAGACCAGCGTCTCCCCGCGCATCCGCTGGGAGATCACCTGAGTGATGCCGTCGCCCTGCATGGAGACGCCGTAGAGCGCGTCAGCGATCTCCATCGTCGGCTTCTGGTGGGTGATGACGATCAGCTGCGACTGTGAGCGCAACTGCTCGAACAGCCCGATCAGCCGGCGCAGGTTGACGTCGTCCAGGGCGGCCTCGACCTCGTCCATGACGTAGAACGGTGACGGCCGGGCCCGGAAGATGGCCACCAGCATCGCCACCGCGGTCAGCGACTTCTCGCCACCGGAGAGCAGCGACAGCCGCTTGACCTTCTTGCCCGGCGGCCGGGCCTCCACCTCGACGCCGGTGGTCAGCATGTCGCCCGGATTGGTGAGCAGCAGCCGGCCCTCGCCGCCCGGGAACAGGGCGGCGAACACCTGGGAGAACTCCCGCTCCACGTCGGCGTAGGCCTCGGTGAACACCTGCAGAATCCGGTCGTCGACTCCGGCGATGACGTCGAGCAGATCCTTGCGGGCCGCTTTGACGTCCTCCAGCTGGGTGGACAGAAAGTTGTAGCGCTCCTCCAGCGCCGCGAACTCCTCCAGCGCCAGCGGGTTGACCCGGCCCAGTTCGGCGAGTTCGCGCTCGGCGCGTTTGGCCCGGCGCTCCTGGGTGGACCGGTCGAACGTCATCGGCGCCGGTGCGGTGACCTGCTCGCCGCGTTCGCGGGCCTGCTCGTATTCGGCCATCTCCAGCTCCGACGGCGGCAGCGCCACCTCGGGACCGTATTCGGCGATCAGATCGTCGCCGGCCATGCCGAACTGTTCGAGCACCGTCTGCTCGAGTTGTTCGATGCGCAGGGCCGCCTGCGCCTTGGCCACCTCGTCGCGGTGCAGCGAGTCGGTCAGCTGGGCGATGCGGGCGTTGAGCGCGGTGACGTCCTGGCGGACGGCGGCCATCGCGGTGGCCCGCTGCTGACGTTCGGCGGCCAGCCGGTCCCGGATCCGGGCAGCGGTGGTCACCACCGCACCGAGCCGCTGGGCGACGTGGCGGCCGCTTTCGGCGACCGCGGCTGCGACGTCGGCGGCATGTTGGCGCGCGGCCCGCGCCTGTTGCGCCCGGGCCCGCGCCTCACGTTCTGCGGCGGCGGCCCGGCGCAGCGAATCCGCCTTGCCCCGAACGGCATTCGCGCGTTCCTCGGCGGTGCGCACCGCCAGCCGGGCCTCCACCTCGGCGGAGCGGGCGGCCTCGGCTGCTTCCTGAATCTGCTGCCGTTCGCCGGGCGTGGCTTCGACGACCGTCTGTGCTTCCTGGGCGCCGTGCAGCCGGGCCTCCAGCTGGCCGAGATCCTCGACCGCCTGAGTGCGGCCGGCTTCGAGTTCGTC
Organism: Mycolicibacterium sp.; assembly: GCA_032117575.1. Lineage (GTDB taxonomy): Bacteria > Actinomycetota > Actinomycetes > Mycobacteriales > Mycobacteriaceae > Mycobacterium. The sequence goes on from JAULZA010000076.1 coordinate 24,561, forward strand.
GCGCTGGGACTGCAGGCGCCGCCACTCCTCCTCGGCGGCGCGCACATCCTGGCCCAGCCGGCCGAGCTGTTCGTAGATGGCCGACATGGCGGCGTCGGATTCGTTGAGGGCGGCCAGCGCCTGTTCGGCGGCGTCCTGCCGGTTGCGCTGCTCGGCCAGCGCGCCGGCCAGGGCGGCGGTCAATTCGCCCACCTGCGTCTCGGCGACGGTCAGTTCGGTGCGGGCCTGCTCGATGGCTCCGGCGATCTCCAGGGTGCTGGGCTTGCGATCCGACCCGCCGTCCACCCAGCCCGCGCCCACCAGATCGCCGTCGCGGGTGACCGCCCGCAGCGACGGTCGGGCGGCGACGAGGTCCAAGGCGGCGGCGAGGTCGGAGACCACGGCGACGCCGGACAACATGACACTCAGCGCGCCCTGCAACCGGGCCGGGGCATCCACCAGGTCGGCCGCCCAGCGGGCGCCGTCGGGCAGCGGGTCGGAAGAGCCCGGCGAGTCCTGGCGGGACTGCGCCGGCCAGTCCGCGAGCACGATGGCCGCGCGGCCGCCGTCGGCGTCCTTGAGTGCCTGCACAGCTGAGCGAGCCGAGCCGAAGCCGTCCGCGGCGACCGCGTCGGCGGCCGAGCCGAGCACCGCCGCCAGCGGGGTCTCGTAGCCGTGATGAACCCGGACCAGCTTGGCCACCGTGCCGAGAAGCCCTGCGCCACTGTGGTTGTGCACCAGCCAGGCGTTGCCGTCCTTGCGTTCCAGGCCGACGGCGAGCGCGTCGATGCGGGCCTGCAGCGACGCCACCTCGCGTTCGGCAGCGCGTTCGGCGGTCTGTAATTCGGCCACCCGCTCATCGGCCAGGCGAAGCGCGGCCACAGTCCGGTCGTGGTGCTCGTCGAGACCCTCTTCGCCCTGGTCGAGTTCACCGACCCGGCTTTGGATCGTTTCGAATTCGGCGCGGGACTGCTCGGTGCGGGCGGCGGCCTCCTCGATGGCGGCGGTCAGCCGGGCTACCCCCTCGTCGATGGACTCCACCCGGGCCCGGCCGGTCTCCACCTGGCCGGCCAGCCGCGCCAGTCCCTCCCGGCGGTCGGCCTCGGCGCGGACGGCAGCGAGGTGAGCGCGCTCGGCTTCGGTTGCGGCCCTTTCCTTTTCGGCGAGTTCGCCGCGTGCGGCGTGCAGCCGTGCCCGTGCCGCCTCGAGTTCGGCGAGCAGAACGCGCTCCTGCTCGGCCACCTCCTCGGCCTGCGCCTCCAGCTGGTCGGGGTCGGGACCGGTGCCGGTGGCGGGTTCGGTGTCGAGGTACTGCGCCCGCTCGGTGGCGATACGGACCGTCGCGCTGACCCGCTCGGACAGCGCCGAGAGCCGGAACCAGGTCTGCTGGGCGGCGTCGGCGCGCTCCGACAGTGACTCCACCGCGGCTTCGTGGCCGGCGAGCTGGGCGGCGGCTTCGGCGAGCCGGGCGGCGGCCTCGTCGTGTTCACGGCGCAGGGTGGTCTCGACGGTGTCGGCGCCGGCGAATTCGGCGCGGCGCGTCACCAGGTCGTCGGCGGCCAGCCGCAACCGGGCGTCGCGCAGGTCGGCCTGGATGGTCGCCGCCCGCCGGGCCACCTCGGCCTGGCGGCCCAGCGGTTTGAGCTGACGACGCAATTCGGTGGTGAGGTCGCTCAGCCGGGCCAGGTTGGCGGAGGTGGCGTCGAGCTTGCGTAGCGCCTTCTCCTTGCGCTTGCGGTGCTTGAGCACGCCCGCGGCTTCCTCGATGAACGCCCGGCGGTCCTCTGGGCGGGACTCCAGGATCTGGGAGAGCCTGCCTTGGCCGACGATGACGTGCATCTCGCGGCCGATGCCGGAGTCGCTGAGCAGTTCCTGGATGTCCAGCAGCCGGCAGCTGTTGCCGTTGATCTCGTACTCCCCGGCGCCGTCGCGGAACATCCGGCGGGTGATGGACACCTCGGAGTACTCGATCGGCAGGGCGTTGTCGGAGTTGTCGATGGTCAGCGTGACCTCGGCGCGGCCCAGCGGCGCCCGCGACGACGTGCCGGCGAAGATGACGTCCTCCATCTTGCCGCCGCGCAGGGTCTTGGCACCCTGCTCCCCCATCACCCAGGTCAGCGCGTCGACGACGTTGGATTTGCCGGAGCCGTTGGGACCGACCACGCAGGTGATGCCCGGCTCGAAGCGCAGAGTCGTCGCCGAGGCGAAGGATTTGAAACCCTTCAGCGTCAGACTCTTGAGGTACACGTCGGGTCAGCGTACCGGCGACCCCAACCTGCCTGCGCTTAGCTCCTGGTATCGGCCGCCGACCGCGGACTGAACTCGCGGACGGCCGCCCGGGAGGCGATCCACGTCCACCCAGGTTCGCGCGCCGGGGCATCCTCGGCGACGAGGGTGAGGTCAGCCGCTGCGGCGTTGGAGAAGTCGTCGTCGACGGCGACGATGTTGCTGAATCCGTTGTGCTGCAGCAGAGAGGCCACCGCGGCGGCACGGTAGCCCGATCCGCAGTAGACGTACACCGGCTTGTCCCGCGGAATCTCCGCGAGCCGGTCGGCGATCTCGTAGAACGGCATGAAGACGGCCTGCGCGACGTGGCCGTCTTCCCACTCCAGAATCTGACGGGTGTCCAGCACAAAGACGTCCTTGTCGGCGGAAAGGACCGCGGCGAGGCCATGGAAGTCGACCTGTTCGAGGCGTTGCGCGGCGGCCGGGTCCTCCAACCAGTTCTGCGGACCACCGGAGGCCTGGCCGACGGCGTTGTCGATACCGACTCGGACCAACTCCCGGTGGGCGGCGTGGACCTGCTCGGGGGTGGAACCCAGCAGGGTTACCGGGGTGCCCCAGGGCATCATCCAGGCCAGGTAGTTGATGAAGGCGCCGTCGAGGTCGAAGTTCAGCGCGCCGGGTACGTGCCCGGCAGCGAAGACCTTGCGGGAACGCAGATCAACTACCCACTCGCCCCGGTTGATGCGCTCCCGCAGCACGGCCGGGTCGGCGTGCTCGGGAATCGACAGTTCGACGTCGCGAGGCCCGGCGGCATTGATCGGCCCCATGTGCGCGTAGTAGGCCGGGAAGACATCCAGGCCGGCCAAGACATTGGTCACGAACTCCTCCTCGGCCTCGGTCAGGGCCGGATTGATCGTCTTCTCGTTGCCGATCGTCGAGGACAGTCCCTGAGCCTGCGTCGCCGCGCAGAAGGAACCGAAGCCATGGGTGGGATAAATGGGGGTCTCGTCGTCGAGGGTGTCTGCCAGGCGGCGCACCGAATGCCACTGGTCGTGGGCCTGCTTGACGGCCATGTCCGGGGCGACCAGGTCGGGACGGCCGACGCTGCCGTACAGCAGGGAGCCTCCGGTGAACACCGCGCCCGGGTGATCGCTCGTGCGTACCGCAAAGGACACGTGATGCGGGGTGTGGCCGGGGGTGTGGATGACGTCGACGGTCATCTCACCGACGGTGAAGGAGTCGCCGTCGCACACAGCCAGCGCCTCGTAGGACACCTCCACACCTCCCGGAATGACGTAGGTGGCGCCGTGCCGGCGGGCCAATTCCAGACCGCCGGTGACGTAGTCGTTGTGGATGTGGGTCTCAGCGACATGCGTCAGCCTCAGACCGTGTTCGGCGAGAAGTTCGTCGATCCGGTCGAAGTCCCGCTGCGGATCGACGACGAGGGCGGTCGAGCCGTCATGCGCTATGTAGCTTCGGTCACCCAGTCCGCTGGAATCCAACGGGATGACGCGGGGTGCTGCGGTGTCTTGCATTGGGATCCTCCGAAAGAGCGGTGTCAGTGCTTCCGGATCCAACTATACCCCCGGGGGTTTATCGTTCGCGGAACCCCGTGATCGGCTCGCCCGCCGACGTGAAGTCGGCAACCACGTTGTCCACCCGGCCGGGGGTCGTTTCGCCGCGCAACAGCTCCAGCAGTTGCTCGCAAGCCGGCCGCGGCCCCTGGGCGACTACCAGCACCCGGCCGTCGACCTGGTTGCTGGCGTAGCCCGTCAGCCCCAACTCCAGCGCCCGCGCCCTGGTCCACCAGCGGAAACCCACGCCCTGCACGTAGCCGTGCACCCAGGCCGTCAGGCGCACCTCGTCGGCCGGGGGCGTCACCGGCCCGCCTCGGCCACCTCGAAGGTGATCTCCGCGCCGGTCTTGAGCGTGCGCCCGACCGTGCACACCTGGTCGATGGCCCGGGTGACCACGATCAGCAACCGCTCCCTGTCCTGCGCGGACAGGCCGGAGAGGTCGATCTCCAGGGATTCGTTCAGCACCGGGTAGCGCTCCTGCTCGCGGTCGGCCGGCCCGGCCACCCGGATGACGGCCGGGTAATCGTCGCCGAGCCGTCGGCGCAGCGACTCGTCGCTGGAGAGCCCACTGCAGCCGGCCAGTGCGATCTTGAGCAGCTCACCGGGAGTGAATACCCCGTCGTCGGTCTCTGAGCCGATCAGCACCTCGGCGCCGCGGCTGCTGCGCCCGGTATAGCGGCGGATGCCGGTTCGTTCCACCCAGAGGTCAGTCATAGAAGAGATTTCTACCCTGTCTAGCGGCTCGGCCGTGGCCGCGGCTGACAGACCGGACAGTAGAACGACGAGCGGTTCATGAACTTCTCCCGCCGGATCGCCGCGCCGCAGCGGCGGCAGGGCCGGTCCTCGCGACCGTAGACGTTGAGCGAGCGGTCGAAGTAGCCCGACTGCCCGTTGACGTTGACGTAGAGCGAATCGAACGACGTGCCGCCCTCCCGCAGCGCTTCGCGCATCACCTCGGCGGCGCAGTCGAGCACCCCGCCGAGTTGGCGGCGGGTCAGCTTCTCGGCGATGCGCGCACCGTTGACGCCGGCCCGCCACAGCGCCTCGTCGGCGTAGATGTTGCCGATCCCGGAGACGACGGTCTGGTCGAGCAGTTGGCGCTTGATCTCAGAATGCTTGCGGCGCAATACATTCACCACCGCGTCGCGGTCAAAGCGTGGGTCCAGCGGATCTCGGGCGATGTGCGCGACGGGCTCCGGCAGCCGGCTGCCGTCGACGGTGACCAGATCAGCGAGTTGCCAGCCGCCGAAGGTGCGCTGGTCGACGAAGCTCAGCGCGGTGCCGTCGTCGAGGACGGTGGCGATACGCAGGTGCTCCACCTTGGCGACCGGACCCAGCAGCATCTGACCGCTCATCCCGAGGTGCACCACCAGCGCGGTCACCTGGTCGGGATCTGATGTTCTTCGCGCAAGCGGCTCATCAAGCGTGAGCCACAGGTATTTTCCCCGCCGGTCGGTCCCGGTGATCCGCGCTCCGAGCAGCCGAGCCGCGAGGTCTGCAGCGCCCGGCTCGTGCCGGCGCACCGCGCGGGGATGGCGAACCTCGACAGCGGCGACGGTCTTGCCGGCGACGTGCGCCTGCAGGCCGCGCCGCACCACCTCGACTTCGGGAAGCTCAGGCATCCAGGTCGGCGGTGGCGGCGGTGGCGGCGCTGGTATCAGGGGCTTCAGGGGGCTCGGCGTCCAGGGTCCGCCAGGCCTCGGCCGCGGCGTCGGTTTCGGCGGCTTTCTTGGAGCGCCCCTCGCCGGCGCCGTAGGCCTCGCCGTTGACGTACACCACGGCGGAGAACCGCCGGTCGTGGTCGGGTCCTTCGGCGCTGACTTCGTATCGCGGGACGCCCAGGCCGCGGGCCGCGGTCAGCTCCTGCAGACTCGACTTCCACTCCAGGGCGGCACCGAGGGTGGGGGCGGTGTCGATCAGGTCTTCGAACAGGCGCAGGATCACCCGCCGCGCGCCTTCCAACCCGTGCTGCAGGTAGACCGCGCCGAGCAGGGATTCCAGCGTGTCGGCGAGGATGCTGGACTTGCCGTGGCCCCCGGTGTTGACCTCGCCACGCCCCAGCAGCAGGTACTCCCCGAGCCCGTCGTCGGTCAGTTCGCGGGCCACCCCGGCCAGCGCCTGACTGTTGACGATGCTGTTGCGCAGTTTGGCCAGGTCGCCTTCGGAGTTGTCCGGGTGCCGGCGGAACAGCTCCTCGACGATCACCAGTCCCAGCACGGCGTCGCCGAGTAGCTCCAGGCGTTCGTTGGTCGGCAGGCCGCCGTTCTCGTAGGCGTAGCTGCGGTGGGTCAGCGCGAGCGTCAGCAGCTCGTCGGGCAGTTCGGCGCCGAGCGCGTCGAGCAGGTTCCGTCGGGTCACGAAGGCTGTCCGTCCGGCGGGACCAGACGGGCCAGCTTGGCCCAGCGCGGATCAATCTCGTCGTGGTGGTGCTCCGGGCCGGCGCTGCTCAGCGCGACGCCGCACGTGGGGCAGAGCCCGGGGCAGTCGTCCCGGCAGACCGGTGCGAACGGCAGTGCCAAGCCGACGGCGTCGACGACTGCCTGCTCGATGTTGACGGTCTGGTCGATGACGTGGCCGACCTCGTCGTCCTCGGTAGTGGATTCGGTGAGGCTGTCGGGGTAGGCGAACAGTTCGGTCAGTGCGATGTCGATCTCGCCGGTGACCGGTTCCAGGCACCGCGAGCATTCACCGCGGGTCGGGCCACCGACGGTGCCGGTGACGAGGACACCCTCGGAAACCGACTCCAGTCGCAAGTCGAGGTCCAGAGGTGCGCCCGGCTCGATCGCAATGAGGTCCAGACCGATCCGCGCCGGGCTGGGCACGGTCTGCCGGATCTCCTGCATGGCACCGGGGCGCCGGCCGAGCCGGGAGACGTCGAACACCAGCGGCGAGCGGGGATCGGCTGCCGCGTTGGGAGTCCTCGACATAGCGGCGATCCTACGGTGCCCGCCCGACAGCGGCCCTAACCGCGGGACCTACTAACCCGATCGGCTTAGTGCTGTACGTAGTCGTGGGTCCCCGCGGCGGTGCGCAGCTGATGACGGCCGCGGCTCACCGAGCGCAGGGTGCCGTTGAGGTACTCCTCGAACTGCGCCAGCTTGTTGTCGACGTAGATGTCGCATTCGCCGCGCAGGCGGTCGGATTCGGCGTGGGCGGCATCGATGAGCCGGGTGGCCTCGGCGTTCGCCGACTGCACCACCTCGGTCGCGGAGACCAGCCGTTGCTGCTCCTTGATGCCTTCCTGCACGGCGTTCTCGTAGGAGATGTTGCCCTGCTCCACGAGGCGGTCGGCCTCGGCCCGGGCGCGGGTGGTGGCGGCCTCATAGTCGCGCTTGGCCGCCGAGGACAGCCGGGCGGCCTCCTCACGGGCCTCGTTGACCATGTTCTCGCTGTGCGAACGCGCCTCGGAGACCATCCGGTCGGCTTGGGCCTTGGCGTCGGACAGCAGCCGGTCGGCCTCGGCCCGAGCGTGGCTGAGCATGGAGTCGGCTTCGGCGTTGGCACTGGAGACGGTGGTCTCGGCGTGCTCCTTGGCGTCGCGCAGCATGCCATCGCGGACATCCAGCACATCCTGGGCGTCGTCCAACTCGCCGGGGATCGCATCCTTGATGTCGTCGATCAGCTCCAGCACATCGCCGCGGGGAACCACGCAGCCCGCCGTCATCGGCACGCCGCGGGCCTCTTCGACGATCGCGCTCAGTTCGTCCAGCGCTTCAAAAACTCGGTACACGGGGCCACCCTCCAGCTCGCACGTTGGTAGTGACCAGTGTGCCTGGTGTTACGCCTGTGACTGCGGTGGCGATGCGGTGTGTCGCCGCCTATTTGATGGCGGAAGAGATGTCGAACAGGTCTTTGATCAGGGTGTGCTGGTTCTTGAAGAATTCAACGACGTCATGGGGCGATTGCACGAAAGTCTGCGACATGACTGCCGCGTAACCCACACCGCTGGCGGGTTATTCGCGTCCAACCTTGGCCTGCAGGCGGCGGTTGACCGACTCCGGGAGCAGCGCCGAGACGTCGCCACCGAGCCCGGCGACCTCTTTGGCCAGCGAGGACGAGACAAACGAGTACTGCGCGGTGGTGGCGACGAAGAAGGTGTCCACCCCGGCGATGTGCTTGTTCATCTGCGCCATCTGCAGTTCGTATTCGAAGTCGGTGCCGGTGCGCAGACCCTTGACGATCGCGGTGAAACCCCGGGTCTTGACGAAGTCCACGACCAGGCCCTGACCCGCCTCCACGCGCAGGTTGGGCAGATGGGCGCAGGCCTCCTCGATCATGGCGATGCGCTCGTCGATGGCGAACATGCCCGACTTCTTCGGGTTGCCGAGCACCGCCACGATGACCTCGTCGAACTGTGCGGCGGCGCGTTCGAAGACGTCGACGTGCCCCAGGGTCACCGGGTCGAAGGATCCGGGACAGACCGCGCCGCTCATGCGCGATCCCCCTTCGGCTTCTCGCTGCCGCTCATGCGCGATCCGCCTTCGGCTCCTCGCTGCCGCTCATGCGCGATCCGCCTTCGGCTCCTCGCTGCCGCTCATGCGCGATCCGCCTTCGGCTCCTCGCTGCCACTCATGCGAAAACGCTAGCAGTCGCCGACCTCGGCGGCCTCGAGACGGGTGTCGCCGTAGCGGCGCACCGGCCAGGCCGTCCAGCCGGCCGGCCAGGTCAGCTCCGGCGCCGAAACAGGACGTTCCACCACGATCACGCTGCCTGCGCCCACCCAGCCGCCGTCGGGCAGGGCAGCGAGAATGGACTCCAGTTGTCCGGTGGAGACCTCGTAGGGCGGATCGGCGAACACCAGGTCCATCGGTGCGGGCGCCGGGGCGGCCAGCACGGCACCCACCGCACCGCGCCGCACGGTGGCGCCCGCCAGGCCGACGGTGGCGATGTTTCGGGTGATGACGTCGGCGGCGCGACGATCGCTCTCGACGAATAGCACCGACTCGGCACCCCGCGACAGCGCCTCCAGACCCAGCGCCCCAGACCCGGCATAGAGGTCGAGCACCCGCATGCAATCGAAGTCCAAGCGGGCCGCCAGAACATTGAAGAGCGCTTCGCGGACCCGGTCGGTGGTGGGTCGGGCGGTCGACGGCACCACCAAGCGCCGACCACCCGCCGCGCCGGCGACGATGCGGGTCACGGCGCTAGATCGTTCCGGCCACGGACGTCAGATCAGCGTGGACCAGTAGTCCCAGAACCGGACCAGGATGAGCAGCAGCAGCCCGGTGAACCACAGCACCACCAGCGGCCAGCGCCACTGGTAGACGGCGTTGGCCACCGGGTTGGACTCAATTGCCGGCCGAAACGCGATCGCCGCCACTACGGCGAACAGTGGCACGGTCACCGACCAGACGACCATGCAATACGGGCACAGCGCGCCGATTCGGTAGAGACTCTGGAAGGCCAGCCAGTGCACGAAAGCCAAGCCAACGCCGGTCCCGATCGTCAGACCCACCCAGTACCACCGCGGCAGCCCGACCCTCGTCAGAGCCAGCACACCGGTGACGATGACCAGCGTGAAGGCGATGATGCCGAACAGCGGATTGGGCGGACCGAAGACCGAAGCCTGCGGGGTGCCGATCACCGACCCGCAGGCCAGCACCGGGTTGATGCTGCAACTCGGCACGAACGCGGGATCCTTGAGCATCTCGATCTTCTCGACCAGCAACGTCGAGGACGCGATCAGACCGACGATGCCGGCGATCAGCACCACCCAGGCGCTGGCCCGGCCCACCGGCACGCCAGGCGCCGCCCCCGCCCGAGGCTCGACGGCCTCGGCGGCGGCGGGCGTGGCGAGGCTCACTGCGACGGTGCCGGCGCGGGGGCCGGGGCCGGCGTCGGCATCAGGGCAGGCAGCGGGCCGACGATCGCCCGGACCTTGGCCAGCAGTTCATCGGGGGTGGCCGGGTTGATGTCCTGGCCGTTGAGGCGAATCGTCGGCGTCGCGGTGATATTCGACGCAGCCGCCAGGCCCTTGGCCATCTTCTCGTACTTACCCTTGCTGATGCACTCCGGAACACCCCCGGTGACACCGGCCTGACGTGCGATTTCGGTCAGTCTGGTGTCGTCCGGGCCGGCGCCGGAGCCCTCCTGAGGCTGCTGGGCGAACAGTGCGGAGTGGAACCGCACGAAGGCTTCCTTGTTCTCGTCGGCCACGCAGTAGGCAGCGTTGGCGGCGCGGGAGGAGTAACCGTTGTTGGTGCGGTTGAGGATCGCCACCATGTAGTAGTCGACGGCCGCGGCGCCGCTGTCGGAGAGCTTGGCCAACGTCGGTCCGAAGGTCTTGGCGAAGTCCCGGCAGTGCGGGCACTGGAAGTCCTCGTAGATGGACAGCACCGCCTTGGGCTCGTCGGTGCCCTCCTTCTTGACCAGCGCCCCGGAGGCGACGCGCACGGCCTGGGTGTCACCGACGCCCTTGTCCTTGCCCGAGATGATGTAGAAGACGAGCCCAACGGCGAAAAGCGCCACGATGGCGGTCAGGCCAATTTTGATGAACATGTCACGCTTGCGATCCGCAGCGTTGAGGTCGTAGCGGGGCGAGCTTTTCTTATTGGTGGCCACAGTCGGCTGATCCTCGCTTGTCGGTCATGTTTCGGCGCCTCCTACAGTACCGGCGGCACCTCTGGGTTTTCAGTTACGGGCCAGGTGGGCGCGGAGAGCGGAGATCATCTCCGCGTTGGCCTGGGCCACCCCGCCGCCGAGCGCGTTCAGATTGACGAATCCGTGGATCATCGACGACATCTGCCGGTGGTCCACGGTGACTCCGGCCTCGCGCAGCTTGGCGGCGTACTGGTCGCCTTCGTCGCGCAGCGGATCGAACCCCGCCGTGACGACGAGGGCCGGAGACAGACCCGCCAGATCATCGGCCAGCACCGGCGAAACCAGCGGGTCGGTCCGATCCAGGCCGGACCCCTCAAGGTAGGTGTCCTGGAACCACTCGGTGTCGTGCTTGGTGAGCAGGAAACCGTCGCCCAGCAGTGAGCGGGAGCGGGTCTGGCCTCGCATATCGGTGAGCGGGTAAATCAGCCACTGCAGCGACGGCAGCGGGTCCCCGGCGTCGCGCGCCAGCCGGGTGACCACCGTTGCCAGGTTGCCGCCGGCGCTATCGCCGCCGACCGCCACCCGCCGCGGGTCGGCGCCCAGGTCGGCGGCATGCTGCCGCGCCCACCGGTACGCGGCGAGGGCGTCGTCGATCGCGGCCGGTGCGCGATGCTCGGGTGCCCGCCGGTAGTCGACCGCGAGTACATGGATGCCGGCATCGCGGCTGATCAGCCGGCACGCCGAGTCGTGGCTGTCCAGGTCTCCCAACACCCAGCCGCCACCGTGGAAGAAGACCAGCAACGGAGCCGGCGCCCCGCCGGTCGCGGGGCTGTAATGTCGCGCGGGCACAGCGCCGGCCGGGCCCGGGATCGACACCTGCCGGACTTCGGCGACGCGAACGTCTGGCTGATCGAGGGTCTGGCTCAGGACTGCGAAATTGGCCCTGCTGAGCAGCGCGTCGTCGGCGATCACCAGGCCGTTGGCGCCGGTGGCGCGCTGGGCGGCCAGCAGCACTTGCAGAGCCGGGTCCAGGGTATTGCCGTCGATCGTCACCGCGCGGCCGCCGGAGAGCAGCCGCTTGGCCCCGTCCGGCAACTTAGGGATGACCTTGACGCCCAACCGGTTGCCGACAGCCAGCGCCCGCTCCTTGACGGTTGTCATGAGCCGCAGCTTACGCCCGGCGGCAGTCGTACTATCCTCAGCCGAATCCGCTCGACCGGAACCATCGATGCACAGGCAGGTGACATGACACCGACGGCCGCCATCCCCACCGTCGCCCTCAATGACGACCACACCATTCCGGTGTTGGGTCTGAGCGTTTCCGATCTGGCGCCGGGCGACGCCGAAGCGGCCGTGGCCGCCGCGCTCGCGGCCGGCTACCGCCTGATCGACACCGCTCCGGGCGACAACGAGGAGGCCGTGGGTCGCGCGATCGCCGGGGCGGGCATCCCGCGCGAAGAGCTGTACATCACCACCAAGTTGGCGACCGCCGACCAGGGCTTCCAGTCGTCGCAGGACGCGTGCAAGGCCAGCCTGGCCCGCCTTGGCCTGAACTACGTCGACCTCTACCTCATCGATTGGCCCGCGGAGGAGAACGGCAAGTACATCGACGCCTGGGGCGGCATCATGAAGTCGAAGGAGGTCGGCGACACCCGCTCGATCGGCGTCAGCAATTTCACCCCCGAACATCTCTCGAACATCATCGACCTGTCGTTCTTCACCCCGGCGGTCAATCGGGTCGAGCTGCATCCGCTGCTGAACCAATCCGAACTTCGCACCGTGCACGCCCAACACTCGATCACCACCGAGGCCTACTGCCCGCTGGGCACCGGCACACTTCTTGCCAATGCGGTGGTCACCGAAATCGCTGCGGCACAAGGAAAGTCGCCTGCCCAGGTGCTCATCCGGTGGAGCATCCAGTTGGGCAATGTGGTGATCCCCAGGGCCTCTAGTGCGGCGCACCTGGCCGAGAACATCGACGTGTTCGGCTTCGACTTGAGCGGCGACCAGATAGACGCACTCAGCGGTCTCGACGACGGGACCCGGTTTCGCCCGAATCCGGAGATCACCGCCGCCTGACGTTGGCGCCGCCCGATCCCCCGCCCGATCCAGCAACCCTTCCATCGGCGCAGGCGGAAGAGGCGGAAGAGATCGCCCGCGGCTCGAAACTCGAAAATGAACCACCGCCAGAAATTATTGCGATTTTCGCTGCGCTCAGGGTTTTCCTATATATAGTCCCTTTCTATCAGCTAAAACACAGGAAAGGACTGATAGTGACCGTTTCGGCACGCTCATATCTCACCTCGGGGATCGCCGCTCTCGGCGCGGGCGCTATCGCGCTCTCGCCGCTCCAGCCGTTGCCCGCCCACACTGCGCTGTCGTCCGCACCGGCCGTCAGCAACCTCGCGGTGGAACTCGCTTCGACGATCGACCCGATCACCCCCTGGGTCGACACCCTCACCACCGCCGGCGCCAACATCGCGGCACTGTTCAACTTCTATATGGAGAAGCCGTTCCCGCTGCTGCAGACCATCGGCGCAAACCAGCTCACCTATCTCCAGGAACTGCCCGATCTCGGGCTCATCGCCGAACAGCTGCAAGCCAACATCAACACGTTCTTCTACGCGCCCTGGGATCCGGGCACATGCAGCTCCGGCTGCGAAGAAGGTGAAGTTGCGTTCTACGAAGGCGATTACATCTCAGACGTGCCGATCACGAATAGAGTTCCGCTCCTCGGACAGTTGAGCCAGCGGGGGCTGTATCAGAACCTGCCGCTGGTCATCGGATCGGTTGATCCAGAGCTGCTCAGGACGCTCGCGCCGGTGCTCGCCTTCGCCGCCACCCACTACAGCGGCCAGGTAGCCGGTCTGATCGGGCCGCTGCTCGCCCCGGTAATCGAACTCACCCGCAGCTTCACCGCGGTCGGCCAGTTCTTCCAGGACGGTGACGTGATCGGCGCCATCAACGAGCTCATCAACATCCCGGCCAACGTCACCGATGGCGTGCTCAACGGCGCGGGCTACCTGGATCTCACCGCGGTGGCCAACGCCATCGCGCCGCTTCCCGAGCAGATCAAGAGCATCGGCCTCAACCTCGGCGGGTTGATCAGTCCGCCGGTCCCCTTTGAAGGAACCTTGGAAGAACCCACTGCTGTGAGCGGTGGAGTGCTGTTCGACAGCATCGCCACTGAAGCAGGGATTGGGTCGATCAACGTCATCACCCCGGGCCTGCCGGTGAGTTGGATCGGCTCGGCGATCGGCCTTGGCCAGTTCCTCGGCGAGGAGATGCTGGTGACCCCGCCGCCGGCGCCGACCGCTGCACTTGCAGCCGCAGCGACCCCGGCCGTACCGGCGGTGCCCGCCACCCGGGCTGTCCCGGCGACACCGGCTACTCCGGAGGCCCCGGCAGTGCCGGCCACCCCGGCCGTTCCGGCGACACCGGCGACCCCGGCCGTCGCTGAGACACCGGATGTCCCCGACGTCGAGGCTCCGGCCGAGGCTCCCGCGCCGCGACCGAGCACGCGGGGCGCATCCGCTGACGGCAGCGGCAATTCCGGCAACGAAACCGCCGGCCGGGCGTCATCGCGCGGGATGGCCAAGTCGGCATCCGCGCGCGGCGCAAGCTAGCCGCACAACGCCGAACGCGGCGGTCAGCTGGACATCAGCTGGCCGTCGCGTTCGGCATTTTCGGCGGTACCCGGATCGGCAAGACAGGGCGACAAGCGGCGGTGGGTTGCGCACAGCAACTGACCGCCGCCTTGCTATATCCGAGCGATTGAGATGCCACCGCCGATCGGTCCGAAAACATGATCTCACCTGCACAAACATGCCTACCGTCGGCTCTGCGTCAGCGTTAAAAGATGTTGAACAGTTAATAGTAACGTTCAGGAATTTTTCATCTACGTTCCCGCCTGTCAGGAAAATCACAGGAAAGGGAACCTGAACTATGCACGTTCACATCTCGCTCGTATCTCACCGCGGGTATCGCGGCCCTCGGCGCAGGAGCCATCGCCCTCACGCCGGTTCAGCCCCTGCCCGGCCACGACTCAGCGGCTCACAATCGGGCCGTCAGCGATATCGCGGTCACCCTCGCCTCGACGATCGACCCGATCACACCGTGGATCAACACCTTGCAGGCCACCGTAGACAACCTCGCCATCATGCACGTCGACTACTGGGAGCGTCCGCTCCCGATCCTGTCGTCGATCCTGAACAACCAATTGACCTATGCCGACGAGCTGCTCAGCGGCGAAGGCTTCCGGATTCCCGGCCAGATCGCTGTCGATTCCGATCCCCGGTGTGCCCGCCGGCATCCTGACCTCGACGATAGAACTGGGTAAACAGATCGGCGCCGCGATCGACATCGGCCCATATGTTCCGCATGTTCCAGGCGCGACCGCAGTCACAGCGCCGTCCGCTGCCGCCGTCGCCTCAGTCCCCGCCCCCGCGGCGGCGACTCCGGCAGTACCGGCCACCCCAGCGGTTCCCGCCACACCGGCGGTCCCGGCCACCGACGACACCGCGGCGGTGCCGGCTGCGCCGGCCACCCCGGCAGTATCGGCCACGCCGGCTGTCCCGGACGCCCAGGTCGTCGAGGCTGCGCCGGCCGAGACGCCGGCTCCCGAGGCCCCGACGGCACGCGGCCGCTCGGCCGCCGGCAGCGCCAACGCCGACAATGAGACAGCCACCCGGGCTTCGGCAGCCAAGTCGGCGTCGGCCCGCGGCGCAAGCTAGCCAGACAACGCCGAACGCGGCGGTCAGCTGCTCGGGCAGCTGGCCGCCGCGTTCTTCAATTCCCGAGCCGAGGCCTCGTCCACCGCAAGCCGGTAACCACGCACCACCTCGGCGAACTGCAGCGCGTACTGGCACCAGAACCCGGCATTGGGCGGCATCCACTCCCCCGGCGGCAGATCGCCTTTGTCCTGGTTGGCTTTACCCGCGACCGCCAGCAGATTGGCCGGGTCGTTGGCGAAGCGCTTGCGCAACGCGTCGCTCCAAGCCCGCGCACCCATATCCCAGGCGAATGCCAGCGGCACGATGTGGTCGATCTGCACCGACGCACCGACCTGGTTGCCGCGCACAAAGGCCACGGTGGCATTCGTATAGGGGTCGCGCAGAGTCCCGCTGGCGACAGCCTGCGGGCAGCGGCTGGTGTGGACGAAGGCCTTGTCCACCAGGTCGCGGGTGAGGATGTCATTGCGGGTGTCGCAGCCGTTCCGCCCGCCGGGGGCGCCGTTCTCGTCATCCCACGAATCACCGAAAGCGGTTCTGCGGTAATCATTTTCACGGATTCGCCCGGGGATGACGGTGAGCCCGGCGAGCACGTCGAATCCCGGCTGCAGCCTCGGCGCGGCAGCCGTCGCGGCGTTCCCGGCGCGGGCAGCCGCGACCAGCGTCTGTACGGCGACCAGCACGGCGATCAGCGCCGCCGCCGCCAGCCAGAGCAGTGTGCCGCGCTTCATGCCTTGTGCAGGTAATCGATGCGGTCGCTGCCGGTGAACTGGCCGGCGAGAACCGCCATCCCGGGGTTGTCCGGATCTGCCGCGTACACCGATTCGCACAGTTGCCGGGCCTCGACGATCAGATCGAGATGCTCGGCCAGCGACAGGAACCGCAGCCGGGTCGGCCGTCCGGACTGGCTGTCGCCCAGGACATCTCCCTCACGGCGCTCCTGCAGATCCAGGTCGGCCAGTGCGAAACCGTCCAGGGTGGACGCCACCGCCTCCAGCCGCTCCCCGGCCCTGGAGTGCCGGGGCAGCCGGGTGGCCAGCAGACACAGACTGGGGTGGGCTCCGCGGCCGATGCGTCCCCGCAGCTGGTGCAGCTGGCTGATACCGAACCGGTCGGCGTCCATCACGACCATGACGGTGGCGTTGGGCACGTCGACGCCCACTTCTATGACGGTGGTGCAGACCAGCACATCGATCTCACCGGCGCGGAACGCGGCCATCACGGCGTCCTTCTCATCGGCCGACAGCCGGCCATGCATCAGCCCCAGCCGCAACCCGGCGAGCGGTCCGGTGCGCAACTGCTCGAAGAGAGCGACGACGGTGATCGGCGGCGGCCCGTTCTGCTCGGCGGCAGGCTTGTCGCTCTCGTCGATGCGGGAGGCCACGATGTAGGCCTGACGCCCGTGTCCCACCTCCTCGGTGATGCGCTGCCAGGCGCGTGCCAACCACTGCGGCTTCTCGCTGACGAAGATGGTGTTGGTGGTGATGGGCTGACGTCCGCGCGGTAGCTCGCGCAGCGTCGAGGTCTCCAGGTCGCCGAACACCGTCAACGCCACCGTCCGTGGAATCGGGGTGGCGGTCATCACCAGCAGATGCGGCGTCAGACCCGCAGGAGCCTTGGCGCGCAGTCGATCTCGCTGCTCCACCCCGAACCGGTGTTGCTCGTCGACCACCACCAGACCCAGCCGGCCGAACTCCACGGCGTCCTGCAGCAGCGCGTGGGTGCCGATCACGATGCCGGCCGCACCGGAGGCGACCTCGTCGCGCACCTGACGTTTCTGGGCCGCCGACATCGAACCGGTCAGCAGGGTGACGCCGGTGGCACGCTCGTCGCCGCCGAGTTGACCGGCCATGGCCAGCGGGCCCAGAACGTCGCGAATCGAGCGGGCATGCTGGGCCGCAAGGACTTCGGTGGGCGCCAACAGCGCGCACTGGTAGCCGGCGTCGATCATCTGCAGCATCGCCAGCACCGAGACGATGGTCTTGCCGGAACCGACCTCGCCCTGCAGCAGCCGGTGCATCGGCGTGGTGGCGGCCAGGTCGGCGGCGATGACTTCCAGCACCTCCTGCTGACCGGCGGTCAGCTGGAAGGGCAGGCGCGCTGTCAGGGCAGCGGCCACACCGTCGGCCACCGCCGGTGCGGCCGGCCCGGAGCCGGGCAGGTCGCCATGCCGGCGCTGCGCGAGTGCCCATTGCAGACCCACGGCCTCGTCGAAGGTGAGGCGCTGCCGGGCCCGCTCCCGTTCCATCTCGTTCTCGGCCAGATGGATAGCCCGCAGCGCGGTGTCCTCGTTCGCCAGATCACGCTGGCGCACAACAGCTTCCGGCAACGGCTCGGGTATCGGATCGAGCACGTCGAGCACCTGGCGCACGCAGGCGTAGATGTCCCAGCTCTGCAGCTTGGCGCTGGCCTGGTAGATCGGGAAGAAGTCGCGTTCGAAGGCCGACATGTCGACACCTCCGGTGGTGTCCTCGGCGGTGTCGGCAATAGTCTTCAGCGACTTGGATCCAAACCTCTTGCCGTCCAGCACCAGGAAATCCGGGTGGGTCAACTGCATGGTGCCCTTGAAGAAACCGACCTCCCCGGACAGCATCAGCCTTGTTCCCGGAACCAGCCCCGACTTGAGGAAGCGGGCATTGAAGAACGTCGCGGTGACTTTGGGCCGCCGGTTCTTCAACGTGATCACCAGATATTCGCGCCGCGGCTGCCGGTTGGTCCAGCGCACGTCGGCTTTCTCGATCTCACCGACGAAGGTGATGTGCTCACCCTCCTGCGGCGGCTCTTCGTCCTCCCCGCGCACCGTCATCCCGTGGCTGTACTTGCGTGGGTAGTGCCGCAGCAGGTCGTCGACGGTCTGGATGCCGAAAACCTCGTTGAGCGCCTGAGCGGCCTTGGCGCCCAGGACGGAGTCGAGCCGGTCGGCCAGCGACACTCGGGACGATTTCACGGATTACTCGACCCCGATCAGCAGGAGGTCGCCGCGGTGACCGGTTCGGTAGCTGGTGAACTCGGTTCCCGGGTGCCGTCGATGCACGTGGGCGGCGAGCCTGTCGGCCACCGCGTCGGCGGAACGGCCGACTCCCTGCCCGATGAGCACGGTGACCAGTTCGCCGCCCGATCCCAGTAACAGGTCGATCAGCCGGGCGGCGGCGGCGACCGGATCGGGGTCAACGACCACGACCTCGTCGCCGGAGATGCCCAGGCCGTCGCCGGGCAGGCAGGCCCCAGCCCACGTCAGCGCCTGCTCGGTGGCGATCCGCACCGACCCGTGCCGGGCCCCGGCGGCGGCCCGGGCCATGGTGTAGCCGTCGTCGACCGCCTGGCGGGTCTGGTCGTGGACGGCCAGCGCGGCCAGCCCCTGAACCATTGACCGGCACGGCAGCGGGACGACGTCGATTCCCCACCCGATGGCGGCGGTGCAGCCGGCCACCAGGTCCTCGGCGGCGACGTACCCGTTGGGCAGCACCATCACCTGGGCGGCGCCGGTGTCGACCAGCGCCCGCAGCAACTGCTCCGCGCTGACCCCGTTGGCCGGGTCCACCAACTCGGCGTCCGGGCGCTGCACGCAGGCCCCCTCGGTGCGGAACAGCTGTTCGGCATCGTCCCCGTCGACCAGGGCCAGCACCGCGCGCTGCCGGCTCCAACCGCCCGGGGCCACCCGCCCGGTCTCCAGGGCGGAGATCCGGATCCGGCTCACCGTGCCCACGGCCAGGCCGGCCTCGACCGCGGCACCGGCGTCGTCGGTGTGGACGTGAACGGAATGGCGGTCCTCCGCGGCGGCCGCCAGTGCCACCGAGTCGCCGAGGGCGTCCAGCGCCGTACGAAGGTGTTTGAGGCCGTCGTCATCGCATTCCCCGACCAGGTACATGACCTCGAACTGCGGGGTCGGCGCCTCGGTGACCTCATGGCGGGCGGCGGGCGCAGCGGGAAGATAGGCACGACGGACCGGCGCCCGGCCGGCGATGGTGCTGCTCAGGGCGTCGAGCAGCACCAGCAGGCCGCGACCACCGGCGTCGACCACCCCTGCTTCGGCGAGGACGGCCAACTGTTCGGTAGTGCGTTCCAGCGCCTCAGCCGCGGCGTCGGCGGCGACGGCCAGTGCCTGTGACAGCGCCGGCCGATCCCCGATCGCCTCAGCGGCGGCCTTCAAGACCGACACCACGGTGCCGGGCACCTCCTCGCCGCCCATCGCCGAAATCACCAGCACCACGGCGTGACGCAAGGCGGCGCCCAGCAGGGCGGCGTCGAGGTCGGCGATGTCGCGGTCGCGCGCCGCCTCGGCGGTCACGTCCGAAACGGCACGCAAGATCTGCGACACGATGACTCCGGAGTTGCCGCGTGCCCCGTTGAGGGCTCCGCGCGCCAGCGCGGCGGCGACGGCGGCGACATCGCCGGACCGCGCCACCGGATCGGCCTCGGCCAGGGCCGCGCGCAGGGTGAACAGCATGTTCGTCCCGGTGTCGGCGTCAGCGACTGGGAAAACGTTGAGACCATTGATCTCGTCGGTGTGCCTGATCAGGTCCCCGACGCAGGCGTGCGCCCAGTCCCGCAGGGCGGACGCGTCCAGCGGCCGGTCAGGCATCCACACCTCCGATCCGTCGTCGGCGTCAGCCTAATCAGATCGGCCGACTCGGCGTGTCCTGCACACACCGACCACTGACGCCAAGCGGACCCATTTTGGTATTCGGTTCACCGCGCCGGTATTCTGCTGGCAACCGGGTGAACCGCGTGGCGCCGCGCGCTGTGCAGCGCGAAATCGCCCGAGACCCCACCGTGAAGACTTGAGGAGTTTGTGACATGGCTGCCGTCTGCGACATCTGCGGAAAAGGCCCCGGCTTCGGCAAGTCGGTGTCGCACTCGCACCGCCGGACCAACCGCCGGTGGAACCCCAATATCCAGACTGTGCACGCCGCCAGCCGTCCCGGCGGCAACAAGCAGCGCGTGAACGTCTGCACCTCGTGCCTCAAGGCCGGCAAGATCGTCCGGGGCTGAGAACGCTCTGAAGCGCTAGGGCAGGCGCCAGTCCACCGGACCGGCGCCATGCCCGGTCAGTAGTGCGTTGGCGCGGCTGAACGGCCGCGACCCGAAGAACCCCCGACTCGCCGACAGCGGTGAGGGGTGCGCCGACTCGATCACCGAGCAGTGGCCGTCGCCCAGCATCGGCGTGAGTGTTCCGGCGTCGCGGCCCCACAGGATCGCGACCATCGGCTGATCGCGGGCGGCCAGCGCGCGGATGGCGCACTCGGTGACCGCCTCCCAGCCCTTTCCCCGGTGTGACGCCGGGCTGCCCGGCCGCACCGTGAGCACTCTGTTGAGCAGCATCACGCCGCGCTGCGCCCACGGCGTCAGATCGCCGTTGGCCGGTTGCGGGTAACCCAGGTCGGCGCTGTATTCGGTGAAGATATTGGCCAGGCTACGCGGCAACGGCCGCACCTCCGGGGCCACCGAGAAGCTCAGCCCGACCGCGTGGCCGGGCGTCGGGTACGGGTCCTGGCCGACGATCAGGACGCGGACGGCGTCGAACGGATAGGTGAACGCGCGCAACACGTTCGGTCCGACCGGAAGATACCGCTGCCCGTTCGCGATCTCGGCGCGCAGGAAATCACCCATCCGGGAGATCTGATCGGCCACCGGCTCCAGGGCCGCAGCCCAGCCGGGATCGACGAGTTCCGCGAGCGGCCGCGAGGTCACGGGTTCAGTCGGCCCGCAGTGCGGTGATCGCGAACCGCTCGATCGGGGCGTAGTGCCCTCCGGTGGACACCACGACGGTGACCGCGCCGGACTTGGTCGGCGCCACCGACAGGGTGGCCGACCACGGCGCCCGCTGGCCGCCGGCGGGCACGCAGCAGAACTCCCCCACCATCGCCGATGCCTGCCGCGCCTGGATGTGCAAACTCTCGTCGACTCCGCTGATGGTGCCGCCCACCTCGATGACGGGCTGCACCGGGCTGCCGTACGCGGGCCGGTCGAGGGTCAGATCGGTGTCTTCGGTGCCGACGACCGCCCACGGAGCGTCGGCCGCAGGGCCCAACCGGGCCAGGTGCAGATTGGCCACCGTCATGGGGTTGCCTCTGGGATCGGCCTGGCCGACGCCGACCCATGCCTCCCGCGGTTGCTCAGTGACCGCGATGGTGCGGTCGAGGTCGGTGAAGCCGAGGAAATCCCGGGTGAACTTCAACGCGGTTTCCCGCGGGTCGGCATGCCAGGGGGAATCCCCGCTCTGCCTGCCTTCGCGCAGCCACCGATCGGCTTCCGCTCGTTCGGTGAACGGCCACAGCGGCTGATACGGGAAGACGTATCCGTCGGCGTCCGGAGTGGGTGCCTGGGTCGCTGTGCTGACCTGGGTCGTCGTGCTGACCTGGGTGCCCGACACCTCAGTAGTTGCCGAACCGACGGTGTCCGCCGGCGCCGGCTGCGGCGAACCGCTGCGCGCACAACCCGTCATGATCAGTGCCGTCACTCCGATCACCGCCAGCCCGCGCCGCATACGGCGAATCCTAAAGCGTCGGACGGCCCCGGCGAGCCGACCAGTGCGATCCGATCCGCGGGGGGCCGGGGTGACTGCCGAACGAAATCATCCGCAGGTACTTTTGACCGAAACCTCCTGAACGCGCCCGGGCGCTCGATAAAGAAGCTGGTGCCATGAAGGCTGGACAGGCATTCCTCACCATCGCTGCGGTCGTTGGCGGGGCGATCACCGGTATTTCTCCCGCATCCGCGGATACCGCTGACTCGGGCGGCACGCGAAGCTCCCAGAACACCGGCGCTGAAAATTCCGGTGCCCAACCCGGTACCAACCGCGCACCGCGAAACAGGCCCGACGCCGGACCGCGGCGCGGTCAGGGCACCGAGAACGACAGCGATGTCACAGCAGCCACCAGCCCTAGTCGTGAGGATGCAGCGAGATCACCGGAAGCCGTTACCGGTGCGGTGGTTGCAGCGGTCCCCCGCCCAGCGGCATCGACGCTGACCACCCCGTGGACCAATCCGGCGCCCAAGGCCACCTCAGCCCAGCCGACCGCAGATCCGTTCAGCGGCGTCATCAGGATCTTCGTGGGCGACGGCACCGCGGACAATCCCAACGCCGGCCTGCTGACTGGCGACGGCTACAGCTACACCGGCTATGAGGGCGCCTGCATCAGCGGTGCCTGCAACGGCGGCCGGGCGGGCGCGCTCTTCGGTTCGGGCGGTAGCGGTTTCAGCGGCGGCAAGGGCGGCTCTGCGGGACTGATCGGCAACGGCGGCAACGGCGGCGCCGGGGCCGCCGGGATCAACGGCGGCGCCGGGGGTGCCGGCGGAACCGGTGGTCTTTTCTGGGGCAACGGCGGTCAGGGCGGAGACGGGGCGGCGCTGACGGGTGTGGGCGGAGCCGGCGGCGCCGGCGGTAACGGCGGCCTGTTCTCGCTGCAGGGCAACGCCGGTTTCGGCGGCAGAGGTGGTGCGGGCAGCACGGCGGGTGGAACCGGCGGCGACGGCGGCCGCGGCCCGATGCTCAGGGGAAATCCCGGCGACGGCGGCGACGGCGGATCGGCCAGCGCTGCCGGCGGTGTCGGCGGCGCCGGCGGAAAGGGCGGCAGCCCCGGGTTTCTCAATATCTTCGCCGACGGCGACATCCTCGACATCATCGGCGGTTCCGGAAGCGGGGGCAACGGCGGCGAGGCCACCGGCACCGCGGGGACCGGCGGCCGGGGTGGCGCGGGCGGTGACGCCCCGCTGTTCCTACTCTTCGGTCTCGGCGGGCGCGGCGGCGACGGCGGCGATGCCACCGGGGCCGACGGCATCGGCGGCCTGGGCGGCCGCGGCGGCGACGCCGGGCTTGTCTCGGCAATCGCCATCGGCGGAACCGGCGGTTACGGCGGGAATGCGACGGGTGTCGGCGGTGTCGGCGGCAACGGCGGCGACGGCGGCCACAGCAGTTGGGTCGGCCTGATCGCTGACGGCGGCTACGCCGGTTGGGGCGGCGCCGGCACCGGCGGCGGCGGCGACGGCGGAAACGGAGGGCTCCCTTCGCTTTTCCTCGGAAACGGCGGTTCCGGCGGTGCTGGCGGCAAGGTCACCGGCCTGGCGGGTGACGGCGGCGACGGCGGGACCGGCGGCACCGGTGGGCTCTTCTCGGTGTCCGGCGGCGGCGGCGATGGCGGCACCGGCGGCGGCGGCGGCACGGTGGCCGGAACCGGTGGAACCGGCGGTGACGGCGGCAACGCCGGCATGTTCGCGTTGATCAGCGGGGGTGGCGACGGTGGCCGCGGTGACAGCGGCGCCACCGGCACCTCGGCCGGGGGCGCAGGCGGTAGCGCCGCGTGGTTGTTCGGCACCGGCGGCAACGGCGGTCTGGGCGGCTATGCGCTGATCACCGGCCCGGGCGGCACCGGCGGCAGTGGCGGCCAGGGCGGCCTCGCGTTCGGCCGCGGCGGCGACGGCGGCAATGGCGGTCGCGGGTTCCCCGGCGGCACCGGCGGGCCGGCCGGCCTGGGCCGGATTCTGTTCGTGTTCGCCAACGACGGCACCACCGGAGCGGACGGCGCAACACCGATCGGGTGAAACAGCCGGCGGCTGAAGTGGATTCAGTCGAAGGACTGCCACCCCGCCGCGCCGTTCCACCGCTGCCCGTCCAGCAGCACCTCGGCCGGCCCGGCGCGCACGGCGCCGATAACCCGCCAACCGTGCGGCGGATAGTCCGGGAAACACGCCACCAGCGCGTGGTCCTCTCCGCCGCCGAGCACCAGCGACCACGGATCAACCCCGGCCGCCCGTGCCGCCTCGGTGACCGCCTCCACGTCCTCGCGCAGTGCCGTGCCGTGCAGGTCGATGACCACCCCGGACGCCGTCGCGATATGCCCCAGGTCGGCGAGCAGGCCGTCGGAGACGTCGGTCATCGCCTGCGCGCCGGCCTCGGCGGCCGCGCGGCCCTGCCCGTACGGCGGCCGCGGCACCCGGTGACGCTCACGCAGGTCCTCGAATCCACCGATCCCGTTGCCCAGCAACGCCAATCCGGCGGCCGACCGGCCCAGTTCGCCGGCCACGGCCACCACCGAGCCGGGCCGGGCGCCACTGCGCAGCACGGGCGCCCGGCCGCCGAGGTCGCCGAGTGCGGTCACCGACACCACCCACTGCGGGCTGGCCACCAGATCACCTCCGACGATGCCCGCCCCGAACAGACCGGCCTCGGCCCACATGCCGTCGGCGAGTTCGGCGACCCGTGCGGCCGGGGTCTCGCGCGGCGCCCCGAAGGCGACGACCAAGCCACTGACCCGCGCACCCATCGACTCGATGTCGGCGGCGTTCTGCGCCACGGCTTTCCGGCCGACGTCGTACGGGGACGACCAGTCCAATCGGAAGTGTCTGCCCTCGACGAGCATGTCGGTGCTGACGGCCACGCGTCTGTCCGGCGCGTCGATGACGGCGGCATCATCACCCGGACCGACGCTCACCCCGGCCGACTGACGTCGTCCCCGCACCAGACCGTCGATCACCGCGAACTCGCCGAGCTCGCGCAAGGTGGGTTCGGGGCGACGTTGAGCCGAGTCCGACACGATCACCTCATCTCCCCGCGGTACGTTGAGCCGTCAGTGTAGGTGCGAAAGACGAGGCGGGTGACGTGCAGGAGGACCCCGACGGCCCGCCGCGGGGCCTGATGATCGCCGCGCTGGTGGTGGCCGTGCTGGCCATCGGCGCGGTGCTGGCGGTGGCAGCCACCCGGCGCACCCCACCGGCACCGGTGGTGATCGCCGCCGTGCCCGCGCCGGCGGCCGAGTCACCGGAATGCCGGGCCCTTACGGCGGCGCTGCCTGAGCGGCTCGGCGAGATGCAGCGGGCGCCCACCGCCCAACCCACCCCCGCCGCCACCGCGGCATGGCGCTCCGAATCCGGCGGCGAACCGGTAATCCTGCGGTGCGGGCTGGACCGGCCGGCGGAGTTCGTCGTGGGCGCACCGATTCAGCTGGTCAACCAGGTGCAGTGGTTCCGGCTGGAGGACGCCGACTCCCGCCGCAGCACCTGGTTGTGCGTCGACCGGCCGGTCTACCTGGCGTTGACGCTGCCCGACGGGTCCGGGCCGGCTCCGATTCAGACGATGTCCGACATCGTCGAACGAACCATGCCGGCCGTCCCGATCAGGCCGCTCCGGCCCTGATCAGCGCAGGCCGGTTCCCCGGGCCAGCGCGGTCTCCACCATGGTCCCGACCAGGGTCTGGTAATCCACGCCGCTGGCACCCCACATCCGGGGATACATCGAGATGGTGGTGAAGCCCGGCATGGTGTTGATCTCGTTGACCACCGGGCCGTCCTCGGTGAGGAAGAAGTCCACCCGAGCCAGCCCCTGGCAGTCGAGCGCATCGAAGGTCCGAATCGCCAACTCGCGCAACAGCTTCGCGGTGTATTCGTCGACTTTTGCCGGGACGTCGAGTTCAGCGGCGTCGTCGATGTACTTGGTCTCGAAGTCGTAGAAGCCGTCCTCGCGGCCCGCCAGGCCGGCCACCCGGATCTCACCGATAGTGCTGGCTTTGACGGTGCCGTCCGGGAATTCGAGGACGCCGCACTCCACTTCGCGCCCGTCGATGGCCGCCTCGATGATCACCTTGGGGTCGTGGCGCCGCGCCTCGGCGATGGCCGCGGGCAGCCCGGCCGGTTCGGTGACCCGGCTGACACCGATGGAGGATCCGCCGCGTGCCGGTTTGACGAACATCGGAAACCCAAGGCGAGCAACGTCATCGGCGGCAGGACTGTCCTGGCGCGGACGGAGCACCAGATAGTCGCCGATGGGAAGGCCCTCGGCGGCCATCAGTTTCTTGGCGAACTCCTTGTCCATTCCGGCGGCGCTGGCCAGTACACCCGCACCGACATAGGGCAGGCCGGCCATTTCCAGCAGGCCCTGGATGGTGCCGTCCTCGCCGTAGGGGCCGTGCAGGATCGGGAACACCACGTCCACGCCGGCCAGGATTTCCCCGACATCCTCCAGCGCGGACTCCGCGGTACCGGTCACCTCCGGCAGCTTCCCGTCGGCGATGGTCAGCTCATCGGGGTCGGCGTCGGCGCGCAGCCAGGAGCCGTCCCGGGCGATGCCGACCGGAACCACGTCGAATCGCCCCGGATCGAGATGGCGCAGGATGCTACCGGCCGACACGCAGGAGATCGCATGCTCGGAACTGCGGCCGCCATAGACGACGGCAACGCGGATCCGGGAACGGTCAGTCACAAGCTAGAGAGGCTACAGCCCCGCCGAATCCAAGGCTGCCAGCACGTCGGTGACCAGGTCATCGGTATCTTCGATGCCCGCCGAGATCCGGGCGAAGCCGTCCGGCACGGCGTCGCCATGGCGCGCCCTGCGGTCCACCGAAGTGTGGATGCCGCCGAAACTGGTCGCCGCCACCAGCAGATCGCTGGATCGGACCAGAGCATGGACGGCGTCGGCGCTCTCCAATTCGACAGACAGCAAGCCGCCGAATCTGCGCATCTGGGCCACCGCGACCCGATGCGAGGGGTCCTCCGGCAGGCCCGGGTAGCGCACCGCGCGCACCCGCGGGTGACCACGAAGCGCGGCGGCCAGCGCAAGGGCGTTCTGGCACTGCCGGTCGAAGCGCAGCCCGAAGCTGCCGATACTGCGCAGCAGCAACCAGGTTTCCAGCGTGCCCAGGATGGGGCCGGCCAGTAGACGTTCCCGCTCGACGGCCGCCATCAGATCCGGTTGACTGCCGGCGACGTAGCCGGCCAGCAGATCGCTGTGCCCGGCGATCGCCTTGGTGGCGCTGGCGACCACCAGATCGGCACCCAGCGACAGCGGCTGCTGACCCAGCGGTGTCGCGGTGGTGTTGTCGACCAACAGCCGGGCGCCGCGCCGGTGGCAGATCATCGCCAGCCGGTGCAGGTCCACGACGTCGAGCGCAGGATTGGTCGGCGTCTCGGCCAGCACCACGTCGGCATCGGCCGCGGCGTCGCAGAGTTCTCCGGCATTGACCTCCCGCACCGTGATACCCAGGGGCACAAGGCTTTCGGCCGCATAGCGCCGAACCTGGTAATAGCCGTCGGCGGGGACCACCAGCACCTGTCCCGGCCGGGCCAGCACCCGCAGCGCGGCGGTGACCGCGGCCATGCCGGAACCGAAGCACAGCGCCGCGGCGGCCTCCTCCAGCTGAGCCAGCGCAGACTCCAGGTGGGTCCAGGCCGGGTTGGAATAGCGGCCGTAGAAGTGCGGCTCGCTGCCTTCGTCGGCCGACAGGTGAAAGGCCGACGCCGGCACCGGGATATGCGACACCGGCTCGCCGGCAATCGCCTCGGAGTCGGTCGCTTTCACCGATCGGGTGGAATCGCCGTAGCCGCTCACTGGTGAATTCCGCTCTTCGCGCAAGCGCTCATCGGTGCCATCCGCTCTTCGCGCAAGCGCTCATCGGTCACTCCGCTCTTCGCGCAAGCGCTCATCGGTGCCATCCGCTCTTCGCGCAAGCGCTCATCGGTCACTCCGGTTTGGTGCTGCGACCCAGCAGCAGGACGACGGCCTCGTCCACCGACAGCCCCTTGTGGCATACCCGGTATACCGCATCCGTCAGCGGCATCTCGATGTCGTAGCTGGACGCCAGCGACAGGATCGAGGCGCACGAGGTGACACCCTCGGCGACGTGCCCGTGGGTGGCGAGTTGGGCTTGCGCCAGGGTCTCCCCGCGGCCGAGACGCTGGCCGAAGGTCCGGTTGCGCGAATGCGCCGACGTGCAGGTGGCCACCAGGTCACCCACCCCGGCCAGGCCGGCCAGCGTGGCGGTCGTGGCGCCCAGCGCGATGCCCAGCCGCATGATCTCGGCCAGCCCGCGGGTGATGATGGCCGCGGCGGTGTTCTCCCCCAGCCCAACGCCGGCAGCCATCCCGCAGGCCAGAGCGATCACGTTCTTGCACGCCCCGCCGATCTCGGTGCCCACCACATCGGAGTTGGTGTAGGGCCGCAGGTAGCCGGTATTCAGCGCGCGCTGCAGTGCGACCGCCCGACCGGAGTCAGAACAGGCCACCACTGTCGCCGCCGGCTGTTCGTCGGCGATCTCGTCGGCCAAGTTGGGGCCGGACACCACGGCGACCTGGCCGGCGTCGACACCGGTGACGGCGACGATGACCTGGCTCATCCGCATCAGGGTGCCCAGCTCAATGCCTTTGGCAAGGCTCACCAAGGTCGCACCGTCGGCGATATGGCCGCGCCAGCCCTCCAGGTTGGCCCGCAGGCTCTGCGAGGGGACCCCGAGCAGCACGGTGCTGACCCCGTCGAGGGCCTCGGCGGGGTCTGTGGTGGCCCGGATCGCCGTGGGCAAGACGACCGACGACAGATACCGGCTGTTGGTGTGCTCGGCGTTGACCTCGCCGGCGACTTCTGGGCTGCGGGCCCACAACCTGACGTCGTTACCCGCGTCGGCCAGCACCTTGGCCACGGCGGTACCCCAAGCGCCGGCCCCCATCACCGCCGCGGTTCCCAGCGAGCCGCTCAAGATCACCTCTCAACATAATCACGTCAGACGCTGGCAGGATGACCGCCATGGGCGTTGCGGTGATCATCGCGGTCAAACGCCTCGATTCCGCCAAGAGCCGGCTCTCGGCGCTGTTCGACGGGCAAGTCCGCCAGCGGGTCGTGCTGGCCATGCTGATGGACACCATCACCGCCGCCCAGGCGGCGCCGGGGGTCGAGTCGATCACGGTGGTGACCGCCGACGAGATCGCGGCTGCGGCGGCCCGCGCACAGGGGGCCTGCGTTGTCGCCGATCCGACGCCACCCGGTCACGGCGACCCACTGAACAACGCCCTGATGACCGCCTGCCGCGAGGTGTCGTCGGCAAACCCCGATATCGTTGTGCTCCAGGGCGATCTCCCGGCGCTGCGGTCCAGCGAACTCGGCGCCGCGCTGGAGGCCGGCGCACGGTTCGGTCGCAGCTTCGTGGCGGATCGACAACGCACCGGCACGTCGGCACTGTTCGCGTTCGGGGTTCCGCTGGATCCGCTGTTCGGCGCCGATTCGGCCCGCCGGCACCGCGACTCGGGCGCCGTCGAACTCCTCGGAGAGTGGCCGGGCCTGCGGTGCGACATCGACACCCCCGCAGACCTTGAGGAGGCACGCCGGCTCGGCGTGGGTCCGGCCACCTCTGCCGCCGTCGGCTGACCAGCGCCCGGTTAACAGCCGGTGACCCCGGAGTGGCCGTTTCCCGATTCAGCCGCAGCGGACCACGGCGGGCCGCTGATGAGTAATGATGGCCCCATGAGCGAGGCGGAAACCGAATCCCCCACATCGGAGCTAGACCGGCATAACCGCGACGCCGCTACCACCGCGCCGCCGGCCCCGACGCCCGCGCCGGTGGACAACCCGCTGCCGGAGGATCGCTATCTCAACCGGGAATTGAGCTGGCTGGACTTCAACAACCGGGTGCTGACCCTGGCCGCCGACACCTCGATGCCCCTGTTGGAACGGGCGAAATTCCTGGCCATCTTCGCCTCCAACCTCGACGAGTTCTACATGGTCCGGGTGGCCGGCCTGAAGCGCCGTGACGAAATGCAACTGTCGGTGCGCTCCGCCGACGGGCTGTCCCCCCGCGAGCAATTGCGGGTGATCGGCGAACGCACCCAGCAACTGGCCATCAAGCACGCCCAGGTATTCCTCAGGTCGGTGCAACCGGCCTTGGCCAAGCACGGCATTCACATCGTCAGTTGGGCGGATCTCAGCGATGCCGAGCGCAGCGAGTTGTCGGCCTACTTCTCCGAGCAGGTGTTCCCGGTCCTGACGCCGCTGGCCGTGGATCCGGCACACCCGTTCCCGTTCGTCAGCGGCCTGAGCCTGAACCTGGCGGTCGCGGTGCGCTCCCCTGGCGACGGCGCGGATCGCTTCGCCCGGGTGAAGGTGCCCGACAACGTCGACCGGTTCGTCCGGCTACGGAACACCGACCCGGAGGACAACACCGCGCGGTTCCTGCCGATGGAGGACTTCATCGCGGCGTTCCTGCCCGTGCTCTTCCCCGGCATGGAGATCGTCGAGCAGCACGCCTTCCGGATCACCCGCAATGCCGACATGGACGTCGAGGACCGCGACGAGGACCTGTTGCAGGCACTGGAGCGGGAATTGGCGCGACGTCGGTTCGGGCCGCCGGTGCGCCTTGAAGTGTCCGACGACATGTCCGAGCACATGCTGGAGTTGCTGCTGCGAGAACTCGACGTGCACCCCGGCGATGTGGTGCAGGTGCCCGGTCTGCTGGATCTGTCCGCGCTGTGGCAGATCTACGCCGTGGACCGGCCGGCGCTCAAGGACCGGCCGTTCGTTCCGGCCACCCACCCGGCGTTCGCCGAGACCGGCAAGAGCATTTTCGCCACGCTGCGCGATGGCGACATCCTGGTGCACCATCCCTACGAGTCATTCTCGACCAGTGTTCAGCGGTTCGTCGAGCAGGCAGCCGCCGATCCGGATGTGTTGGCCATCAAGCAGACTCTGTACCGCACCTCCGGCGACTCCCCGATCGTCAACGCGCTGATCGAGGCGGCCGACGCGGGCAAGCAGGTGGTGGCGCTGGTCGAACTGAAAGCACGGTTCGACGAGCAGGCGAATATCAAGTGGGCGCGAGCATTGGAAGACGCGGGCGTCCACGTGGTGTACGGACTGGTCGGTTTGAAAACGCACTGTAAGACCTGCCTGGTGGTGCGTCGGGAGGGCTCGACCATCCGGCGCTACTGCCACATCGGAACCGGCAACTACAACCCGAAAACCGCCCGGCTGTATGAGGATGTGGGGCTGTTGACCGCGTCACCGGAGATCGGCGCGGACCTCACCGACCTGTTCAATTCGTTGACCGGCTATTCGCGAAAGCTGAGCTATCGCAATCTGCTGGTCGCTCCGCACGGGATCCGCGCCGGCATCCTCGAGCGGATGGAGCACGAGATCGCGGCGCATAAGCGCACCGGCAACGGGCGGATCCGAATGAAGGCCAACGCGATCGTCGACGAGGAGATCATCGACGGGCTCTACCGGGCGTCGCAGGCCGGGGTCAGCATCGACGTGGTGGTGCGCGGGATCTGCGCGCTGAAACCCGGCGTGGAGGGATTTTCGGAGAACATCGCGGTTCGATCGATACTGGGTCAGTTCCTGGAACATTCACGGGTGATGCACTTCCGCGCAATCGACGAGTTCTGGATCGGCAGCGCAGACATGATGCACCGAAATCTGGACCGCCGGGTGGAGGTGATGGCTCAGGTCAAGGACCGCCGCCTCACCGACTACATCGAGGAGGTGTTCGATTCCGCCATGCACCCGGGGACTCGGTGCTGGGAACTTGGTTCGGACGGAAAGTGGACTGCCGCACCGCAGGACGGTCGCGAGGTGCGCGACCATCAGGTGCGGCTGATGGAGAAGCATCGGCAGGTTTGATGATGGGGACGTCCAAGAAGACACCGGCAGAACCGATCTCGGTGCTGGCGGCGGGTGCGGTGTTATGGCGGCCGGGCGAGTCCGGCGAACCTCTGATCGCCGTGATCCACCGGCCGCGCTATGACGACTGGTCTCTACCCAAGGGCAAGATCGACGCCGGTGAAACCGAGCCCGTCGCCGCGGTACGCGAGATCTTTGAGGAGACCGGGCAGCGGGCACAACTGGGTCGTCACCTGTGTCGGATCGCCTACCCGATCCCGGTCGGCACCAAGATCGTCCAGTACTGGGCGGCCCGGGCCTGTGGCGGTGAGTTCGAACCGAACAAGGAAGTGGACAAGCTGCTGTGGCTGCCCGCCAAGGAGGCCGTCAAACGGCTCTCCTATCCCTATGACCGCAAGGTGGCCGACCGCTTCAGCAGGAAACCGGCCGATACCCGGACGGTCCTGATCGTCCGGCACGCCACTGCCGGCCGTAAAGCGCGATACCACGGCGACGACCACAAGCGGCCACTGGACCGCAAGGGCAGGGCGCAGGCGAAATGGCTGGTGCCCCAACTGCTGGCGTTCGGGGCATCAACCCTCTACGCCGCCGACCGAAGCCGGTGTGTACAGACCATCGAGCCGCTGGCGCGCGAGCTCGACGTGCCGATCGCCGTGGAGCCGACGCTGACCGAGGAGGCCTACGCGGCTGATCCCGAAGCGGCTCAGAAGCGAATATTGGAGATCGCCGCGGAGGCCGACGGCAATCCCGCCGTCTGTTCTCAGGGCAAGGTGATCCCCTACCTGATTCAGTGGTGGTGCGACCGCGACGGCGTGAAGCCGGACAAGTCGCGCAACCGAAAAGGCAGCACCTGGGTGCTCTCGCTGTTCGACGGTCAGCTCATCGCAGCCGACCACCTGCCGAGTCCGTTCGCCAGGACACTGGGCGATTAACTGCGACACGCCAACAACGAATACGCCGCGGACCCCTAAGGGCCCGCGGCGTATTCGCTTTCAGTACGCCGATTCGGCTTAGCGCCGTCCCCGCTTGACCGGAGCGGCCTTCTTGACGACCGCCTTCTTGGCCGGAGCCTTCTTCGCGACAGCCTTCTTGACGGCCGGAGCCTTCTTCGCGACAGCCTTCTTGACGGCCGGAGCCTTCTTCGCGACAGCCTTCTTGACGGCCGGAGCCTTCTTCGCGACGACCTTCTTGGCCGGAGCCTTCTTGACGACGACCTTCTTGGCCGGAGCCTTCTTGACGACGACCTTCTTGGCCGGAGCCTTCTTGACAGCGGCCTTATTGGC
>JAULZA010000077.1:0-11968 GCA_032117575.1 Mycolicibacterium sp.
GCCGAGCGCGAGGCCCGGCTGCAGCGGCCGCTGTTCGCCATGCCGACCCGCGGCATCTTCACCTCCGGCTGGGGCATGCGCTGGGGCGCCCTGCACGACGGCGTCGACCTCGCCGGCCCGATCGGTACTCCCATCTACGCCGCCTCCGACGGCGTCGTGATCGACGCGGGCTACACCAACTCCGGATACGGCGCCTGGGTCAAGCTCCGGCACGCCGACGGCACCGTGACCCGCTACGGCCACATCAATGACTGGACCGTCTCGGTCGGCCAGCGGGTGTTCGCCGGCGACCAGATCGCCACCATCGGCAACCGCGGCAACTCCACCGGTCCGCACCTGCACTTCACGGTGCTGCTCGGCGGCGTGAATCCGACCGACCCGGTGCCGTGGCTGGCTGCGCGCGGGATCAACGTCGGCCCCTACTCGGGCTAGTTCGGCGCACCTTTGTCCTCCGGCTGGCCCGGCACACAGTGAAGAGGCTGGACATGAAGGGTTTTGTCGGCAACGTCGAGAAACTCACCGAGGACAACAACGACTTCCGTCGCGTTCTGTACACCGGGCACAACCTCCAGCTCGTCCTGATGGCACTTCAGCCTGGCGACGAGATTGGTGAGGAGGTCCACGACGATATCGACCAGTTCTTCCGCATCGAAACAGGCGAAGGCGAAGTCTGGATCGACGGCACGCCTAACCCGGTGAAGGCCGACGACGGGATCGTCGTGCCCCAGGGCGCCCGCCACAATGTCGTGAACACCGGCAGCGAAACCTTGCGGCTCTACACGATCTACAGTCCGCCCGAGCACATCGACGGGACGGTCCACGTCACGCGTGCGGATGCGTTGGCCACGCACGAGCATTTCGACGGTAAGACCACCGAATAGATCTAAAGCTTCTGCAGCGGCGCGTGGTTGTGCATCAACTTCACCCGCCCGGCACTGCCGAAGTCGATCAGCGACATCGCGGCCTCGCCCACTCCGGCTACCTCTTCGACGCGCCCAAGCCCGTACTTGTCGTGGTTGACGCGGTCGCCGGGGGCCAGCACGATCAGCGGCTTCTTGCCCCCGCCCGAGCGCATCGGGGACGGCCGCGCGGTCTGCTGGAATGATCCGAACCGCCCCGCGACCGGCGCGCTGAGGCCCATCCCGGGCCCCGGGTCGGTGCGGCGCCAGTCGATGAGCTCCTGGGGAATCTCGCGGAGGAAGCGTGACTCCGGATTGAGCATCGGCTGCCCCCACGACGAGCGGACCTTGGCCCGGCTCAGGTACAGCCGTTGCCGTGCGCGGGTGATCCCGACATAGGCCAGCCGGCGCTCCTCGGACAGCTCGGTGGGATCGCCCAGCGCCCGCATGTGCGGGAACATGCCGTCCTCCCAGCCGGTGACGAACACCACCGGGAACTCCAGGCCCTTGGCGGTGTGCAACGTCATCAGGGTGACCACGCCGGAATCGTTCTCGGGGATGTCGTCAGAGTCGGCGACCAGGGACACCCGCTCCAGGAACTCGGCCAGTATCCCGGTCTGGGGCACGTCCTCGTCGTCCTGGGCGGTGTCGTCGTCCGCTTCTTCTCCTGCGGCCAGCGCGGCCGCGTTGGCGCGGTCGATGCTGAATTCGTGTGCGACGCTGACCAGCTCGTTGAGGTTGTCCAGCCGGGCCAGATCCTGCGGGTCGTTGGAGGACTCCAGTTCCCGGCGGTAGCCGGTACGGTCCAGCACCGCCTCGACGAGGTCGCCCAATTCGTCGTCCAGCTTGCCCCGAAGTCCATCGAGCAGCTCGACGAAACCGGCGATCGCCTTCTCCGCCCGGGTGTTCAGCATCGGCACCCGGCCCTCAGCGGCGGCGACGAGCGCGTCGGCGAACGTGCAGCCGGTGTTCTCGGCGTACACGGCCACGCACGCCTCGGCGCGGTCGCCGATCCCCCGGCGGGGTGTGTTGAGGATGCGCCGCAGGCTCACCGCGTCGCCCGGATTGTCGAGCACTCGCAGGTAAGCGACGATGTCGCGGATCTCCTTGCGTTCGTAGAACCGGACGCCGCCGACCACCTTGTAGGGGATGCCCGCGCGGATGAAGACCTCCTCCAGCGCCCGGGATGAGTTGTTGGTGCGGTAGAACACCGCGACGTCGTTGTAGGAGTAATTGGTAGCCCCATGAGCACCGTCTACGAGGGTGTCGATCTCACCGGCGACGAAGCGGGCTTCGTCGTGCTCGTTGTCGGCGACGTAGCCGACGATCAGCTCGCCGTCGCCCGCGTCGGTCCACAGCCGCTTCTCCCGGCGGCCGGCGTTCCGGGCGATCACCGAGTTGGCCGCCGAAAGGATGGTCTGAGTGGAGCGGTAGTTCTGCTCAAGCAGGATCGTGGTGGCGTCTGCGAAGTCCCGCTCGAAGTCCTCGATGTTGCGGATGGTCGCGCCGCGGAAGGCGTAGATGGACTGGTCGGCGTCGCCCACCACGCACAGCTCCGACGGCGGCACGGTGTCGGTGTCCGGTGCGGCTACCCCGACCAACTCCCGCACCAGGCTGTACTGCGCGTGGTTGGTGTCCTGGTACTCGTCGACCAGGATGTGGCGGAACCGGCGCCGGTAGTACTGGGCGATCTGCGGGTGACGCTGCAGCACCGCCACCGTCTCGCCGATGAGGTCGTCGAAGTCGAAGGCGTTGGCCGCGCCCAGCCGGCGCTGGTATTCGGCGTAGACCTCGGCGGTGATGCGGGTCAGCTCGTCGGAGCTGTCCTCCAGGGCGGCGGCCGCCTGTTCTGGGCTGATCAGCTCGTTCTTCAGGTTGGAGATCGAGGTGCTGAGCAGCCGCGGCGAGTAGCGCTTGACGTCGATGCCCATGTCGCGGCCGATCATCAACAGCAGCCGGCGAGAGTCGTCGGCGTCGTAGATGGAGAAGTTGGAGTTGCGCCCTGGTAGCAGCGAGGCCTGGTTGCGCAGGATCCGCACGCAGGTGGAGTGGAACGTAGACACCCACATATTCACCGCCCGCCGGCCCACCAGACCTGCCACCCGCTCGCGCATCTCGGCGGCGGCCTTGTTGGTGAAGGTGATGGCCAGAATCTGCCCGGGGCCGACGTCGCGGGCGGCCAGCAGGTAGGCGATCCGGCGGGTGAGTACGGCCGTCTTACCCGATCCCGCGCCGGCCACGATCAGCAGCGGGGCGCCTTCGTGGAGCACCGCCTGACGCTGCTGGGGGTTGAGCCCGTCGAGCAGTGCTTCAGGACTTAGAGGGTCCCTGGGACCCGGACTGAAACCGGCACTGTAATCGGTGACCTGCAGACTCATGACCAGTCCAACTTACCGCTGCGCGGGGACAGCTCTTTGCGTCGGCGCGCCACCGGATGGCACACTCTTGTCTGTGCAGCTGAGGCGATTTTTTTACGGGTACCGGTCCGCGGTGCCCGTGGAGGCTTAGCTGCTGAATTTCTAGAGCCCCGCGGTCCGCATCGGATCCGGGGCTCCTCTCTATCTATGAGACACCTCCAGACCGGGATCAGCGGAATGACACCACAACCCCCACCCGAGGAGAGCGACGACATGACCACCGAACAGATCGCCGACATCGACGCCCTGCGCGCCGAGATCGACCGCCTCGACGCCGAGATACTCGCGGCGGTCAAGCGCCGCACCGAGGTTTCCCAGGAGATCGGCAAAATGCGGATGGCCTCCGGCGGCACCAGGTTGGTGCACAGCCGTGAGATGAAGGTCATCGAGCGCTACAGCGAGCTCGGCCCGGACGGCAAAGACCTGGCTGTGGTTCTGCTGCGCATGGGACGCGGCCGGCTCGGGCACTGACGCCGGCCACTGCGTTTCAACGCCGAGACTGCGCTCAGGCAGCCGCGCCGCGGCGTGTCGCCTGCCTGAGTGCAATGTCGACGGACCAGACCTACTTGGTCAGGGCGATGTACTTCACGTCGAGGTACTCGTCGATGCCCTCGATCCCGCCCTCCCGGCCGAACCCGGATTCCTTGACCCCGCCGAACGGGGCCGCCGGGTCGGAAATGACCCCGCGATTCACCCCGACCATGCCGGCGTTGACCGACTCCGCCACCCGCAGCGCGCGATCCAGCGACTGCGTGAAGATGTAGGCCGCCAGCCCGTATTCGGTGTCATTGGCGGCCGCGATGCCCTCCTCCTCGGTGTCGAACCCGACGATCGGCGCGACGGGTCCGAACACCTCTTCTTTGAGGATGCGCGCGTTCGGCGGGACATCGGTGAGCACGGTGGCCGGATAGAAGTTGCCCGGTCCGCCGGGCGCCTGCCCGCCGAGGGCGAGCGTCGCGCCCTTCTCCACCGCGTCGTCGACCAACTCCTGCACGGTCTGCACCTGCTTGGGGTTCACCAGCGGACCCAGCTTGGCTGAAGGATCCAGCCCGTTGCCGAGGGTCAGCTCGCCCATTCTCTTGACGAACTTGTCGGTGAAATCCTCCAGCAGCGAGCTGGCGACGTACAGCCGGTTGGCCGCGGTGCACGCCTCTCCGCCGTTGCGCATCTTGGCCAGCATCGCGCCGTCGACAGCGGCGTCGACGTCGGCGTCGTCGAACACCACGAACGGCGCGTTACCACCTAGCTCCATTGAGGTACGCAGCAGCGCATCGGCGGACTGCTTGAGTAGCGCCTTACCCACCCCGGTCGATCCGGTGAAGCTCATCTTGCGCAGCCGGCCGTCGTCCATCAGCGCGGTGGTGACCTCCCGAGGCTGATTGCTCGGCAGCACCGACAGCACCCCTTTGGGCAACCCGGCGTCGTCGATCAGCTTGGCCAGCAGCAGCATCGTCAGCGGCGTCTCCTGGGCGGGCTTGACGATCATCGTGCAACCGGCGGCCAGCGCCGGACCGATCTTGCGAGTGCCCATGGCCAGCGGGAAGTTCCACGGGGTGATCGCGTAGCACGGTCCGACCGGCTGCTTGGTGACGACGATCCGCCCGGTGCCGGCCGGGCTCGGGGTGAACCGCCCGCCGATGCGGACGGCCTCCTCGGCGAACCAGCGGAAGAACTCGGCGCCGTACTTGACCTCGCCGAGGCTCTCGGCGACGACCTTGCCCATCTCCAGCGTCATCAGCACAGCGATGTCGTCGGCGCGCTCGATGATGGTCTCGAAGACCGACCGCAGGATCTCGCCGCGCTCCCGGGCCGGGGTGGCCGCCCATTCGTGCTGTACCGCGCACGCGGCGTCCAGGGCGGCGATGGCGTCGCCGGCGTCGGCGTTGGCCACCGAGGTCAGCACCTCGTCGGTGGCCGGATTGAGCACGTCGAAGGTCGAGGCCGTCGGGCGCTCCTCACCGCCGATCCACAGCCCGGTCGGTACCGACGCCAGCAATCGCGACACATCTGGGTTAGCCATAGCTCAATGATCTACCCCATGGACGCACACCGCCGCATAAGGTCTGGGGAATGAGCGCCAAGACCGGGGATATCACCGCCACCGCTGCTTGGACAGCGCTGGTCGAGCACCATCATCAGATCGCTGACAAGCATTTGCGAGAGTTCTTCGCCGACGACCCCGGCCGCGGACAAGAGCTGACGCTGACCGTCGGTGACCTCTATATCGACTACAGCAAGCACCGAGTGACCCGGGAAACCCTGGGCCTGCTGGTGGATCTGGCCCGCGCCGCGGGTCTGGAGCAGCGCCGCGACGCCATGCTCGCCGGCGAGCGGATCAACACCTCCGAGGGCCGGTCGGTGTTGCACACCGCGCTGCGGCTGCCGCGGGATGCCGCCCTAGAGGTCGACGGCCAGAACGTTGTCGCCGACGTGCATTCCGTCCTCGACGCGATGGGCGACTTCACCGACCGGCTGCGCGACGGCCAGTGGACCGGGGCCACCGGTAAGCGGATCGAGACCGTGGTCAACATCGGCATCGGCGGCTCGGACCTGGGACCGGCGATGGCGTACCAGGCGTTGCGGCACTACGCCGACGCCGGGATCGCGGCCCGCTTCGTGTCCAATGTGGACCCGGCCGATCTGGTGGCCAAGCTCGACGGGCTCGATCCGGCCACAACGCTTTTCATCGTCGCGTCCAAGACGTTCACCACCCTGGAGACGCTGACCAACGCCACCGCGGCCCGCCGTTGGCTCACCGACGCCCTCGGCGACGACGCGGTGGGCAAGCACTTCGTCGCGGTGTCGACCAACAAGAAACTGGTCGAGGGATTCGGCATGGACTCGGCCAACATGTTCGGGTTCTGGGACTGGGTGGGCGGGCGCTACTCGGTGAACTCCGCGATCGGGCTGGCCCTGATGGCCGTCATCGGCAAGGAAGCGTTCGCCGACTTCCTGGCCGGCGCCCACCTGGTGGACCGGCACTTCGCCACCGCACCCCTGGAATCCAACGCCCCGGCGCTGCTCGGCTTGATCGGGCTGTGGTACTCCAACTTCTTCGGTGCCGAAACCCGAGCGGTACTGCCCTATTCGAATGACCTGGCCCGCTTTGCCGCCTACCTGCAGCAGCTGACCATGGAGTCCAACGGCAAGTCGGTGCGCGCCGACGGCAGCCCGGTGACCACCGCCACCGGCGAAATCTTCTGGGGCGAACCGGGAACCAACGGCCAGCACGCGTTCTACCAACTGCTGCATCAGGGCACCCGGATGGTGCCGGCCGACTTCATTGGTCTCTCGCAGCCGACCGATGACCTGCCCACCGCTGACGGCAAGGGCAGCATGCACGATCTGCTGATGAGCAATTACTTCGCCCAGACGCAGGTGCTGGCCTTCGGTAAGACCGTCGAGGAGATCATCGCCGAGGGAACGCTGCCGGAGTTGGCCCCGCACAAGGTGATGCCCGGCAACAAGCCGACCACGTCGATCCTCGCCACCCGGTTGACACCGTCGGTACTGGGTCAGTTGATCGCCCTCTACGAGCACCAAGTGTTCACCGAAGGTGTCATCTGGGGAATCGACTCGTTCGACCAATGGGGTGTGGAACTGGGCAAGACCCAGGCCAAGGCGCTGCTGCCGGTGATCACCGAGGACGCCTCGCCGGCCGCGCAGTCCGACAGCTCCACCGATGCGCTGGTGCGCCGCTACCGGACCGAAAGGGGCCGGACGGCCTAACGCCCAAAAGCTCTCAGGCGAACGGTGTGGTGAACCGCGGTGGCAGCACCTTCAGCATGGCCACCAGCGGCGCCCACGGCCAGCCCGGAACGATGGCCCGGCCGCGTTCGCGTTCGATGGCGTCGACCATCTTGGCCACGCCGGTCTCGTTGTCCAGCATCAGCATGGTCTTGGCGGTCTTGGCGGTCATCTCCGACTCGATGTAGCCGGGTTCGATCACCGTGACTCGGATTGGGCCCGAGGCGTATTCGGCCCGCAGCGACTCCCCCAGCGATGACACCCCGGCCTTACTGGCGGCATAGGCGGCTTTCACCCCGCCGACGCCCTTGTTGCCCAGCACGCTGGAGATCAGCACCAGATGCCCGGAGCCTTGCCCCTTGAAGATCTCCAGTGCCGACTCGATCTGCACCAGCGCGGCCACCAGGTTGGTTTCGATGGTCGCCTTGTTGGCCCACAGCTTTCCGCTGCCCAGCGGTGCGCCCTTGCCGATGCCGGCGTTGACGATCACCCGGTCCAGCCCGCCGATCTGGGCGGCCAGCGCGGCGAAGACCTCGGGCACCCGATCGTGGTCGTTGACGTCCAGTTCGGCGACCGCGACCGTGATGTTCGGATGACGCTGCAGCAGTTCGGCTTTCAGATCATCGAGTCGGTCGGTACGACGTGCGCAGAGCGCCAGGTCCCGGCCCTTCGCCGCGAACGCCCGCGCCATCCCGGCACCCAGGCCGGAACTTGCACCGGTGATGAGGATGCTGTGTCTAATCCTCTTGGGCCGCCTCGTCATTTGAGCAACCTCGACATCCGTCGGTCGGCGAGCACCTTGCCGCCGGTCTGACATCCGGGACAGTACTGAAAGGATTTGTCCGCGAACGACACCTCCCGCACGGTGTCGCCGCAGACCGGGCAGGGCAGTCCGGTGCGGGCGTGCACTCCCATCCCGGATCGCTTCTCGCCCTTCAATGTTGCCGCCTGCTGACCCACCGAGCGCGTCACGGCGTCACCAAGGATCGACCCCATCGCGGTGTGCAGTGCGTCGACCTGCGCGGGAGTGAGTTTGGCCGCCGTCGCGAACGGCGAGAGCTTGGCGGCGTGCAGGATCTCGTCGCTGTAGGCGTTGCCGATGCCGGCGATCACCGACTGGTCGGTCAGCACGGTCTTGATCCGTCCGCTGTTGTGCGCCAGCAGTTCGGCGAATTCCTCGACGGTGACGCTCAGCGCGTCCGGGCCCAAGCCGGCGATTCCCGGGACCGCCGCCGGATCGGTGACCAGCCAGACGGCGAGCCGCTTCTGGGTGCCGGCTTCGGTGAGGTCGAAGCCGGCACCTGAGTCCAGATGGACCCGCAGCGCGATCGGCCCCTTACCCGGCTTGATCGGCGCCGGGTTCAGGGCGTCCGACCAGCGCAGCCAGCCGGCCCGGGACAGGTGGGTGATGAGGTAGAGCTCCCCGGCCTGTAGCCCCAGATACTTGCCCCATCGGTGGGCGGCGGTGACCGTGCGGTCATGCAGCGCCGTGACGGGCGGGTCGAAGGTCTTCAGCGCCGACAGCGACGCCAGATCCACCCGTTTCACCGTCGCGCCGACCGCATGCCGGCGCAGATGATCCGCCAGTGCCTCGACCTCGGGGAGTTCGGGCATGGACTCCGCCTCAGCTCAGGGCGCGTTCGGCGTTGCGCCGTGTCATGCCCAGCAACCAGCCGACGATCGACAGCAGGATGGCACCCCAGATCGCGGTCCACCAGAACCGGTCGATGTGCAGACCCCAGTGCGTGGTGTGGTCGGTGATCCACGCGGTGATCCACAGCATCAGGGCGTTCACCACGACGTGGAACAACCCGAGCGTGACGATGTACAGCGGAATCGACAGCAGCGACACGATCGGCTTGATCAAAGCGTTGACCACGCCGAAGATGACCGCGACGACGAAAATAATGCCGATCTTCTGCACCGTCGTCTCGCCGCCGACGAAGCTGATGCCCGGGACGATCAGCGTCACCAGCCACAGCGCCAGGCCGGTGAATCCGGCGCGAACCAGGAAAGAGCCCATGGGCTCGATCATGTCACGCACGCAACAGGTAGGTGTCCATGATCCAGCCGTGCCGGGCGCGGGCGTCGGCGCGCACCGCGGCGATGCGCTCGCCGACATCGCCCACCGTGCCGGCCATCAGGATCTCGTCGGGCGTTCCCAGGTAGGCGCCCCACCAGATCCGGGTTTGGGGCGGGCAGCCCCGGAAGGCACAGTCGCCGTCGAGCATCACCACCGCCGATCCGGTCAGGCCCGGACCCCCCTGTTTCAGGGCGTCCCGCAGCCGGCGTCCGGTGGTGATCAGCACCGGCTCACCGACGTCGTTGAGCGGGATGCGGTGCCGGGCGGTGAGCGCCTGGATGGCGGTGACCCCGGGAATCACGTCGTAGGTCAGCGCGACGTGCCGGGCCACCTCATCGAGGATCCGCAGGGTGCTGTCGTAGAGCGACGGATCGCCCCACGCCAGGAATGCGCCGACGCCGTCCGGAGCGAGGTCGGACTCGATCGCTTCGGCCCACAGCCGCGCCCGGGCGGTGTGCCAGTCCGCCACGGCACCGGCGTAGTCGGCGCGCGAGTCACGCACCGGGTCGGGCAGCTCGACGAAGCGGTAGCCCGGCGCCGTGATGAAGCGCCGGCAGATCTCCTTGCGCAGCGCGACGAGATCGCTTTTAGCTTCGCCCTTGTCCATGGCGAAGAACACCTGGGTGTCATTGAGTGCCCGGATCGCTTGTGCAGTAACGTAATCCGGATCGCCGGCGCCGATGCCGATGACATGAATCGTGCGCACTAGACCGCGCTCCGTTGCCGTGGCCGCAGCACCCACCAGCCGAGCAGGCCAACCGCGAAGCAGGCCGCGACCGTACCGGAGATCAGCAGCGGCAACCGGCCGTCCTCGCCCCAGAGCAGGCCGGCCCATACTCCGGCGATCAGCACGGCGAAACCGCTGCCGCCCTGAAAAACTCCCTGGGCGGTGGCCTGCCGCGCTCCCCCGGCCAGCGACGACACCCACGCCTTACCGACTCCGTCGGTGCAGGCGGTGAACAGCCCGTAGACCCCGATCAGCACCCATGCGGTCACCGTGTCGGTGGTGAGTCCCAGCCCGATATAGCCGATGGCGAAGAACATCAGACCCAGACCGAACACCGCCGAGCGGGGCATCCGGTCGGACAGCAGCCCGGCCGGAAAGCTACCCAGGGCATACACCAGGTTGTAGGTGACGTAGGCAAGGATCACCATCACCACGCTGAAGCCGATCTCGTTGAGCGGCAACAACAACAGCGCGTCGGGGAAGTTCACCAGACCGAATCCGACCACCATGGCGGTCACCCGCCAGAACCGCCGCGGCAGGTCGCGCATACCGGCCAGAATCGGCTGGCGAGCCGGCCGCGGGCCGGTGCGCGGCCGTTCCCGCACCAGGACGAGCAGCAGCACCGACAGCACCGCCGGCACGATGGCGATGAGCAACAGTGGTTTGATCTGGTGGTCGAGCAGCTCATAGCCCAGCAGGCCGATGAGCGGGCCGACGACCGCCCCGAGGGTGTCCATGGTGCGGTGGAAGCCGAAAACCTTTCCGCGGTCGGCGGGTTGGAGCCCTTCGACCAGCAGGGCGTCGCGGGGGACGCCGCGGATGCCCTTGCCGAGGCGGTCGACCACCCGGCCCGCGAGGACACCCGGCCAGGCCACGGCGATCGCGACAAACACCTTGCCCAGCGCGGCCATGCCGTATCCGGTGGCGATCAGCGGGCGTTTGGCGAACCGGTCGCCGAGCGGGCCGACACCGATCTTGGTCAGCGATGCCGCGCCCTCGGCCGCCCCTTCCACCGCGCCGACCACCGACGGCGGGGCGCCGAGCACCGTGGTCAGATAGATGGGAAGCAGCGGATAAAGCAGTTCGCTGGCGGTGTCCTGCAGGAACGACACCGCGGAGAGCACCCGCACGTTGCGGTTGAGCCAGGTCACCGCTCGGGCGGCGTCGGGGCGAGCACGAAGAAGTTCTCCTCCTCCTGCACGAAGTGCAGGCACAGCAGGGCGTACAGACCGTAGAGACAGGCGAGCAGATCGTCGGACTGTTCGGTGGTCACCGTACCGGCCGCCTCGGCGATGTCGCAGTGGCTGTGCAGTCGCTGTGCGAGCCGGTGGATCTGAGCGACACCCCCGGCCACCCCGCTTGTAGCATTCCTGCGTGTCGACCATCAGCGGGCTGCCGGCCCATCCGCTACTCGTCCACTTCCTGGTGGTGCTCGCCCCGCTGACCGCGATCCTGGCGATCTTCTGCGCTCTCTGGCCGGCTGCGCGGCGACGGTTCGTGTGGCTCGTGGCCGCGCTGGCCGGGATCACTGCGGTGCTCACCCCCATCACCGCCAACGCCGGGGAATGGCTGGAACACAACGTCGGCGAGACTGCGGCGGTCGAGGTCCATGAACACCTCGGCAAGACGATGATCTACTTCGCGGCGGCCCTGCTCGCGGCGGCGATCGCACTGGTGGTCACCCACCGGCGCGCCGAGCGCAGCAAGCCCCTGTCTAAAGCGGTGTCGGCGGTGATCGCGGTGTTCGTGGTGGTGGCTTCCGTGGCCACGACGGTGCAGGTGTTCAG
Source organism: Mycolicibacterium sp. (assembly GCA_032117575.1). Lineage (GTDB taxonomy): Bacteria > Actinomycetota > Actinomycetes > Mycobacteriales > Mycobacteriaceae > Mycobacterium. Next base: position 11,661 of record JAULZA010000077.1, read on the forward strand.
GATCGGCCACTCCGGGGCCGTGGCCACCTGGGGCGAAGTCGCGGCAGACTGATCGCGGCAGACTAGGCGGCCACCGGATCCAGGTGCGTCACGGCGCGGTAGCCGCGCGCCCCCGCCCGGTCGACCGCTGCGCGGACCACGCCGAAGATCAGTCCCTGAAGCGCCGCGCCGATCAGCGCCTCGCGGGCCGAGCGCCGCAGATCCTTCGGATCCGGCGGCCCCTCACCGGAGTCGTCGACATGCTTCCAGATGCGGGAGAACACGGCACCGGCCAGCAGACCCCCGGCCACACTCGTGGCCATCGACAA
>JAULZA010000078.1:0-4934 GCA_032117575.1 Mycolicibacterium sp.
CCGGGTGCCACGCGGCCAGCGACATCGAGGCCGAGCCGGCCATCGACAGGCCGACTGCGGCGTTGTTGGTCGGACGCACGTTGCGGTTGGCCTGCAACCACTGCGGCGCCTCGGAGGTCAGAAAGGTCTCCCACTTGTAGGTCGAGCAACCGGCCTTGCCGCAGGCGGGCCGGTACCAGTCGGCGTAGAAGCTGGACTGTCCGCCCACCGGCATCGAGATCGACAGGCCCGAGTCCAGGTACCACTCGAACGCCTGGGTGTTGATATCCCAACCGTTGAAGTCCTCCTGGGCGCGCAGGCCGTCGAGCAGCCAGACGTTCGGGGAGTTCTCCCCGCCGCTCTGGAACTGCACCCGGACGGTCCGGTTCATGCTCGGCGACGGCACATCGAGGTACTCGACCGGCAGGCCGGGGCGCGAGAACGCGCTCGCCGGGGCGGTTTCGCCGACGACGCCGATCAGGCCCGGCAGTGCCGCGGCAGCGACCGCCGCCACCGTGAATCGGCGCGACCAGCTACGCACCTTCTCGAACACAGGCTTCACCAAGCCACCCCAGCTTTCTCTTACGGATGCTTTATACGGAATGCAGAGATGAGTAAAACACGGCCTCAGGAGCCAGCGAAATCAAACTCGTTACCGAGCCGTGATGCGATGCGACAAAACCCCTTGTCAGCGCGGTGAACCAAAAGTAACATCACTTTCAGTTTTTTCCGCCGCAAGCCCTGGAGATCCCATGGAATCATTCGTTCACCTGCGCAAAGGCACCACACCGCGGCGGTTACACGCCGATCTCGACGGTCTCAAGGATGACGAGTTGGGCCGCGGCGGGTTCACCGGCCGCACCGCCAGCATGTACCGGCGACACGATCCGACCCAGTTCCGGGCGGTGGGCCCGTTGCGGCCGGTCGACGTTCTGGCCGATCAGTTGAAACCCGGTGACGCCACCGACCCGGCGGGCGCACCGATGCTGCTGTTCTCCAACCCCGATTGCAGAATCTCGTTGAGCCGCCGGGCCGAGCCCATGCCCTTCTACATCCGCTACATCGACGGCGATCTGTTGTGCTTCGTGCACCAGGGGTCCGGGCGCCTGGAGACCGAATTCGGCTCGCTGGATTACCGCACCGGCGACTGGATCTACATTCCGAAGGCGTGCACCTGGCGTCAACTGCCACACGGTGGGCAGGAGCGAAGCGACTCGGGGAATGGCACCAGCGAGAGCACCTGGCTGTTGATCGAGGCCACCGACGAGTTCCGGACTCCCCCGCCCGGCCCACTCGGCCGGCACTGGCCCTTCGATCCGTCGTTGGCCGCCGTTCCCGACCCGGAACCCATTGAGGACGACGACCGCACCTCTTACGAGGTGCGATTGATGCACCGGCCAGTCAACGATGTGCAGACCACTTCGCTGTTCTACGAGCACAACCCACTGGACGTCGAGGGGTGGCAGGGCGACAACTTCCCCTTCACCTTCAACATCGACGACTACAACGTCGTGACGTCCAACAGCGTGCACCTGCCGCCGATGGTGCACCTGTTCATGGAGGCGACCGGGGTCTACGTCTGCAACTTCCTGCCCAAGCCGGCCGAAGGCGTGCCGGGCACCGAACGCACGCCGTGGTACCACCGCAATGTCGACTTCGATGAGATCGCGTTCTTCCACGGCGGCTCGCTGTACGGCATTCCGATGCCGCCTGGACTCATCAGCCACGCCCCGCAGGGCGTGCATCACGGCGCGCCTGAGAAAGCTCGCGAACGGGCTCGTCGCAAATTCGACGAGTACACCTCGGTGGACTGGAAGGTGATCGCCGTCGACACCCGCCAGCGCCTGGTTCCGTCGGCAGAGGTTTTGGCCGCGGATCTGGGCCAGCACTCGTGACATACCAGCGCACCCCGTATCTCGTTGCCTTCCAAAACAAATCGGGTGTCCGCGATGTCTACGGCGGAATCGCCGAGATCGTGGTGCTGGAGTGCTATCAGCTGGTCCCGGAAACGCCGAGCGACACCGTGCTGGTGTTCATGCACCCGATCGGCGGCGGCGCCTACCTTCCGATGGTCAACGCCCTGGCCCGTGCCGGCCATCACGTCATCTACGCCGGCAGTCGCTACCGCGGCACCGATTCCAACCTGATCATGGAGAAGGTCATCGAGGATCTCGGCGAGGTGATCACCGACGCTAAGACAAGGCTGGGCTACTCGAAGGTGGTGCTGGCCGGCTGGAGTGGCGGCGGGTCGCTGTCATTGTTTTATCAACAACAGGCGGATTACCAACAGCAAGCCCCCGTCGTGGACATGCCACCAGCCGACGCCATCATGCTGCTCGCCGCCCACATCAGTCGCCACGGCACGCTCACGGAATGGTTGGACGCCTCCATCCTCGACGAGTCCGACCCCACACAGCGCGATCCCAACCTCGATCTCTACTACCCCGACAACCCCAATCAGCCGCCCTATACCGACGAATTCCTGCAGCGCTATCGCCAGGCCCAGATCGACCGCAATCGGCGAATCACGCACTGGGTCAAGGGAAAACTTGATGAACTCGAAGCGCAGGGCCGCGGCGACGAGGAGTTCTGCTTCGTCGTGCACGGCACCATGGCCGACCCCCGCTGGCTGGACCCGGCCGTGGACCCCAATGACCGCGAACCCGGCACCTGCTACCTCGGTGACCCGCGGATCGTGAACTCCAGCCCGATCGGGCTGGCCCGGTTCTGCTCGCTGCGCAGTTGGCTGTCGCAGTGGAGCTACGACGACGCCCGCGCCGACGGCATCGCCTGCGGCCGTGACGTCACGGTGCCCACCCTGGTGATCGGCAACCTCGCCGACAACGCCTGCACACCGAGCCACACCCGCCGGCTCTACGAGGCCATCGGTGTCGAAGACAAGGAGATGCACGAGATCGCCCGCGCCAACCACTACTACGCCGGTCCCGAACAGCGCGAGCCGCTTCAGGAGGCAGTCGGGATCGTCACCGACTGGCTCACCCGCCGCAATTTCAGCGGCGCAACACCATGACCGGTGCGCTCGACGGCATCCGGGTGCTGGAGATGGGCACGCTGATCTCCGGCCCGTTCGCGGGCCGGCTGCTCGGCGACATGGGTGCCGAGGTGATCAAGATTGAGCCGCCCGGTTCACCCGATCCGCTGCGCACCTGGGGCCAGGCCGAGGTCGATGGGCATTACTTCTTCTGGACCGTGCACGCCCGCAACAAGAAGGCCATCACGCTAAACCTGCGCGAGCCGCAGGGCCGCGCCATCTTCCTCGACCTGGCACAGCGCTCCGACATCATCGTGGAAAACTTCCGGCCCGGCACCCTGGAGAAATGGAACCTGGGCTATGACGTTCTGCGACAACGGAATCCGGGCATTATCCTGGTGCGCGTATCGGGCTACGGCCAGACCGGGCCCGACGCCGGCAAGGCCGGGTACGCGTCAGTAGCCGAGGCGGTCAGCGGTCTTCGGCACATGAACGGCTTCCCCGGCGGCCCGCCGCCGCGGCTGGCGCTGTCCCTGGGCGACACCCTGGCCGGCATGTTCGCCGCCCAGGGGGCACTCGCGGCGCTGTACCGGCGCACCGTCACCGGCGAGGGACAGGTGGTGGACACCGCGCTCACCGAGGCCTGCCTGGCGGTGCAGGAATCCACCATCCCCGACTACGACGCCGGCGGGGTGGTGCGCGGACCGTCGGGCACGCGCCTGGAGGGCATCGCCCCGTCGAACATCTACCCCAGCGCCGACGGCAGCTGGGTAGTGATCGCCGCCAACCAGGACACCGTGTTTCGACGGCTGTGCGACGCGATGGGGCGCCCCGAACTCGCCGACGACGACCGCTTCGTCAACCACGGGGCACGCGGGCGCAACCAGGACGAGCTCGACGCCATCATCGGGGGTTGGGCGCAGCAGCGTCAGCCCGACGACATCATCGACACCCTCAGTGCGGCGGGGGTGATCGCCGGCCCGATCAACACCGTCGCCGAGGTGGTGCGCGATCCGCAGTTCCTGGCCCGCGGCATGCTCGTCGAGCACCACGACGAGGGCGCCGGGCGCACCGTGCTCGGCCCGGGCGTGGTGCCGGTGCTCTCTGCCACCCCCGGCGGGGTGCGCAGCGCAGGCCCGGCGCGGCCCGGTCAGCACAACGACGAGATCTACCGCGGACTGCTGGGAATGACCGCCGACGACCTGACCGCACTGGCCGACAGGGGGGTGCTGTGAGCAACCTGCCCGCCCACGTAACGATCCGCGAGGTTGCGCTGCGCGACGGCCTGCAGATCGAAACGCCGATTCCGTTGTCCGCCAAGCTCGAACTGCTGGCCGCCATCGCCGCCACCGGCGTGCGTGAAGTGGAGGCCACCGCCTTCGTCTCCCCCTCCAAGGTGCCCGCCCTGGCCGACGCACCGGAGGTGGCCGCCGCGCTGCACGACTACCCCGACATCGAGTTCTCCGCGCTGGTCGCCAGCCCGAACGGCGTGCACCGCGCCATCGCGGCCGGGTTCCGGTCGGTCGAGTACGTCGTCTCCGCCGCTGACGGACACAGCCGCGCCAACGTCGGCCGCAGCAGTGCCGAGGCCAGCGCGCAGATCGCCGACATCGTCGCCATCGCCCACGATGCCGGCGTGAGTGTCGAGGTGATCATCTCCACCGCCTGGGACTGCCCGTTTGACGGCCCCACCCCCCCACAGCGGGTGCTCGACGTCGTCGACGTCGCCTGCACCCACGATGCCGACCGGATAGCCATCGCCGACACCATCGGCACCGCCACCCCGGGCCGGGTCACCGAACTCGTCAAACTGGTGCGTCCGCACATCGGCGCGCAGCCACTGGGTGCGCACTTCCACAACACCCGCGGTGCCGGACTGGCCAGCGCATGGGCCGCCGTCAGCGCCGGGGTGAGCCGGCTGGACTCATCGGTCGGCGGCCTCGGCGGGTGCCCGTTCGCCCCC
>JAULZA010000079.1:0-64416 GCA_032117575.1 Mycolicibacterium sp.
GCCCGCACCGCGATCTTGGATCGGTGCCCCGCCTCGCGGGCCACCGCCACGATCTCCACCGATCCCTCGGCGATCTCCGGGACCTCCAGCGAGAACAGCTTGCGCACCAGGTTCGGGTGGGTGCGGGACAGTTCGATGCGCGGCTCGCGCGTGCCGCGGGTCACCCCGACGACGTAGCAGCGCAGCCGGTCGCCGTGTTCGTAGGACTCGCCCGGGACCTGCTCCGCGGGACGAATCATGCCCTCCGACCCCTTGGTTTCGCTGCCCAGCCGCACCACCACGTTGCCGCGGGCGTTCTCCCGGGCGTCGCGCTGCACCACCCCGGCCACGATGTCGCCTTCCCGGGCGGAGAATTCGCCGTACACCCGCTCGTTCTCGGCGTCGCGGAAGCGCTGCAGCATCACCTGGCGGGCGGTGGTGGCGGCGACCCGGCCGAAGCCCTCGGGGGTGTCGTCCCACTCGCTGATGAGGTTGCCGTCGCCATCGGTTTCGCGGGCGAGCACCTGCACTGCGCCGCTCTTGCGCTCGATCTCGATGCGGGCGTCGGGCTGATGCCCGTCGGTATGGCGGTAGGCGGTCAGCAGCGCCGACTTGATGGTGTCGAGCAGTTCGTCGACCGAGATGCCCCGGTCGATCTCGATCGCGTGCAGTGCGGCCATGTCGATGTTCATGCCCCGGCCTCCGTGGGTGTCGGACGAGCAACGCCGGCCAACTCGAGTTCCCTGGCGGGAGGTGCCGAGAATTCAACCTGGACAACGGCTTTTCGGATTTCGTTCAGTCGCAGGCGGCGAACCTTCCAGTCCCCGCCGGATCGGACGACCAGATCCACCGTGCCGGCGCCGGTCTCCCCGACCCGGCCGGTGACAGTGTCCCCATCGGCCAGCGACACCTCGATGCGGCGCCCTCGGGCCCGGCGGAAGTGCCGCTCGGCAGTGAGTGGCCGGTCTACCCCGCGCGAGCTGACTTCGAGCACGTAGGGGTCCCATCCGGCGTCGGCAGCGTCGAGTGCGGCCGACGCGGATCGGGACAGTTCCGAGACGGTCTCAAGGTCCAGCGGGGTGTCGCCGTCGGCGACCACCGTGATCCGCGGCGGCCGGGTGCGCGTGTCGACCGCCACGTCGTCAACCTCGTAGCCGCTGCATGCGAACTCGTCGGCGAGTAGCTCGATCACCTGCTCCGGCGTGGGCAAACCCGGCGACGAACTCGGGGGCCGCTCCGTCACGGCGAGCTCCTCATCTTGAATTGTTCTGACCGGCTACCAACGATACGCCAGCAACGGGATGGGCACGGGATGGGCAATGGCAGGATGTTGGCGTGCTCGACCCCGACCCGTTCCCCTCGCCCGACCCACTGCCCTCGACCGTGTTCAGCCGGCGCCGTGTCCTCGTCGGCAGCGGACGCGGCCTGCTCGCACTGGCCCTACTCGGGACGGCGGTGGCGTGCGGGCAGTCCGAACCCCCGGCCCCCGACCCGCTGGAGGCCGAACTCGCCGCCGCGCGTCGAGACAGTGAGCTGGCGACGGCGGCGGCCAAGGCCGCCAAGCCGGCGGTCGCCGCGGCGCTGAGCGAGGTGGCCGCCGAACGCGCCCGTCATGCCACCGCTCTGGTGGAGGAACTGGCGCGCGCTGCGGGCAAACCGACGCCGACCGAGACTCCGGAGACGACGTCGGCGACCCCGACACCGGCGCAGCAGCCCGCTGCACCGCCACCCAGGCTCCGCGACGTCATCGACGCGCTGCGGAAGTCGGCGGACAGCGCGGCCAAGCTGGTGCCGACACTGTCCGGCTACCGCGCCGGGCTGATGGGGTCGATCGCCGCCGCCTGCACGACATCGTTCACCGTCGGGCTGCCCCCCGACACCCCGGAGGCGCCGCCGGAGCCGGCGCAACAGAAGCCGACCGAAAGGAAGCCGCGGTGACCTCCCCCGCTTCGCCGTCGTCGACGGCTGAACCGACGCCAAATCCAGACCGGCCCTCCGATCCCGGGCCGGGCGCGATGTTCGATGCGATCGCGGCCGAACACGCCGCGATCTACGGCTACGGCATGGTCTCGCCGCATGTGATGCCCGAAGACAACGAATTGGTATCCAAGTCGCTGGCCCAGCACCGCGATCGGCGTGAGGCCGCGGTGGCCCTGATGAAGGAGCGGTCAGTCAATGTGCCGCTACCGGCGGTGGGCTATCAGCTTCCGATGGTTGTCGACTCCCCTTCCAGCGCAGCCAAATTGGCCGTGCAGCTGGAGAGCGACTGCGCGGTGGCCTGGCGGGCGGTGCTGGAGCAGACCGACATCGAGCAGGACCGCGCTTTCGGCGGCACCGCTCTGACCCAGTGCGCGGTCACGGCGGCGCGGTGGCGCAAGGTCCTGGGCGCCTGGCCGGTGACCGAGGCGTTCCCCGGCGGCAGCGAGTAGACCTGCGCAGTCTGAGGCCGGCTTCGCGCCGTCGCCCGGCTCAGGCCTCTGCGGTCAGGGCCGCGGCGATCTGGGCGGCCGCATCGGCCACCGCAATCTCCTGGGTCTGCCCGGTGAACCGGTTGCGCAGTTCGGCTTTGCCCTCCGCCCAGCCGCGGCCCAGCACGACGATCCACGGCACACCGATCAGTTCGGCGTCTTTGAACTTGACCCCGGGCGAGGATGTCCGGTCGTCGAGCAGCACGTCGAAGCCTTGGACGTCGAGCTCCACGGCCAGGGCTTGGGCCCCGGCGCGGGCATCGGGGTCCTTGTTCGCGATCACCAGGTGAACATCGAACGGTGAGACCGACGCCGGCCAGCGCAAGCCGAGCTCGTCGTGATGCTGCTCGGCGATCACCGCAACCAGCCGCGATACCCCGATCCCGTAGGACCCCATGGTCAAGCGCACCGGCTTGCCGTCCTCGCCGAGCACGTCTACGGAGAACGCGTCGGTGTACTTACGGCCCAGCTGGAAGATGTGACCGATCTCGATGCCGCGGGCGCTGACCAGCGGTCCAGCGCCATCCGGGGCGGGATCGCCGTCGCGGACCTCGGCGGCCTCGATGGTGCCGTCCGGGGTGAAGTCGCGTCCGGCCACCAGGCCGACGACGTGCTTGCCGGTCTCGTCGGCGCCGGTGATCCAGGAGGTTCCGTTGCCCACCCGCGGGTCGACGAGATACCGAACACCGTTGTTCAGCAGGGCCTTCGGGCCGATGTACCCCTTCTTCAGGAATGGATGCTTGGCGAAGTCAGTGTCGTCGAGCATCGCGTATTCAGCCGGGTCGAGCGCGGCGCCGAGGCGCTTATCGTCGACTTCGCGGTCGCCCGGAACCCCGATCGCGAGCAATTCCCAATCATCGCCGGGGGCACGAACTTTCAGCATGACGTTCTTGAGGGTGTCCGCTGCAGTGACGGGACGGCCCAGCGTCGCGTTGGCCCAGTCGACCAGCGTGGCGATGGTCGGGGTGTCACCGGTGTCGTGCACGACGGCGTCGGGCAGACCGTCGGTCGGCAGCGGGTCGGGTACCGCGGTGGTGACGGCCTCGACGTTGGCGGCGTAGCCCGACTCCAGGCATCGCACAAAGGTGTCCTCACCGACGTCGCTTTCGGCGAGGAATTCCTCCGAGGCGCTGCCGCCCATGGCGCCGGACACCGCCGAGACGATCACGTAGCGAATCGCCATGCGGGAGAACATCTTCTGATACGCGTCGCGGTGTGCCAGGTAGACCTCGCGCAGGCCGTCGTCGGAGGTGTCGAAGGAATAGGAGTCCTTCATGACGAACTCGCGTCCGCGCAGGATGCCGGCCCGCGGGCGGGCCTCGTCGCGGTACTTGGCCTGAATTTGGAACAGCAGCACCGGGAAGTCCTTGTAGGAGCTGTACTCCCCCTTGACGGTCAGGGTGAACAGTTCCTCGTGGGTGGGACCCAGCAGATAGTCGTTCATTCGGCGGTCCTTGAGCCGGAACACCCCGTCGCCGTATTCGGTCCAGCGGTTGGTGGTCTCGTAGGGAGCCCGAGGCAGCAGCGCGGGGAACAGGATCTCCTGGCCGCCGATCGCCACCATCTCCTCCCGCACGATGGCTTCGATCCGGCGCAGCACCCGCAGACCCAGCGGCAGCCAGCTGTAGAGGCCCGGCCCGATCTGTCGGACGTAGCCCGCCCGGATCAGCAGCTTGTGGCTGGGGACTTCGGCGTCGGCCGGGTCGTCGCGCAGGGTGCGCAGGAACAGTTCCGACATGCGAGTGATCACAGCGGGTCAGCTTATCCACCCGCCGCAGGCCGGCTGGGACCGCTACAGTTCGCCGGCCTCGACGGCTTCGCGGGTGTGCTGCGCGGCGGCGATCTGCTGAGCCGTGTATCCGATGAAAAGGGCACTGCCGCCGACCAGAACGGCGACGGCGGCGATCCAGAGCAGCGAATAGGTGTAGCCCGCGTCAAGGGCGTCGAGTTGGGCGGGAGTCATATCGGCGACCGGACCGGTGGTTCCGCCCAGATACAGCGTGCGGGATATCTGCACGGCCTGGATGATCACCAGAACCATGGGGCCGCCGAGGTTCTGGGCCATCAGGGTGATGGCGCTGATCGGACCGATCTCCCGCGGCCCGACATTGGCCAGTGCGCACAGCGGCAGCACCACCGAGATGACGCCGATGCCGAAACCGCCGATGAGGATCGGCAGCAGCAGGTCCGGGAAATACGGGATGGTCCGGGTCAGGGTGGACCCGAAGATCATCGCGCCCAGCACGAAGATGCCGCCGCCGATGATCAGCCAGCGGGGCGCGATGTACGGCGCCAGTTGGGCGGTGCACACGTTTCCCAGACCCAGCGCGAGCGCGAACGGAATGAACCCGATTCCGGCGTGCAGCGCGGAGTAGCCCAGGACGTCCTGGACGTAAAGCCCGATCATCACCGTCAGCGTCAGCAGCACCCCGCCGGCCAGAAACAGCGAGACGAACGTCGCCACCCGGTTGCGGTCCCGAAACAGCCAGAGCGGAACCAGGGGGTGATCGGCCTTACGTTCGACCATGAAGAAGGCCAGGAACAGCAGCACCGCGGCCGCCCCCGCCGCGATCACCCATGGGTCGGACCAACCGCGCGCCGGACCCTGGGTGAACACCATGACGGCCGCGCCGCACCCCAGGGTGGCCAGCAGCGCCCCGGTGATGTCGAGTTTGAGGCGTTCGTGCCGGGTCTCCTCCAGTCGCGTCAGCGCGATCCACACGATGATCACGCCGATCGGCAAGTTGATCAGGAACGCCAGGCGCCAAGAGATCACCGTGAGCGCGCCGCCAACCACCAGACCCAGCACCGACCCGAGCCCCTGCATGGCAGCCGAGATGGCCATGGCCTGGTTTCGGGCACGGCCGGGGGCGTAGGTGGTGGCGATCAGCGCCAGACCGGTGGGCGCGGCCACCGCCGCACCCATGCCCTGCACCGCCCGGGCGGCGATCAGTAGCGGGCCGTCGGTGGCCAGGCCGCACGCCATGGAGGCGATGGTGAAGACCCCGACGCCGGAGATGAACGCCCGCTTGTGGCCGATGGCGTCGCCGACCCGGCCGCCCAGCAACAGCAACCCGCCGAAGGTGAGCACGTACGCGGTGATGACCCAGCTCTTTGCCGCCTCGGATAAGTCGAGGTCAGCCTGCATACGAGGGAGGGCGACGATCACGATGGTGCCGTCCAGCGTGGCCATCAGTTGCATGCCGGTGATCGCGACGATCGCGATGCCCAGCACGCTGGCGGCAAGGGTTCTGGGTGGCGGTTCGGGAACGCTCGCGCCAGCCATGGGTGGATACCCTACCTAGCCGGGCGCGGCAGTCCGAGCCAAGTCTGGGCCGGATTGGTCTCCCGGACCCCTCCCCACCCCCCTCGGGCTAGATGTCCCCGGAGTCGATCGCTTCCTTGACTTCCTGGGCATGCGCCACCTGCTTGGCCGTGTAGCCGATGAACAGCGCCACGACACCGACGATGACCGCCACTCCGGCCACCCACAGCAGACCGTAGGTGTAGCCCTGGTCCAAGGCGTGCAACTGCTCCGGGTTCATCCGCTTCACCGGTCCGGTGGTTCCGCCGAGGTACAGCGTGCGCGAGGTGATGACGGCCTGGACGATGGCCAGCACCACCGGGCCGCCCAGGCTCTGCAGCATCAGGGCGATGGCCGAGACGGGGCCGATCTGGTCGGAACCCACCCCGGCGATGGCCGAGACGGTCAGCGGAACCACGATCATGCCGATGCCCAGGCCGCCGACCACGACGGCGATGACCAGGTTCGGGAAGTACGGGATGCCGGCGTCCAGGGTGGAGCCGTACAGCATGGCGCCGAGCACGAAGACGCCGCCGGCGATGACCAGCAGCCGGGGCGGCAAGACCGACACCAGCTGCGAGGAGATAGCCAGGCCGACTCCGAGGGCGACGACGAAGGGGATGAAGCCGAGGCCCGCGCGCAGGGCGCTGTAGCCCAGGATGTCCTGCACGTATAGGCCGATCAGCACGGTCAGGGTGAACATCACGCCGCCGGCGAGGAAGATCGCCGCGAAGGTGGCGAATCGGTTGCGGTCGCGGAACAGCGCGAACGGGACGACCGGGTTCACCGCGGTGCGCTCCACGGCCACGAAGGCCACGAAGGCGAGCACGGCGGCCAGGCCGGCGCCCAGCGTGGAGGGAGCCATCCAGCCCTTCTCCGGACCCTGGGTGAACCCGAAGACCGCGGCGGTGCAGGCGACCGTAGCGAGCAGCGCGCCGGCGGCGTCGAGCTTGAGCCGCTCACGGTGCGTCTCCCGCAGCGTGGTGCGGGCCAGGTGGATCACCAGCAGCCCGATCGGGACGTTGACCAGGAATGCCAGCCGCCAGGACACCTCGGTGAGGGCACCGCCGACGACCAGACCCATCACCGAACCGATGCCGGTCATGGCGGCGAACACCGCGGTGGCCGCGTTACGGGCCGGGCCCTTCGCAAACGTGGTGGCCACCAACGCCAGGCCGGTCGGCGAGGCGATCGCCGCGCCGACGCCCTGCAGCAGCCGCGCGATGACGAGAGTCGTCTGGTCCCAAGCGATTCCGCACAGCACCGAGGCGATGACGAACAGCGTCACACCGACGATGAAGGTGCGCTTGCGGCCGATGGTGTCGCCCAGCCGTCCGCCGAGCAGCATCAGACCACCGAAGGTCAGCACATAGGCGGTGATCACCCAGCTGCGCCCGGCGTCGGACAGACCCAGCTCGTCCTGGATCCTGGGCAGCGCCACGATCGCGATGGTGCTGTCCATGGTGGCCAGCAGCTGCATGCCGCCGATGGCGAACACCGCGGCGAGGAACCGCTTGGAGGGCAGCCACGCCGGGGTGCGCGGGTTTTTCGGAGCGGCCGGTCCGTTGTCTATCGTTGCAGGCAGCCGCACAGAAGCGGGGCGCGCGTCGGAGGCGTTCCGATAGCCGAGGCTGCGGGTCACCCGTCTGAAGGGTGCGGTGCGCTCAGCATCGTTGAGAGCCGTCATAGCGGCCTACCCTACCCCAAAATTAAGAAGACTTTAAAGTCTCGATAGCGTCTCGAATCCGGCCACCGGACCGATAACGATGATCGCCGGCGGTCGAATCCCCTCCTCACGGATGCGTTCGTGCACGTCAGCGAGGGTGGCGCGGAGGATCCGCTCGGCCGAGGTGGTGCCGTGCTGAACCACCAGCACCGGCGTCTGGGCTGGTCGGCCACCCTGTAGCAGGGCTTGGGCGAACAGTTCGATGCGTTCCACCGCCATCAGCAGCACCAGAGTGCCGGACAGCTTCGCCAGCGCATCCCAGTTCACCAGCGATTCCGGGTTGTCGGGGGCGAGATGCCCGCTGACCACGACAAACTCGTGGTTGACCGCGCGATGGGTGACCGGAACACCGGCCAGGGCGGGCACCGCGATGGCGCTGGTCACGCCGGGCACCACTGTGACCGGGATCCCAGCTTCGGCGCAGGCGAGGACTTCCTCATAGCCGCGGGCGAACACGAACGGATCCCCGCCCTTGAGCCGCACCACGAACTGCCCCGCCCGGGCGCGGTCGATCAGAACGGAGTTGATGGCCTCCTGCGCCATCGCCCGGCCGTACGGAATCTTGGCGGCGTCGATGATTTCGACATGCGGCGGCAGTTCGGCCAGCAGTTCCGGCGGGGCGAGCCGGTCGGCCACCACCACGTCGGCGTGCGCCAGCAGCCGGCGCCCGCGCACGGTGATCAGTTCCGGGTCCCCGGGCCCACCGCCGACCAGGGCCACCCCGCCGGGCACCACGTCGGAGGCGGTGCTGGCCACGATGTCGGGCACGATGCGGCCGCTTTGGAACGCCTCCCGGATGGCTGAACGCACCGCAGCCGACCGGCGATGCTCTCCGCTGGCCAGCACGCCGACCAGCAGGCCCTCGTAGTCGAAGGAGGCCGGTGTCACCGCGGTGCCCTCCCGGCCGGCGTCGGCGCGGACACAGAAGATGCGCCGCCGCTCGGCTTCGGCCACGATCGCGGCGTTGACGGCCGGGTCGTCGGTGGCGGCGATCGCGTACCAGGCGCCGTCGAGGTCGCCGTCGCGGTAGTCGCGCAATTCCAGGGTGATGCCGGGCTTCTGTTCGGCCAGTGCCTCCACCGCCGGGGTGGCGACCCGCGCGACGACGTGGACCTGTGCGCCGTGGGCGATCAGCACCGGCACCCGGCGCTGAGCCACCGTGCCGCCGCCGATGACGACAACCTTCTTGCCGGACAGCCGCAGTCCGACGAGATAGGCGTTCTCGGTCACCGGGCGAGCCTAGCGAGCAGTCATGCTGGGGGCCCGGGCCGGGATGGCGGTCGCCGGTCCGGTTATTACAGCTCCAGCAGGGCTGTCTCGGGGGTCTCGATCAACGCGCGAAGCTCCCCCAGAAACGCGGCGACCTGGGCGCCGTCGGCCACCCGGTGGTCGAAGGCACAGGTCAGCTTCATCGTCGACCGCACCGCCAGTGCACCGTCGACCACCACCGCGCGTGGCCGCAGCGCGCCGAGCCCCAGAATCGCCGCCTCGGGGTGGTTGATCACCGGAACGCCTTCGTCAAGGCCCAGTGCCCCGAAGTTCGACACCGTGAACGTCGAGCCCGACAGCTGTGCCGGCGTCAGCAGGCCGTCGCGCCCACTGGTGATCAGCGCGGCGACCGCGTCGGCGAGCTGACGGGTCGTCATGGCCTGGGCGTCGCGGACCACCGGGACCAGCAGGCCGCGTGGGGCGGCCACCGCCACACCGAGGTGCACCGGGTGATGGGTGTGCACCTGAGGGCCGGCAGCTCCATCGACCCAGGTGGAGTTGAGGATTCGGTGGTGGGTCAGCGCCAGAACCAGAAGCCGCAACGTGATCGTGAACGGATTCAGGGCCAGCGTGTCCCGCAGCGCCAGCAGCCGTGTTCCGTCCACCTCGACGCTGGCGTGCGCGTCTGGGATCTGGCTGCGGGACAGCGTCATCCGTTGGGCCATCGCCGCGTGCACACCGCGCACCGGCAGCACGTCGTAGGACACCCCGGGGCGTTGCTCGCTGTGCACCCCGGCCGCGGCGAGCACCGCCTCCCGCGATATCAACCCGTCCGGCCCCGGCGGCAGCGTCGCCAGGTCGACCAGCAGTTCGGCGGCCAGCTTGCGGACCGCGGGCTTTGCCTTCGGACGCGATCCGCGCGCACGGTCTTCGTGTCGGCTTTCGTGTCGGTCTGGCCGTGCCGCCGCCCGGCGGCTGGTGTCCGATCCGGCATCGGCGCCGTAGCCCACCAGAACCGGATTGCGGCCTGCGCCATTGGTTTCCGGCTTCGGTGTGCCGTCCCCGTCGGCGGCGCCGGTCTCCACACGTACCAGCACAGCGCCCACCGGCAGCACTTCGCCCACCCCGCCGCCGAGCTCGACCACCCGGCCGGCATACGGGCTGGGGATCTCCACTTCGGCCTTTGCCGTCTCCAGTGTGCACAGCGTCTCGTTCAGTTCGACCACGTCACCGACGGCGACACTCCAACTCGACACCGTGGCGTCCTGGAGGCCCTCACCCAGGTCGGGTACCAGGAAGTCGCTGACACTCATGGCATCTCCAGGGAGCGTTCGACACAGTCCAGGAGCCGGTCGACTCCCGGCAACCATTGCTTCTCCAGGCGTGCCGGCGGGTAGGGCGTGTCAAATCCGGTGGCGCGCAGCACCGGAGCTTCCAACTCGTAGAACAACTCCTCGGACACCCGGGCGGCCAGCTCGGCGCCGAACCCGAGGGTGCGCGGCCCCTCGTGCATCACCACACACCGTCCGGTCTTGCGCACCGATTGGGCGATGGTGTCGAAGTCCAGTGGGTTGAGCGAGCGCAGGTCGACGATTTCCAGATCCCAGCCGTGCTGCTCGGCGGCCAGTTCGGCCGCGCTTTCCGCGGTGGCCACCAGAGGGCCGTAGGTGACGACGGTGAGGTCGTTACCGGGTCGTCGGATCGCCGCCTTTCCGATCGGCAGACCGGGCCGGCTGGTATCGACGTCGCCGCGGGTCCAGTAGCGCCGCTTTGGCTCCAGGTAGATCACCGGGTCGGGGCTGGCGATCGCCTCCCGAAGCAACCAGTAGGCATCGGCCGGCGTGGAGGGCACAACCACTTTCAGTCCCGCGGTGTGCGCCCAGTAGCTCTCGGTGGATTCCGAGTGGTGCTCCACCGCACCGATACCGCCGAACGACGGGATCCGAACCGTCACCGCCATGTCGATGTCGCCGTGGGTGCGCATCCGGTACTTCGCCAGGTGACTGACGATCTGGTCGAAGGCCGGGTAGCTGAAGCCGTCGAATTGGATTTCCGGCACCGGCACCATGCCCCGAATCGCCATCCCGATGGCAATGCCGATGATGGCCGATTCCGCGAGCGGGGTGTCGAAGCACCGTGCGGCACCGAATGTCTGGGCCAGACCATCGGTCACGCGGAACACACCGCCGAGCGTCGCGACGTCTTCGCCGAACACCAGGACGCGCTCGTCATCGGCCATCGCGTCGTGCAGGGCGCGGTTGATCGCCGCAACCATGGTCAGGTTCACCGTGGTGGGTCCCGGAACCAGCAGCGGCGGACGCTCGAATATCTGTGTCACCTCACGCCTCCTTGGCCAGCTCAGCGGTCAGCTGCTCACGCTGGGCAGCGAGGTCGGGGGTGATGTCGGCGTAGACGGTGTCGAACATCTCCCGCACGTCGGGGTCGCGAGCACCGACGATCGCCTCCCGCAGTTCGGTGCGAACCCGGGTCGCGTGCGCGCCGACCCGTTGTTCAAGCCGGTCGGTCCAGACCCCGATCCGCTGCAGGTAGCTGCGGTAGCGGACGACGGGATCCCTTGTGCGCCAATGGTCCAACTCGGACTCCGAGCGGTACCGGGTCGGGTCATCGGAGGTGGTGTGCGGGCCCATCCGGTAGGTGACCGCCTCGATGAGCGTCGGCCCGTGGCCGGCACGTGCCCGCTCGGCGGCTGCGGCCATCACCGCGTAGCAGGCCAGAACGTCGTTGCCGTCGACCCGGATTCCGGGCATGCCGTAGCCGATGGCGCGGTGCGCGATCGACGGACCCGCCAGTTGGCGGTGCACCGGCACCGAGATCGCCCACTGGTTGTTCTGCACATAGAACACGCAGGGCGCGCCGAACACCGACGCGAGATTGAGCGCTTCGTGGACGTCACCGGCACTGGTGGCGCCGTCGCCGACGAACGCGACGGTGACCGAATCCTCACCGAGCCGCTGGGCCGCCATCGCCGCACCCACCGCGTGCAGCGGCTGGGTGCCGATCGGGATGGAGATCGGCGCGCAGCACTTCCCGGTGAACCCAAGCCCGCCGTGCCAACTCCCCCGCCAGACCGCTCCCATCTGGGCGCCGGTGATGCCCCGCAGCAGAAACGCCCCGATTTCGCGGTACTGCGGGAAGAGCCAGTCGGTTTTACGCAGGCAGGCGACCGCACCGATCTGGGCGGCCTCCTGACCGCGGCACGACGCGTACAAGGCGAGTTCGCCCTGGCGTTGCAGATTGATGAACTCCACGTCGAGTTCGCGGGTGACGACCATCATCTCGTAGAGCCAGCCCAGGGTCTCGGGCGGCAGGTCGCGGTGGAATCGGTCCTCGGAGGTCGGCGCACCGTCGTGATCGACGAGCTGAACGGGATCGAGGTCGACGGTCCAGCCGTCGCCCGACCCGGCATCGACAAATCCGGCCATGGCGCCTCCTTCAGGCCGCTGTCCGGCATGTTCGGCCCGACAGACCTTTAGTCAGCTCCAGCACTCCGGCCAGCCGAGCAACCCTGCTTGTGGCGGGTGTCGGCTAGCGTCCGGGTGAGACGCGTGCGCCGACGTTGCGCTCTGCTCGCCGTAGTACTGACGCAATTCCCATTATGCGCCCGCACCGGGGAAACAGCCGCTGTTCTTCGCGGCCCGAACGTGTCGCGGCCGCGTAAAGGAGATTTCCGACGCCTGTCAGCCGGCGTCGGAGCGAGCGCCGGCGAGTGCGGCCCGCCCCACGAAACGCCGCACCGAATCAGGGTGCGCGGCGGGGTGGGTGTGCAGGTAGGAGGCGTGTACGCCACCGCGTACGGCCCCCTCGCCGCCCTGCGGCATCAGCCACGCGGGCTGCACAGGATCAGTGAATTCGACTGTCGTGCGGTGGAATTCATGGCCGGTCACCCGTCGTCCCACGGGATGCAGGGACGAGTCGGCGGGGGCTACCGCGTCGCGGTAGCCGAGCGTCAGCCGGGGGGTGAAGCGGGCCGAGCCGGCCAGCACCCCGCACATCGGGTGTCCGTCCAGATCCGACATCAGGTAGGTCAGCCCGCCGCATTCGGCGTGCACCGGCGCATGGTCGGCCAGCGCCCTGATTTGCCGGCGCAGTGCGGTGTTGGCGGTCAGCGCTTCCGGGTACTGCTCGGGAAACCCGCCGGGCAGCACCAGTGCGCAGGTCCGGTCGGGCAGGGTGTCGCGCAGCGGATCGAACGTCACGACGTCGGCACCAGCGGCGCGCAGCAGGTCGTCGTGTTCGGTGTAGCCGAAGGTGAACGCCGCGCCCGCCGCGACGGCCACCACCGGCCGGCCGGGCACCGGTTCGCCGACCGCCTCAGCCGCCGACCACACCGGGCCGGTGACCGCTGAGGCTGCCGCAGCCCGCACCGCCGCCACGTCGACGTGACGGGCCACCAGGTCGGTCATCGCCTCCACCGCCGCCCGGGCCTGCTCGCCGTGCTCGGTGGCAGTGACCAGCCCGAGGTGGCGGGACGGCACCGCGAGGTCCTCGCAGCGGGGAAGCGCCCCGAAGACCGGGATTCCGACCGACTCGCAGGCCTGGGTGAGCACCTGCTCGTGGCGGGCCGAGCCGACCCTGTTGAGGATCACCCCGGCGACCCGCACCTCGGGTCGCAGGGTGGAAAGCCCGAACAGCACGGCGGCCAGGGTCTGGCTCTGCCCGCGCCCGTCGACCACCACCACCACCGGGGCGCCCAGCAGGTGGGCGACCTGGCCGGTGGATCCGCGGGCGGGGATGCGCAGCGGGTCTTCGATGCGGCCGTCGAACAGGCCCATGACACCCTCGACGACAGCGACGTCGGCGTCGAAGGATCCGTTGCGGTACAACGGCCCGATCAGATCCTCCCCGACCATCACCGGATCGAGGTTGCGCCCGGGCCGGCCTGCCGCCAGCGCATGGTAGCCGGGGTCGATGAAGTCGGGGCCGACTTTGAACGGCGCCACCCGGTGTCCGGCACGGCGCAGCGCACCGATGAGACCCGTTGCGACAGTGGTCTTTCCGCTTCCCGAGGCGGGGGCGGAGATGACGACGGCCGGCGCGCTCACCATGCTTCTCACCATGCTTTCACCATGCTTCTCACCATGCTTCTCACCATTCGATGCCCCGCTGGCCCTTGCGTCCGGCGTCCATCGGGTGCTTGATCTTGGTCATCTCGGTCACCAGGTCGGCGGCGTCGAGCAGCGGCTGCGGCGCGTCGCGGCCGGTGATCACGACGTGCTGGCGGCCGAGCCGGTTGCCCAGCACCTCGACCACCTCTTCGGTGGCGACCCACCCCCACTTCAGCGGGTAGGTGAACTCGTCGAGGACGTAGAAGTCGTGGCGCTGCTCGGCCAGCCGCCGGGCGATCTCGGCCCAGCCGTCGGCCGCGGCTGCGGCGTGGTCATCTTCGGAACCGGTCTTGCGCGACCACGACCAGCCCGATCCCATCTTGTGCCATTCCACCGCCCCGCCAACGCCCAGTTCGGCATGCAGCCTGCCCAGATGCCCGAAGGCGGTCTCCTCACCGACTTTCCACTTGGCGCTCTTGACGAACTGGAACACCGCGACGTCCAGGCCGGCGTTCCAGGCCCGCAGCGCCATGCCGAAGGCGGCGGTGGACTTGCCTTTACCGGGGCCGGTGTGGACGGCCAGCAGCGGCGCGTTGCGGCGCGCCCGGGTGCTCAGCCCGTCGTTGGGGACGGCCACCGGTTGACCCTGAGGCATCGCTGTCGGCTGCCTCTACGCCGCCCCGCGCACGGCCTGGACCAGCGCGTCGGCGCGCAGCTGCACCAGACGCAGCACAGGTGCCCGCAGCCGCACCGCCAGATCGGTGGCCAGGCCGAGCCGGACGTAGGAGGTTTCGCAGTCCACCACCACCGCGGCGGTGCCCTCGGCGGCCAGCAGCTGTGCCGCGGCGCGGCTTCGCCGCAGCGGGTCCGGCCCGGCGGTGGCGCGCCCGTCGGTGAGCACGACGACCAGTGGCCGGCGGGTGTTGTCGCGGGCGCGTTCGCGCACCACCACGTCGCGGGCGGCCAGCAGGCCCTCGGCCAGCGGCGTGGTGCCGCCGGTGTCCAGCCCGGCCAGCCGCCGGGCGGCGATGTGCGCGGAGGTGGTGGGTGGCAGCACCAGACGTGCGCCACCGGCCCGGAAGGTGATCACCGCGACCTTGTCCCGGCGCTGGTAGGCGTCACGCAGCAGGGACAGCGCCGCACCGCCCACCGCGGCCATCCGGTCGCGGGCGGCCATCGAACCGGAAGCGTCGACCACGAAGATCACCAGATTTCCTTCCCGGCCGACGCGCACCGCCCGGCGGATGTCGTCGGCGTCCGGGCGCAGCGGACCGGTCCCGCCGCGGCGTTCGGCGGCCGACAGCACGGTGGCGAACAGGTGCACCCCGTGTCCGTCCTCGCCCGCGCCGGCGGCGCGGACCGCGGCGCCGGCGGAGTTGCGGGCGCGGGAGCGACGGCCGGCGTGGCCGTCGCCGACACCGGGCACGGTCAGCGCCCGGGTGCGGAAACTGGGCGCCGGCGGCGCCGCCGGCCGGCTGGCACCCGAATTGTTGCCCCGCGCAGGCGATTCCGGCGGATCATCGGCGGACTGCCCGCCGCCGGGCGGGTCGGGGTCGTCGTCGGGTCCGGTGTCGGGGGCAGCGGAGCCGGCCTGGGCCAGCGCCTCGTCGAGTTGCGCCGGATCGATCCCCGGGTCGTCGAACGGATCGCGGCGGCGGCGGTGCGGCAGCGCGAGTTCGGCGGCGACCCGGATGTCTTCCTCGGCCACGGTTTGAGCGCCACGCCAGGCGGCGTGCGCCACCGCGGTGCGGGCCACCACCAGGTCGGCGCGCATCCCGTCGACGTCGAAGGCCGCACACAGCGCGGCGATCCGGTGCAGTTCGGAGTCCGGCAGCCGCACCGATCCGACCATGCCGCGGGCCGCGGCCACCCGCTGGGCCAACTCGGTGTCGGCGGCGGCGTGCCGGGCGGCGAAGCCGGCCGGGTCGGCCTCGTAGTCCAGCCGGGCGCGGATCACCGCGGTGCGCACCGGGACGTCGCGCGAGGCCGACACGTCGACGGCCAACCCGAAACGGTCGAGCAACTGCGGGCGCAGTTCCCCCTCTTCGGGGTTCATGGTGCCGATCAGCACGAACCGCGCCTCATGCGAGTGCGACACCCCGTCGCGCTCGATGTGCACGCGGCCCATCGCCGCCGCGTCGAGCAGGACGTCGACGAGGTGGTCGGGCAGCAGGTTGACTTCGTCGACGTAGAGCACGCCGCCGTGCGCGCGGGCCAGCAGACCGGGCGAGAAGGCGTGTTCGCCGTCGCGCAGCACCTTCTGCAGGTCCAGCGATCCCACCACCCGGTCCTCAGTGGCGCCGATCGGAAGCTCCACCAGCCGGGAACCGGCTTCACCTGGACGGGTGGCCTGGCCGAGCACCGCGGCCAGCGCTCGCACGGCCGTCGACTTGGCGGTGCCCTTCTCGCCCCGGATCAGCACTCCGCCGATCTCGGGGCGCACCGCGCAGAGCAACAGCGCCAGTCGCAGCCTGTCGTGGCCGACGATGGCGCTGAACGGGTACGGCGGGGTCATCGGCGGGTGCCGCCGGTCAGTGCGAGCCGCGCCATCGGCACGTGCGCAATGCCGTCCTCGATGAACTCCGGGCCATCGACCACAAATCCGTGCCGGGCGTACATGTCGGCCAGATAGCTCTGGGCGCTCAGCCGGCAGGGGTGCTCGCCCACCTCGGCCAGCGCGGCGTGCATCAGGCGGGTCGAGTGGCCGCGGCCGCGGTCCGATGCTCGGGTGCAGACCCGTCCGATCCGGAACGAACGCTCCGCGGAGCCACCTTCCAGCATCAGCCGCAGCGTCGAGATCACTTGCCCCCCACTGTCTTGTCCCCCGGTGTCATCAAGCCAGAAGTGCTGCGTGGTCGGCTGCAGGTCGCGACCGTCGAGCTCCGGGTAGGGGCAGGCCTGCTCGACCACGAATACGTCGACCCGCAACCTGAGCAGCCCATAGAGGGTGGCCGCATCCAGATCCGGTCCCCAACTGTGCCGTAGGGCCAGCGTCACACCAAGCCCGCGGGTTCCGGCTGTCCGGTGGGGCGGGTGCCCAGACCCAGCACCTTGCTGCCGTGCTCCCAGAGCTCGGTGAACAGCCGCGGCTCCTCGGACAGCTTGGAGCCCAACGAGGGCACCATCTCCTTGATCCGCGGCTCCCAGCCCCGGTACTCATCGGGGAAGCAGCGCTGCATCACCTCAAGCATGGCGGGCACCGCGGTGGACGCACCCGGGGACGCCCCGAGCAGGCCGGCGATGGATCCGTCCGCAGCGGCCAGCACCGTGGTGCCGAACTCCAGGATGCCCAGCTTCTTGGAGTCGCGGCGGATCACCTGCACCCGCTGGCCGGCAACATCGACTTCCCAGTCATTGCCATCCGCGGTGGGGGCGAACTTGCGCAGCGTGTTGATCCGGTCACCGAAGGACTGCAGCAGTTCGCCGATGAGGTACTTCAGCAGCGGCAGCTCGGTAAGGCCGACGCCGACCATCGACAACAGGTTGTCCGGCTTGACCGACAGCGGCAGATCGGTGACCTTGCCGGCCTTGAGGAACTTCGGCGACCAGCCGGCGAACGGGCCGAACAGCAGCCAGTCCTTGCCGTTGATGACCCGGGTGTCCAGGTGCGGCATGGACATCGGCGGGGCGCCCAGCGGCGGCAGGCCGTAGACCTTGGCGTGATGTTCGCTGGTGAGGCTGGGCTTGTCGGTGCGCAGCCACATGCCGCTGACCGGGAAACCGCCGAAACCCTTGGCCTCTTTGATGCCGGCTTTCTGCAGTAGCGGCAGAGCTCCGCCGCCGGCGCCGACGAAGACGAACTTGCTGCGGATCCGCGACTTCTCACCGGTGCGCCGGTTGACGATCTTGACCGTCCAGCTGCCGTCAGACTCCTGGTGAAGGTCGCGGACCTCGTGGCCGAACAGCGTGTTCATCCCGCGCTGAGAGCCGAAGGCGAGCAGCTGGCGCGACAGCGACCCGAAGTCGACATCGGTGCCGCCCTCGGTCCAGTTCAGGCCGACCGGGACGGAGAAGTCCCGGCCCTGCGACATCAGCGGCAGCCGGCGAGTGAACTCGTCAGTGGAGTCGATGAACTCCATCGAGGCGAACAGCGGGTTGCGCACCAAGGTCTCGTGGCGGCGGCGCAGATAGTCGACGTTGTCGGTGCCCTCGACGAAGCTGACATGCGGCACCTGGTTGAGGAAGCTGCGGACGTCGGTGAGCAGACCGTTCTCCACGGCGTACGACCAGAACTGCCGGGTGACCTGGAACTGCTCGTTGACGTTGATCGCCTTGGCGATGTCGATGCTGCCGTCCGGCTTCTGCGGGGTGTAGTTCAGCTCGCACAGCGCCGAGTGGCCGGTGCCGGCGTTGTTCCACGGGTCGCTGCTCTCGGCGGCGGCCGCGTCGAGGCGCTCCACCAGCGTGATCGACCAGTCCGGCTCCACCAGGCGAAGCAGAGCGCCGAGGGTGGCGCTCATGATTCCGGCACCGACGAGGACGACGTCGGTCCTGGCGTCGGCCTTGGGGTTGTCAGCCACGGGTACGTCCTTCCGGAGATCCGCCCCCGGACGTGGGGCGGGCGTAGAAGCTAGGTTAGCCCGCGCTATCCGGCCGTGATCCCGGTAGTAGCGAGCGCCACACATCGTTAATGTGTGTCCCGTGGCGGCTGGGCGTAGCGACTGGTCTGGCCCCGTCTCATGGACCGAGGATGTCCTGCCGGGTTACCGCCAGACCACCCTGGCGCTGGAACCCGATCCCGACGACGAGGGGGACCTGTTCGCCACCGTGGTCACCCGGGCCGACGCCGCGCCGTCCGACCGGGTCGTGCTGGCGGTGCACGGGTATACCGATTACTTCTTCAACACCGAACTGGTGGATTTCCTCGCCGCCCGCGGATACCGCCTGTACGCCGTGGACATGCATAAGTGCGGCCGGTCCTGGCGGCCGGGACAGACCCCGCACTTCACCACCGACCTATCCCGGTACGACCGCGAGCTGGAACTGGTGCTGGGCATCATGACCGCGGAGAACCCCGGCGCGCGAACCGTCGTGTACGGCCATTCCACCGGCGGTCTGGTGGTCTCGCTGTGGCTGGACCGGGTGCGCCGCCGCGGCGACACCGCCGCGCTCGGGCTCTCCGGCTTGGTGCTCAACAGCCCGTTCCTGGATCTGCACGGCCCTGCCATCCTGCGCACCGCGGTCACCTCCGGCGCCATCGGGGCGCTGTCGCGAGTCAACAAGACCCGGGTGGTGCGCACCGCGGGGAACGGCGGCTACGGGCGCAGCCTGCACCGCGACTATCACGGCGAGTTCGACTACGACCTGCGGTGGAAACCGTTGGGCGGCTTTCCGATCACCGTCGGCTGGGTGCACGCCATCCGGAGCGGCCAGGCGCGGCTGCACCTCGGCCTGGACGTGGGCGTACCCAATCTGGTGCTGCGCTCCGACCACAGCGTGGCCGAGACGATGGGCACCGAAGGGATTCAGCGCGGCGACGCCGTGCTCGACGTCACTCATATCGCCCGGTGGGCGGGGTGCATCGGCAACCGGCAGACGATCGTTCCGGTGGTCGACGCCAAACACGACGTGTTCCTGTCGCTGGCCGGGCCGCGCGAGGCGGCCTACCAGGAACTGGAGCGGTGGCTCGCGCAGCTCTGACCCGCCGACTCTCAGCGGGCGACGAAGCTGCCGTGGAAGCCCTGCGGAATGTGGTGCTTGAGCCGGGCGGTGGCCACCGGGCCGGCGGCGACGTCCCGGGCGTCGAGCACCACCAGCTGGGAGGTGTGGGTGTCGGCTTGGTACTCCACCGACAACAGCCAACCGTCGTCCTCGTCGGTGGCGCCCGGCCGCGGGGCGAACACCGGCTCGCAGAAGCTGTTGCCGGGCACCTGCGCCGCGTAGCTGGTCTCGGTGTTGTCGGACAGGTCGATCTTGGTGATCTCGTCGAACATGGTGCCCAGCTGGTGGCGGGTGTTGAAGTAGGAATACCGGTGCGGGCGCCCCTCGTGGTCGGGGTGGTGCCGGGGGAACTCGCACGACCGGTCGCTGAGCTGTTCGCGGATCACCCGGCCCGAGGCGGTGATGCGGAAACGGGTGAACTCCGAGGTGGCGTTGTCCAGCGGACTGGTACGGAACCGCGAGATGCATTCCAGCAGTTCGCCGTTGTGGTAGGTGATCACGTCGAGGACGACATCGCCGCGGTCGTCGAAGGCGTTGCTCAAATGGAACTGCAGGACGGCGTCGTGCTCGATACGACGGATGTCACCGCCGTCCCGCGGAATCAGGACGAACGAGCTGCCCCGCTCCGGGTGGTATCTCATACCGTCGCCGAATGACTTGAACCCCAGGGCGATCGGGATGCCGTCCGGGATGATCGGGGAGACCAGGAATACCAGGTACCGCTCGGTGATAGCGAAGTCGTGCACCATTGCGATGTACGGCAGCGACAGCGAGCGGTAGTGCTTGAGCTTGCCCTGCCGGTCGGTGCGGTACACCCGCAAGTGCGGGGTGGGCAGGAACTCGACGCCGAAGTTGAACATATCGCCGCTGCTCGGACAGAAGCAGGGGTGCGCGGAATATGAACCGATCCAACGCAATTCGCCGCCGAATCGACGCAGGCCTTTGGTCTCCAGGGTCTCGGCGTCGATTTCGTAGGGCGGTCCGCCCTCCCACAGCGCGTACAGGTGACCGGCGTGCTCGACGACGTTGGTATTGGCCAGATTGGTGGGCAGCCGGCCGATATTGGCCAGGAAGCCACCGACGGCGTCGGTGCCCATGTGCCGGGTGCCGGACTTCCCGCGGTAGTGCTGGGTCCGCACGTACCGGTTGCGGTAGCGCACGGTGCCGCGGTCGATCCGGAAGGCCGAGATCATGCCGTCGCCGTCGAACAGGTGGTGCAGCGGCCGGCCGGTGTGGTCCTGCCAGCGGCCCGGGCCGTTGCGATAGAGCGTTCCGTTCAGCTCAGCCGGCATCTCGCCCTCGACCGCCGCGACGTAGTCGAATTCGTTGAGTTGCGGTTCGCTGACGCCGAGGCTGCGCAGATCGGCATCGCCCATGGTCGCCATCCGCTGCACTGCGTGGGCGCGCTCATCGTCGTCGAGGGAGTCCAGATACTCGTCGAGCCCGGGCAGGTCCGGTCTGTCGAGAACCGGGGCGGTGGACCTCCGAGACGATGCGGAACGGGAAGCCACGACTACTCCTGACCGTTGAGTGAGACTGATCTCGGTCTCCGAGGTGAATCTACCGGTGCTCGGCCCTTATCGGTATCGACTCTGCACCCAGAGCGCCTCCGACAAGATTTCGGCAATCTCACCGCAGAGTCGATGCTCGCGCCGCAGAGTCGGCCCGCGGTTTCACCGAGCGGGTAGGGTGCGGCGAAGTATTCGGATGGTGTGAGAAACCGGTGGGATTCCGGTGCGGTCGCGCCACTGTGTCCGGTTGTTTCGGCGACCGGTAGCCAGACCTTCCCGTCCGGGTTTCATCCACGAGCGGGACGCGCAATCCCGCAGGAAGGCGGCGGATGGCTGCTCATCTGCTGGGCACATGGACGCGCCGGGACTGGGCGCAGGCCTCCGGCTTGCTGGGTTCGGTGGCGGTCCTGCACGTGGTGGGGTTCGGCGCGCTGATCCTCGCGGTCGCCCCGGCGCACTACCAGGTGGGTGCGCAGGCGTTCTCGATCGGCTTGGGCGTCACCGCATACATGTTCGGTCTGCGGCACGCCTTCGACGCCGACCACATCGCCGCGATCGACAACGTGACCCGCAAACTGGCCGCGGACGGCCGGCGGCCGAAGTCGGTCGGATTCTGGTTCGCGCTCGGCCATTCGGCGATGGTGGTGGTGCTGGCGCTGCTGGTGGTCGCCGCCGCCCGGATGGCCGGGAGCCTGCTCGACGAGGGCTCGTCCACCCGGCGGACGCTCGGCATCGCAGGCACGCTGGCCTCCGGCGGCTTCCTCTACGTGATCGCCCTCGTCAACGTGGTCGCGCTGGCAGGAATCTGGCGCGCCTTCACCGCGATGCGCAGCGGCACGCTGGACATGGCGCAGCTGGACCGGCATCTGGAGGGCCGCGGCCTGGTGGTCCGGCTGCTGCGCCCGGTGATGAGTCGAATCCGTCGGCCCGGGCAGATGTTCGCCGTGGGCATGCTGTTCGGCCTGGGGTTCGACACCGCCACCGAGGTGACGCTGCTGGCGATGGCCGGGACCGGCGCGGCCGCCGGCATCCCCTGGTATGCGGTGCTCACGTTGCCGGTGCTGTTCGCCGCCGGGATGAGCCTGATGGACACCGTCGACGGACTGTTCATGGCGGCCGCCTACGACTGGGCGTTCGCCAACCCGATGCGCAAGATCCTCTACAACCTGGCGATCACCGCACTGTCGGTAGCGGTGGCCTGGGGCGTCGGCACGGTGGAACTGGTGTCGGTGCTGCACGACGACTTCGGCTGGGCCAACCCGGTCACCGAGTGGCTGAGCGGAATCACCCTCGACAAAGTCGGCTTCATCATCGTGGCGCTGTTCGCGATGACCTGGGTTGTCGCGATCGCGGTGTGGCGGGTGCGCGTCGTGCTGGATAGACACCTTCCTGTCCGGTTGCCGTGACGTATCCCCGGCCAAGACTCAGGCCATGTTCTGCCACTTTCTCGCGCAGACGCCGATCGGTGTATCGCAGGCTGAAGAACAACCTCAGTGGTTCGCCTTGTGCAGCCGAGAACTCTTCCCCGTCGAAGTCGAACCGGGTCTCGGCGAGCCAGTGGCTGATAGCAAAGAAGCCGGTGATTCCCTCCATTACCCCCAGCTCGAACGCCGGTTCGCTCAACCGGGGCGCGATCCCCCAGTCGATCAACACCTGACGCAGCCAAACACGGGTCTCCACATTGTCGTACTGGCTGATCAAGCTGCGGCAGGCGCGTCGATAGTCGGCGTCGTCGTCGTCGAGGACCGGGGCGAGATTGGCGCTGATGAGCAGGTGATCCTGTGGACGCAGAGCATCTGCGAGCAGAGCGAACAATGTCGAGGGACTGAAATTCGGGGTAATGCCGAAAGCCGTATAGACGCGGACCTCTTCGCCGTCGTCGGCACCTAGCCAATCGCGAGTGTCGGACAGCATCGAAAGGTCGCCGACGACCGGGAATATCGGGCAATCGACGAGGGTCTCCGCGGCTTCTGCTGACGACAGGGCCAATTCGGGGCTGATATCGGCGGGGGTGTAGCGCAGGCGGCAGCTCGCTCGGCTAAGTGCCTGCAAGATCATCGCCTCCTTCTCACCGCCGCCAGCACCCAGACCGATCAGGTGCACGTGTCGACCCGCCAGAGCATGCGACAGGTCAGCAGCCAGATTGCGGTAGATGTCGTTGAGATTGGGATCCACCGAACCGGGCGCGTGACGTTGATGGACCTTGAGCCACAAGTCAGCCTGCCGCACCCCGAGGTAGTGAAAGGCTGGGTCGATTGCTGACGTGCGCAGCGAGGCGACGCGCCTTCCATACAGAGCGTCGGCCCGAAACGAAGGGTGGATCAGGACCGAGCGTGAACGGTGTTTCATCAGAGGTTCCATCCTCCGCTGACAACCAGATTCGAACCGCTGAGTTGGCTCGGGGCATCGAATGCCAGGAAGCGGACAGCATGGTGAATGTCGGCGAAGCCGGCGAATTGACCGCTGGGCATGTCCTCAGCTGGTGGCAGTCCCACACTGTTATCCAGGTAGCCCGGGGAAATCATGTTGACCGCCAGTCCGTGTTTGGCTTCCTGCGCGGCCAATGAGCGGGTGAGCAACCAAACACCACTCTTGCCGACGTGATAACTCCAGGCCATGTCTCGGGCGCCGATGTGATCGCAGGCCGAGTCCCCGATATTGATGACCCGTTTGAGCGGACTGTCCCTGAGCATGGGCAGGCAAGCACGTGAGGTGAAATAGGCTGCGGTTACGGTGGTATTCAGACCATCGAACCACTCGGACTCAGTCAATTCCAGCCCGGGTTTTTCTTGATAGACACCGGAATTGTTGATGAGCAGATCGATACGTCCCCACCGTTCGGCAACATCGGCAACCATCCGACGCGTTTCGTGGTCACTGGTTAGATCGCCGGGAAAGGGTTCAGCCTCCCCACCCCGGGATCCAATGACATCACAGGTTGCTTCCGCCCCTGAGCGGCTGTGGTGATAGTGCACCGCGACCTTGAATCCCCTGGCAGCCAGTTCGATAGCTAAAGATGACCCGAGTCCCCGACCGGCGCCGGTGATCAGAGCGACCGTCATCCCGGCATGACTCTCATCGTCTCAAGCACGCCCCTGACTCGCGCCACCTCATGGGAGCGCAGCAGATCGGTCTGGCCGAGTAGCGCCATCACCGCGAAAAATGGCTCAGCACTGCGCACTTCCTCCTCGAAGTACTCGAAGGCATGCGGCAGCGCATGGCATACCGGCCACCCCAGCGTCCGCAGCCTGAAGCTGTTGAGAAAGGTTTTCATCTGATGCGCCACCCGCTCCGCGCTATCTTGCAGGTTGCGGTAGTAGAAGCCCAAGCCGGGATCAATCCAGATTCGTTCGCATCCCGCCGCAACGGCGGCATCGATCTCTCGCGAAAAATACTCGTAGAGCAGCGAGACGGGATCCTCCTGCCGCCGGAATTCGTTGACCTCCCGAACATTGGCGGCATCTTGGATATAGCAGATGATGACACCGGCTTCGTGGTCGGCGGCCATGCCGTAGAACTCGCCTGTGTCGCGGCCGGCGGTGAGGTTCACCACGGTTGCCCCGGCATTGAGGCAGGCTTCGGTGACTGTGGGGTGGTAGGTCTCGACCGATACCAAAACACCAGCGGCCGAGAGCTGTTCGACCACCGGTATCAATCGGCTGATTTGACCGTCGGCACCCACCCGACTCGCCTGCAGCAAGGTGGATTCCGCTCCGACATCGACCAGTCGCGCCCCTTCGGCGGCCAGACGCAAACCGCGCCGCACCGCCGCTTCCACGGTCGTAACAACGCTCTCCCGATACCACGAGTCGCGAGAGAGATTGATGACACCCATCACTGAAACCTCGGGCCAGGGCTTGAAACTGTGTGATCGAAGCTCGAACGAGCACACAGGGGCGTCCAATTGCTGCCGATGAGTGTCGACCAATTTTGCCAGGTAGTCGAGGTTTAGCATGGCCACCAATCTGGAAGGTCGGGGTCGTCTGCTGGTGGACCGGACCACGGACGTCCAGCGAGCCGGCAGACAGCAGTCCGGCAATTCATCAGGGTAGCCAAGGAGACCATCAGCCGCACGGATTACCCGGGCGAATCAGTCGAGGAAGCCGTGCAGCAACGCCGCCGAACCGGCGAGATGATCCAGCATCGCCGCGGCCGCCTGGTCCGGATCGCCGGCGACAATCGCGGCGACAATGCTCTCGTGCTGCTCCTCGGAGTGGGCGATGTTGCGCGCCAGCAACGGAATCCGGTCCAGCAGGGCGTTGACCCGCATCCGGTTGGCGGCGATCAGGGGCACCAGGGACGGGCATCCGGCGGCCTCGGCGATGGCCAGGTGCAGCCGCGAGTCCAGCCGCCGGTAGTCCTCCGGCGCGGCAGCATGGACGTCGGCCAGCCGCGATCGGAGTTCATCGCGGTCGGCCGGACTGAGGCTGCGTCCGGCGGCCATCCGGGCGGCACCGACTTCAAGGATCTCGCGCAACCGCAACAGGTCGTCGAGCTCGGCACGGCCGGCCGCGTCGCCGTCGCGGCTCGGAGCGGGCAACCGCTCGGCCAGGAACGTCCCGCCGTACCGGCCGCGGCGCGACACCAGGTACCCGGCGCCGGCCAGCGACTTGATGGCCTCGCGCACGGTATCGCGGCTGACCCCGAGGCGCCCCGCGAGTTCACGCTCCGGGGGCAGGCTTTCGCCGGGGGTCAGCACACCGAGCCGGATCGTGGCCAGCAGTCGCTGCACCGTCTCCTCGAAGGCGTTGCCGTGCCGGACCGGTCGCAGCAGGGCGGCGCCGGCCGCTCCCGGCTCCAGATCGCTGGCCATGCTTTTACAGCGGGGTGACGTAATGGCCGCTGATGCCGCCGTCGACGAGAAAAGTGGCACCGGTGATGAACGACGCGTCGTCACTGGCCAGGAACGCCACCGCGGCCGCCAGTTCCGCCGGCTCGGCGAACCGGCCCATCGGGACATGCACCAGCCGCCGTGCCGCGCGCTCGGGGTCCTTGGCGAACAGCTCCTGCAGCAGTGGCGTGTTCACCGGCCCCGGGCACAGCGCGTTGACCCGGATGCCCTGGCGGGCGTACTGCACGCCGAGTTCGCGGGACATCGCCAGCACCCCGCCTTTGGAGGCGGTGTAGGAGATTTGTGAGGTGGCCGAGCCCATCACCGCGACGAACGAGGCGGTGTTGATGATGGACCCCTTGCCGGCGGGCACCATGTGCCGCAGCGCCGCCCGGCAGCACAGGTACACGCTCTTGAGGTTGACGTCCTGAACCCGTTGCCAGGCGGGCAGTTCGGTGGTCTCGATGAGGTCGTCGTCGGGCGGAGAGATCCCGGCGTTGTTGAACGCGATGTCGACCGAGCCGTAGGCGGCCGCGGCGGCGTCGAACAGGTTGTCCACCTGACCCTCGTCGGAGACGTCCACCGAGACGAACAGCCCACTCAATTCGTCGGCAACCGGTTCCCCGGCCTTCGGGTCGATGTCGCCGACGACGATGATGGCGCCTTCGGCCCGCATCCGGCGCGCGGTGGCCAGGCCGATACCGCTGGCCGCGCCGGTGATGACGGCCACCTTGCCGGCCAGTCGCTGGGTCAGGTCCATCTAGCTTTCTCCGATCGCGAAGAAGACGTTTTTGGTCTCGGTGAAGTGCTCGGGGGCATCCGGGCCCAGTTCCCGGCCCAGCCCGGAGCGCTTGAATCCGCCGAATGGGGTGCTGTAGCGCACCGAGGAGTGCGAGTTGACGCTGAGGTTCCCCGACTCCACCGCCCGCGACACCCGCAGCGCCCGGGACAGGTTGTCGGTCCAGATCGATCCGGACAGGCCGTATTCGGTGTCGTTGGCCAGCGCGATGGCGTCGGCTTCGTCGTCGAACGGCAGAACCGCCACCACCGGGCCGAAGATCTCCTCGGTGACGGTGCGGTCGCCGCGCGCAGGGATGAGAACCGTTGGGGGGAACCAGTATCCGGGTCCGCTGGGGGCGGCCCCGCGGAAGGCGACGGGGGCGTCGTCGGGGACGTAGGCGGCCACCGAGTCCCAGTGCGGGCGCGATACCAGCGGCCCCATCTCGGTGTCACGCTGGGCCGGATCACCCACCACCACCCCTTTGACCGCGGGTTCGAGCAGTTCCATGAACCTGTCGAACACGCTGCGCTGCACCAGGATCCGGCTGCGCGCACAGCAGTCCTGGCCCGCGTTATCGAATACCCCGTACGGTGCGGTGGCCGCCGCCTTCTCCACGTCGCAGTCGTCGAAGATGATGTTGGCGCTCTTGCCGCCGAGTTCCAGGGTGACCCGCTTGACCTGAGCCGAGGCCCCGGCCATCACCCGGGTGCCGACCTCGGTCGAGCCGGTGAACACCAGCTTGCGCACGTCCGGGTGGCTGATGAAGCGCTCCCCCACCACGCTGCCCTTGCCGGGCAGCACACTGAAGAGGCCGGCCGGAAGACCCGCCTCGACGGCCAGCTCAGCCAGCCGGATGCTGGTCAGCGGTGTCCACTCGGCGGGCTTGAGCAGCACCGCGTTTCCGGCGGCCAGCGCCGGAGCGAAACCCCACGAGGCGATCGGCATCGGGAAGTTCCACGGGGTGATCACCCCGACGACCCCGATGGGCTCGTGGAAGGTGACGTCCAAACCGCCGGCGACGGGAATCTGCCTGCCGCTCAACCGCTCCGGCGCGGCGGCGTAGTACTGCAGCACATCGCGGACATGACCGGCCTCCCACTCCGCCGCCGACAGCGGATGACCGGCGTTGGCCACCTCAAGGGCCGCGAGTTCTCCGACGTGCGCGTCGACCACCGCGGCGAAAACCCGCAGAGCGGCCGCACGGTCAGCGGGCGGTTTTGCGGCCCAACGCTTCTGGGCTGATTTGGCCAGGGCCACCGCGTCATCGACCGCTGTGGCGTCGCACTGGTCGACAGTCTGCAGCACCTCCTCGGTGGCCGGGTTGATCAGCGTGGTGGTGGGTGCGCTCACAAGCCCGCTCTTCCTGTCGCGTAGTCACAAGCAGCGTCGATGAGCCCGCGGAAAAGCCTGAGGTCATCGAGGCTCTTCTCGGGGTGCCACTGCACAGCGAGCACGAAGCCCGGCCCGGGCATTTCCAACGCCTCGATCACGCCGTCGGTGGCGGTGGCGGTGGCCACCAGACCGTCGCCCAGGCGGTCGATGCCCTGGTGGTGGTAGCACTGCACCTCGACGGCGTCGCCCACCAACTGCACGAGCCTGCTGCCGGGGACGGTGGAGATGGCCGAGGCGGCGTACACCGCGTCCCCCTGCCGGTGCGCGTTGTTCCCGACGATGTCGGGCAGGTGTTGATGCAACGTGCCGCCGAGTGCGACGTTGAGCACCTGGGCTCCGCGGCAGATGCCCAGCACCGGCAGCCCGCGGCGCAGCGCGGCATGGAGCAGCGCGAATTCCCAGTTATCCCGGTCATCGGCGGGCTGCTCGGTGGCCGGGTGCGGGTCCTGCCCATAGGCGGCCGGGTCGACGTCCGTGCCGCCGGTGACGACCAGGCCGTCGAGGCTGTCGAGAGCCCGGTGGGCGATCGCGGTGTCAACAGGCTGGGGCGGCAGCAGGGTGGCGATCCCACCGGCCAGCGTCACACCGTCGATGTAGGCCGCGGGCAGGAAGCTGGCCTGCACGTCCCAGACGCCGGACTGGGCGCGCCGGCGGTAGGTGGTCAGCCCGATGAGCGGTCTGCGTCGGGATCTGATCTCAGAAGCGCTCAAAGCCGCGCACCTTCTCCCAGTCGGTCACCGCGGAGTTGAACGCGCCGATCTCCACCCGCGCGTTGTTGAGATAGTGCTCCACCACGTCGTCGCCGAAGGCCGCCCGCGCCACCGTGGACTGCTCGAACAGAACGGCGGCCTCAGCCAGCGTGGCGGGCAGCCGCTCGGCGTCGCCGGCGTAGGCGTTGCCGGTCACCGGGTCGGGCAGCTGCAATCCGTTGTCGATGCCGTGGAGTCCGCCGGCGATCAACGCGGCGACCGCCAGGTACGGGTTGACGTCACCGCCCGGGGCGCGGCACTCGGCTCGCATGGAGTGGCCGTGGCCGACTACGCGCATGGCGCAGGTCCGGTTGTCCATACCCCAGGCGACCGCCGTCGGGGCGAAGCTACCCAAAGCAAAACGCTTGTAGGAGTTGATGTTCGGCGCGTAGCACAAGGCCAGCTCCCGAAGCGTGGCCAGCTGCCCGGCGAGGAAGCTGCGGAACATGGGGGACATTCCGGCCGACATTCCGTGCGGCTCGCCGTCGTCGGCGAAAACCGCAGTGCCGTCGGTGCCGCGCAGTGAGAGGTGGATATGACAGCTGTTGCCCTCGCGCTCGTCGAACTTGGCCATGAAGGTCAGGCTCTGGCCGTGCTGGTCGGCGATCTCCTTGGCGCCGTTCTTGTAGATGGTGTGGTTGTCGCAGGTGACCAGGGCGTCGTCGTAACGGAAGGCGATCTCCTGCTGGCCGAGGTTGCACTCGCCCTTGACGCCTTCGCAGTACATCCCGGCGCCGTCCATCCCTAGCCGGATGTCACGCAGCAGCGGTTCCAGCCGGGTGGAGGCGTGGATGGCGTAGTCGACGTTGTAGTCGGTGGCCTTGCTCAGGCCGCGGTACCCGGCGGCCCACGCGGCGCGGTAAGTCTCGTCGAAGACCATGAATTCCAGCTCGGTGCCGACCAGCGCCTTCAGCCCGCGCTCGGCGAGCCGGTCGAGTTGACGGCGCAGGATGCTGCGGGGTGCGGCGGCCACCGGTTCGCCACCCGCCGGGGAGGCGACGCCACCGGCGGCGTGCCAGTGCAGGTCGGCCATGACCAGCGCCGTGCCGGGCAGCCAGGGCAGGATCCGCAGGGTGTTCAGGTCCGGGCGCATCACCATGTCGCCGTAGCCGGACTCCCACCCCGACATCCGGTACCCGCCGACGGTGTTCATCTCGACGTCGACGGCCAGCAGATAGTTGCAGCATTCCGCGCCGTGGGCGGCGACCTCGTCGGCGAACAGCCGCGCCGACACCCGCTTGCCGGTCAGCCGGCCCTGCATGTCGGCGAAAGCGACGATCACCGTGTCGATGTCGCCGGCCGCCATCAGCCGTTCCAGTTCACCGGGCGTCAGCATGCCGCGGCGGCGGCTGTTGCTTTCAGTGGTCACCGGTTCACTCCTGGACTCGGGTTTGACGCAAGGGTTTGTTGCAACGGGGTGGTGCAAGGTTTACACGACCGGCACTGGAAAGGTAGGGCTACAGACCAATAGAAGCGCTGATCACCAGGTGCTGGTGCGCAGCACGATCTCGGCGGCGAGCTGGGCGGTGACCATCTCGCCGTTGGCGGTCCGGCCACCGAACTCGACTAGCCGGAAGTCGCTGTAGACGAACCGCTGGCTGGCCTTCGCGGCGGCCCGCGCCGCGGGGTGGCTGACCAGAACGGTGGTGTTGATCTCCACCGGCGGGCAGTCGGTGTCGCGGGTGACCCCGTGCGGATCGGGCACCCGGGGATGGCCGCGGTCGACGACCACCAGCCCGATGAACCGTTCCGGATGCGCGGCGGCCACCTCCCAGGCCAGTTCGGCACCGAACCGGTCGCCGAACAACACCCCCGACGGAATCTCGAGAGCATCGAGAACCTCGATGACGTTCTTGGACTGCAGCCGCGGGTCGCCGCCGACGACGACAGTGCGCGCCGCGGAATTGTGCAGGCGCTTGCACAACGCTTCGTAAGAGGCGGGAGGGTGCTGGGCCGCGCCGAGCATCAGCACGCAGGGCCCTTTGCCCGGACCGGTGACGGTGACCGGCAAGACGAACCCATCGACGGTTCTGATCGTCGGGGGCATCTTCCACACGCTAAAGACCAACGTGGGGGGCGGTAACGCTTACGTCAGAGCTCTCAGAGAGTCTTCAGGAAGCCGCGAGCTTGGCGGCCTGCCTGGCGAAGACCTCCAGGAAAGTCTGCGGGAGCTCCGCTTTCGCGGGGACTGACGGGTTGGGCGTCGGGGTGACCGAGCCGAACACCGCCCGCCGGCCCACATTCTGGAAGGCCATGTAGGCACTGCTCTGGGCCCCATTGAGTTTCATCGTCTGCTCGTAGCCCAGCGCACCTTCGGCCAGACCGGGCAGCGCGGTGGTGGTCATCGGAATGCCGATGGAGACCGGATCGAAGAAAACCTCGTAACTGGCGCACCGGTCGGCGGCGGCCTGCAGCGCCGCCAGGTCGAGATTCCAGGACAGCACCGTCATCACCATGCGGGCCCCGTCGTAAGAGACGGCGTATTTGGCCGCGCTACCCGGCCCACGTTCGGCGGACTGCTTGATGACGTTGGTCAGGGCGTTGGCACACCCCTGCGGCCGCGACAGCATCGACCCGGGTTCGTGGGCTCCGTCGGGCTCCCCTGGTTTCTCGACGATACGGTCATAGAGCACGCCGGCCGGGAAGTCGGATTCGGTGAGGACAGCCTGCTGCAGCACCGCACCGGGCCAGGTGGCGGTACCGGGCACCGTTGCGGCGCACCCGGACAGCAGTACAGCCACCCCCAACGTCCCCGCCACCGCCGCACGCACCATGGCGTTCAGGGTAGGCGACCGACGGTGATCACCGGGGCTTCGACCGGCGGTCCGCCCATGAGCCCCAGCACCGCGTCTAGGTCCAGGTGTGCGGTGAGCAGGTCCGCCATCAGGTCCAGTTGGGCGTCACGGCGTTCGGCGACGCTGATCCCGGCCGCGACTCGGAAACCGCTCCGGCCGGCGGCGTCGGCCACTCGGCTCAGCCAACCGCGGCGGAAGTCGTCGTTGTCCATCAACCCGTGCCAGTGGGTACCGAACACGCTGTCGCGGACGAAACCTTGTGCGGTGCCGTCCACCTCGAACCAGATCTGCTCGGCACACCGGGTGACCCGCCCGTGGTGAATTTCGTAGCCCCGCAGCGGCCCGTTCCACGGCTGCAGCACCTTCTCGGGGGCGAAGACGATGTCGGCGTCGAGCAGACCCAGACCGGTCACCGCGCCGCGGCCGCTTTCGACGGTGTCCTCGATCTGCCGGCACAGCATCTGCATGCCCCCGCAGATGCCCAGCACCGGACCGCCGGCGCGGGCGTGACCGACGACGGCGTCGGCCAGTCCGCGCTCGCGCAGCCAGGACAGGTCGGCCACGGTGGCCTTGCTGCCCGGCAGCACGACGATGTCGGCGTCGCGAACCTCGGCCGCCTCGGTGATCCAGCGCACCTCGACCCCTGGTTCGCAGGCCAGCGCCTCGACATCGGTGGAGTTGGAGACGCGCGGCAGCCGCACCGCCGCCACCCGCAACCACTGGCTGCCGACCGGGGGGCCCGGCCTGCCCACCAGGCCACCGGGCGCCACCGACAGCGAGTCCTCGGCTTCCAGCCACAACTCGTCGCTGTAGGGCAGGACGCCATAGGTGGGCCGGCCGGTGAGTGCGGCCAGCTGGTCGAGCCCCGGCGTCAGCAGCGACGGGTCGCCGCGGAACTTGTTGACGATGAAGCCGGCGATGAGCTTCTGGTCTTCCGGTTCCAGCACCGCCACCGTGCCGAACAGGTGGGCCAGCACACCGCCGCGGTCGATGTCGCCGACGACCACTACCGGCAGGTTGGCAGCCCGTGCCAGACCCATGTTGGCCAGATCGGTGGCGCGCAGGTTGATCTCGGCGGGCGAGCCGGCGCCTTCGCAGATGACGGCGTCGAATTCCTCACGCAGGGAGGCTAATTCGTCCGCCACCACCGCGGCCAGGCGGTCGCGGTGAGTGATGTAGTCGCGGGCACCGACGACGCCCACCGCACGGCCCCGCACGATCAGTTGCGAGGTCCGGTCGCTGCCGGGTTTGAGAAGCACCGGGTTGAACCGCACACTGGGCGCCAGACCGGCGGCGCGGGCCTGCATGGCCTGGGCCCGGCCGATTTCCCCGCCGACCCCGTCGGAGTCCAGGGCGACCACCGAGTTGTTGCTCATGTTCTGGGCCTTGAACGGTGCAACCCGGATTCCCTTGCGCGCCAGGATCCGGCACAGGCCGGCGACCACCATGGACTTGCCGGCGTCAGAGGTTGTGCCCGCGATCAGCAGCGCTCCGCCGGTCAAGGCAGGGTGAGGATCTCGGCGCCGTCGTCGGTCACCACGATGGTGTGCTCGAACTGCGCAGTCCACTTGCGGTCCTTGGTGGCCACCGTCCAGCCGTCCGGCCATATCTCGTAGTCCAGCGATCCGAGGTTGATCATCGGCTCGATGGTGAACGTCATACCCGGCTCCAGGACCGTCTCCACGCTCGGCTGGTCGTAGTGCAGGACAACCAAACCGTTGTGGAAGGTGGTCCCGATGCCGTGGCCGGTGAAGTCGCGAACGACGTTGTAACCGAACCGGTTTGCGTACGACTCGATAACCCGGCCGACCACCGACAGCGCACGACCCGGTTTTACGGCCTTGATGGCGCGCATGGTGGCTTCCTCGGTGCGCTCGACGAGCAACCGGTGCTCCTCGCTGACGTCACCGGCGAGGAAGGTGGCGTTGGTGTCGCCGTGCACCCCGTGGATGTAGGCGGTGACGTCGATATTGACGATGTCACCGTCGCCGATCACCGTCGAATCCGGAATGCCGTGGCAGATGATCTCGTTGAGGGATGTGCAGCAGGATTTGGGAAATCCTTTGTAGCCCAATGTCGAGGGGTACGCGCCGTGGTCGAGCATGTACTCGTGGGCGATGCGATCGAGTTCGTCGGTGGTGGCCCCCGGCGCGGCGGCCTTACCGGCCTCGGCAAGCGCCCCGGCGGCGATCCGGCCCGCGACGCGCATGTTCTCGATCACCTCAGGGGTCTGCACCCAGGGCTCATGGCCTTCGGCGGCCCCGGACCGGCCGACGTACTCCGGCCGTTCGATGGACTTGGGCACCGGCAGGGTCGGTGAGAGCACCCCCGCGCTGAGCGGACCGCGTGTCATCGGCGCCGCAACACCGGCGGAACCGGCACCCTGGACCGGCGGGGTCCGCGGATGGTCACCGAACCCATCACCACCCGGCCGGTGAGCACCACATGCGGTTTGCCCTCGGCAGGCGGATTCTTTCGGCGGTCACGTGCGCTGCCGCCGTAGACGGTGACGTCGTCGAGGGAGGCGCTGGCCCCGTCGGGAAGCCGGATGTCGACCGAGCCGCGCACCATGTCCAGTTCGATGACCACCACCGGGCCGGCGAATCGCGCGGTGGTGAGGTCGAGGTCCACCGATCCCACCCGGCGCACCAGCGACAACCGGGTGGGCACCATCCACTCGCCGTGCCGGCGCAGCGAACCCAGCCAGCCGCGCAGTTCCAGGTGGTCAGCCGAGGAGGAGGCGATGGCGCCTGCACGCGGAAGGTCGTCGACCAGCGCCTCGAGTTCACCCGGTTGGCGGGCGGTGGAGACCTGGGCTGAGCGCTCTTCGAACTCGCCGATGTCGATGAGGCCCATCGCGACGGCGTTGTGCAACCGCCGCAAGGTTCCGTTGCGGTCGGCGTCGGACACTCGCACGCCGGGCGGGCTGTCGTACCTGACGACGGCGGACGTGTCGTACCGATTCTCGATGTCAGTCATGGCCTCTTCAATTTACCGTTGATCAGGCTCAGCGTGCTCCCCCGACCGCATCACTCCCCGCCCACGTCACCGCTCGGTAAGCTCAGCGTCCATGTCCGATGTGCCTAGACGATCCGTACTGATCGGCGCCGCCCTGACCCCGCTGGCCGCTCCGCTGGCGGGCTGCGCGCAGGCCGGCAAGACGCCCGCCCAACCGCCGCCCACCGCCGGTCAGGTGCTGACCGCCGCCGCCGAAGTACCGGTGGGTGAAGCCCGCATCATCGACGGCACCCTGGTGACCCAGCCCACCGCGGGCGTCTTCAAGGGTTTCGTCGCCCGCTGCACCCATGCGGGCTGCGCGCTGGCGGTCAAGGATGGCGGCATCGAATGCCCCTGCCACGGAAGCAAATTCACGATCGACGGTGCGGTCGCGCGTGGGCCCGCCACCGAGCCGCTTAAGACGCGGCCGGTGACCGTGCGCGGCGGCGAGATCATCGCCGGCTAAGCCAGGAAGTCCGGCGGCAGCTCCTCGAGCATCTGCCGCACCATCCGCACGGCGTAGCTCGAGCTGCCACCGCCCACGATCAGACCGGCGAACGCCAGATCTCCCCGATAGCCGGTGAACCACGCGTGTGAACCGCCTGGGAACTCCGCCTCACCGGTCTTTCCGTACACCTGACCCAGACCGTCGATGTCACCGGCTGTGCCGTTGGTCACCACCTGACGCATCATCGTCCGCAGACCGTCCACTGCGACCGGATCGGCCGGCGGGTGGTCGCCGCTCTCGACTGTCGGACGGCCGGCGATGAGGAATGGCGTGGGGGTGCGCCCGGCGGCGACGGTGGCCGCGGCCAGCGCCATGCCGAACGGGGTCACCAGCACCTTGCCCTGACCGAAGCCGTCCTCGGTGCGTTCGACGAGGTCCACGGTCGGCGGCACCATGCCGGTGACCGTGGTCAGCCCCTCCATGGTGTAGTCCGGCCCGATCCCGAACTGCGAGGCCGCGACGGGCAACGCGGTGGGCGTCATCCGGCTGGCCAGTTCAGCGAACGTGGTGTTGCACGAGTCGGCGAACGCCCGGGCCATCGGCACCACGCCGAGGTCGAACTTGTCGTAGTTGGGGATGACGCGATCGCCGATCTCGATCACGCCCGGGCAGCCCACCATGGAGTCGGGGGTGGCCATTTTGGCGCTGATGGCAGCACCGGCGGTGACGATCTTGAACGTCGAACCCGGCGGGTACAGGCCGGTGGTGGCGGCCGGACCGTCGGCGTCGGCCGCAGCGTTCTGGGCCACTGCCATGATCTCGCCGGTGGACGGTTTGATGACCACGATCATCGCCTTGTTCCACTGCCCGTCCACCGCGTGCTGGGCCGCGTTCTGCACCAGCCGGTCCAGCGTCAGTGAGATCGACGGCGCGGGTTTGGGGGCGACCTCGGTGAGGACGTCGACGTCGGCGCTGTTCTGGTTGACACTGACCACCCGCCAGCCGGCTTCTCCGTCGAGCTCGTCCAGGACCGCCTTTTTGACCTCGTTGACAATGGCGGGCGCGAAACGGTCGTCGGTGGGCAGCATGTCGGCCACCGGCGCGACGATCACGCCGGGCAGGTTGTCCAGCGCCGCGGCGACCCTGTCGTGATCGGACGGGCGCAGCGTGATCAGATCCAGCGGCACCTTCATCGAACTGGCCGTCTCGGCGAGCCGTTGCGGGTTGAGGGTGTTGTCGAATTGCCGCAGCACATCGGAGACAACGCGGGCGGTGCCCATCAGATTGCTGCCGGCCCGGGCGGCGTCCAACTGGTAGCGGAAGAGGGTGCCCGGCAGCAGAACCTCGGTGCCGCCCAGTTCGTTGACCGACGCCCGCCGGGGCGGGTCGGCCCGCAGTTCAAGGGTCTGGTTCTCGCCGAGCTTGGGATGCAATGCGCTCGGTGACCAGCGGACCTGCCAGGAACCGTCATCGCGGATCATGCTCAGCGTGCCGTCGTAGGTCCAGGTGCGATTCTTGGGCAGCTGCCAGGTGAAGCGGTAGTGCACGCTGCCGGTGTCCTCGGTGTACCGCGAGCCAAGGACGGTGGCGTCCAGCTGACTGGCCTGCAGCCGCGACCACGCCTCGTTGAGCGCGGCATGCGCTTCGGTCGGGCGGTCGGCCCGCGCGGCGGCCGCACCGGTATCGCCCCGCCCGAGGTCGGCCAGGAACTGTGCCGCGGCCACCGCGGGCCCGTCGTGCTTGGGAGTGCACGCCGACAGCGTCCCGCAGACCAGGGCCAGGGCCGCGGAGGTGCCTGTGACTTTTGTTGCCAGAGTTGTCATTGAGGCAAATGTTATGAGTTCGAGACCGCCATCGTGCGCAGGCGCACCGGGGACAGCCGACGAGCGTGCGTTCCCGACACGGTGCTGCGGCGTGTCGGTGTACCGACACGCACGCTCGCGGCAGAAAGGGGGTGTGGCGAGGGTGGGAAAGGGGGGTCAGTCCAGGAGGATGGTGGCGAAGGTTCCCACCTCACGGAAACCCACCCGGGCGTAGGCGGCCCGAGCCACGGTGTTGAAGCTGTTGACGTAGAGGCTGGCGATGCGCCGGCTCTCCACCACCGCGGCGGCCACCGCCGCGGTTCCAGCGGTGCCCAGGCCGTGGCCGCGCCACTCCGGATGCACCCATACGCCCTGGATCTGGCCGACCGACGGGGACTGCGAACCGATTTCCGCTTTGAACACCACCCGGCCCTGCTCGAACCGGGCGAACGCCCGGCCGGCGGCGATCAGATTGGCCACCCGGCGCCGGTATCCGCGTCCACCGTCGCCGGCCCGGGGGTCGATGCCGACCTCGCCGATGAACATGTCGACCGCGGCGACCAGATAGGCGTCCAGTTCGTCCACCCGCACCCGGCGCACGGCCGGATCGGAAACGCACCGCGGCCGGGAGGCCAGGGCCAACAGCGGCTGGCGGTCGCGAACGTCACGAGCCGGTCCCCAGCCGCGATGCAACCGATCCCACAGCGGCAGAACAAGATCGGCGCGGCCGACCACCGACGAACACCGCCTCGGCGTGCTCAGTGCGTGATCGGCGAACGTCCGCAGGTCAGCCGGACCGCCGCGCAGCGGGATCAGATTCGCACCGGAGTAGCAGAGCGACTCCTCGACCCGGCGCAGCGTCCACAACTCTCCGCCGATAGCGGCCGGTTCGGCACCGTGGTCGGCCACCCGCGCGGCGACCATGCAACTGCCCACGGGATCCTCGGCGAGCACCGGCACCACCGCGTCGGTGTTGCGCACCACCGACACCCGGCGACCGTCGACCGGACGGAACAGCGACGGAGCCGACATGGGTGTTCCTTCTGGGGAATTGGCCCGTGGATTGGGTGCAGACTCAGCTTACGGTGACCACCGGCGATCCACCGTCCGACGCGGCGTCCGTCATCTCGGCGGCGAGCCGCAACGCCTCCTCGATGAGCGTCTCGA
The DNA here is from genome assembly GCA_032117575.1 of Mycolicibacterium sp. Taxonomy (GTDB): domain Bacteria; phylum Actinomycetota; class Actinomycetes; order Mycobacteriales; family Mycobacteriaceae; genus Mycobacterium. Next base: position 37,887 of record JAULZA010000079.1, read on the forward strand.
CGATCTGCGACTCCGGCACGGTCTTGATCACCTCGCCCTTGACGAAGATCTGCCCCTTGCCGTTTCCCGACGCCACCCCCAGGTCGGCCTCGCGGGCCTCCCCCGGTCCGTTGACGACACAACCCATCACCGCCACCCGCAACGGGACGTCGAGGCCCTCGAGTCCGGCGGTGACTGCGTTGGCCAGGGTGTAGACGTCGACCTGGGCCCTGCCGCACGACGGGCAGGACACGATCTCCAGGCCGCGCGGCCGCAGGTTCAGCGATTCCAGGATCTGGTTGCCGACCTTGACCTCTTCGACCGGCGGCGCCGACAGCGACACCCGGATGGTGTCGCCGATTCCCTCCGAGAGCAGCGCGCCGAAGGCGACGGCGGACTTGATGGTGCCCTGAAACGCCGGGCCGGCTTCGGTCACACCCAGGTGCAGCGGGTAGTCGCACTTCTCGGCGAGCAGCCGGTAGGCGGCCACCATCACCACGGGATCGTTGTGCTTGACGCTGATCTTGATGTCGCCGAAGCCGTGCTCCTCGAACAGCGAGGCCTCCCACAGCGCCGACTCGACCAGCGCCTCCGGGGTGGCCTTGCCGTACTTCTCCAGGAACCGCTTGTCCAGCGACCCCGCGTTGACGCCGATCCGGATCGGAATGCCCGCCGCCCCTGCGGCTTTGGCGACCTCACCGACTCTGCCGTCGAACTCCTTGATGTTGCCTGGGTTCACCCGCACCGCGGCACAGCCGGCGTCGATGGCGGCGAAGATGTACTTCGGCTGAAAGTGAATGTCGGCGATCACCGGGATCTTGCTCTTGCGGGCGATCTCGGCCAGCGCGTCGGCGTCCTCCTGGCGCGGGCAGGCCACCCGCACGATGTTGCAGCCCGAGGTGGTCAGCTCGGCGATCTGCTGCAGCGTGGCGTTGACGTCATGGGTCTTGGTGGTGCACATGGACTGCACCGAGATGGGGTGGTCGCTGCCGACGCCGACATCGCCCACCATGAGCTGACGGGTCTTGCGGCGCGGCGCGAGCGTGGGCGGCGGGGCGGCGGGAATACCCAAACCGATGGAGGTCATGTAAATCTCCTACTGGAACAAGCGGATCGGGTTCACCAGGTCGGCGGTGACGGTCAAAGCCATGTAGCCCATCACCAGAACCAGGATGACGTAGGTGGCCGGCATCAGCTTTCCGTAGTCGACCGGTCCGCCGGGCATCAGGCCGCGGGCCGCCCGAACCATATTGCGCAGTTTCTCGTACACGGCGACAGCGATGTGGCCGCCGTCGAAGGGCAGCAGCGGCACCAGGTTGATGGCGCCCAGGACGAAGTTGAGCTGAGCCAGGAAGAACCAGAACGCCACCCACAGACCATGATCCACGGTGTCGCCGCCGATGATGCTGGCGCCTACGACGCTGATCGGGGTCTCCGGGTCGCGTTCTCCGCCACCGATGGCGTGCACCAGAGCACCGACCTTGCTAGGGATCTTCGCCAGCGACTTAGCGATCTCGACGGCCAGATCGCCGGTGAAGGCGAAGGTGGCCGGCACCGCCGAGAGGGGGTTGTGCTGGGTGGGCCCGAACTGCGCGGCGGTGATGCCGATCGCGCCGACGTCGGAGGGCCCGGTGGCCTCACCGCCGCCGGCAGGTGCCACCCATCGCTTGGTCGTGGTGACGTCGACGACGGTATCCAGTGTTGCCGTCGACCCGTCCACGGTGCGCTCCACCACGAACGGCGTGGGTCCGTAGGACTTCTGGACCGCGGCGACCATCTCCTCGAAAGTATTGACCTCGGTGGAACCGACCTTGACCACCACATCGCCGGGCTTGATGCCGGCGGCGGCCGCCGGACCGGACCCGGTGCAGTCGCCGAGCTCACCCCTGGTGACTTCGGCCTTGATGCAGGTGGTGTCGCCGACCACCGCGGTGGTCGGCGGACGCAGGTTGGGCAGACCCCAGATCACGGCGATGGCGTAGATCAGCACCAGCCCGATGATGAAGTTCATCGCCGGCCCGGCGAACAGCACCGCAACCCTTTTCCAGACCTTCTGCTTGTACATGGCGTACGGCTCGTCCTCCGGCCGCAAGTCTTCAACGGCCGTCATGCCCGCGATATCGCAGAAGCCGCCCAGCGGAATGGCCTTGATGCCGTATTCGGTGGACCCGAGTTTGTTGGGACGGCGGGTGGACCACAGCGTCGGGCCGAAGCCGACGAAGTAGCGGCGCACCTTCATGCCGGTGGCCCGTGCCACCCACATGTGCCCGCACTCGTGCAGCGCCACCGAAACCAGGATGGCCAGCGCGAACAGCGCGATGCCAAGCGCGAACATCATGAGTCCAACCTCATCGGTGCGAAAGCGACCTCCTGTGCGGCGGCGTCAATGGCGTCGCGGGCACGTTGCCGGGCCCATCGCTGGGCGTCGAGTACGTCCTCCACGGTAGCGGGTTCGGCAGCCCACTGATCTGCGCTGCTCAGAACGTCAGCGATTGTTCCGACGATCGCCGGGAACCGGATCCGCCCGCTGAGGAAGGCCTCCGCCGCTTCTTCATTGGCGGCGTTGTACACCGCCGTCATGCAGCCTCCCGCTTCGCCGGCCGCCCGGGCCAGGTCGATGGCCGGGAACACCGCCGTGTCGACCGGTTCGAATGTCCAGGTGGACGCGGTGCGGAAGTCGCAGGCCGCCGCCGACCCGGGCACCCGCTGCGGCCAGCCCAACGCCAGGGAGATGGGCAGCTTCATGTCCGGCGGGCTGGCCTGGGCGATGGTCGAACCGTCGACGAACGTCACCATCGAATGCACGATCGACTGCGGGTGCACCACCACCTCGATGCGCCGGTAGGGGATACCGAACAGCAGGTGCGTTTCGATCAGTTCCAGACCCTTGTTGACCAGCGACGCCGAGTTCAGCGTGTTCATCGGACCCATGTTCCAGGTCGGGTGCGCCCCGGCCTGCTCGGGAGTGACCGACTCCAACTGGGCGGCCGACCAGCCGCGGAACGGACCGCCGGAGGCGGTCAGCACCAGCGCGGCCACTTCGTCGGAGGTACCGGCGCGCAGGCACTGCGCCAGGGCGGAGTGTTCGGAGTCCACCGGCACGATCTGCCCCGGCGCAGCCGCCTTGAGCACCAGCGGGCCGCCCGCTACCAGCGACTCCTTGTTGGCCAGGGCAAGCCGCGCGCCGCTGGCCAGCGCGGCCAGCGTCGGCTCCAGCCCCAGCGCCCCGACCAGGGCGTTGAGGACGACGTCGACGCCGGTCGTCTCGGCGGCCTCCTGGACCAGCCGGGTCGCGGCGTCCGGCCCGGCGTAGCTGACGTCACCGATGCGGGCGGCGGCAGCCGGGTCGGCGACGGCCACCCGGGTCACGCCGGTCTCGGCGCGCTGGCGAGCGAGCAGTTCGGCATTGGCGCCTCCTGCGGCCAGGCCGACCACCTCGAAGCGGTCCGGGTTGTCGGCGATCACCTCCAGCGCCTGGGTTCCGATCGACCCGGTGCTGCCGAGAATCAGCACGCGACGACGATTGGCGGAACTCACCGATCTATTGTGCCGTCTTGGTTCGTGCATCGACAGCGGCGCGTCGGGAGAATGCTCCGCACAACCGGAGGGATCCACGAAAAATGACTACTCACCGTCGCGCGCTCGGCGCTGCCGGCCTTGCCGCTGCCCTTGCGATCACCGGCTGCTCGTCGAACGTCGCTGAGACGAAACCGGCATCCCCGGCCGGCAGCCCCGGCACGACGCGGACGTCAGCCGCGCCCCCACCGTCGCCGGCGGTGACGACGACATCCAGCCGCACCGCGCCGGCTGGCCTCGTCGGCGACGGATGTGTCGAGTACTCCGACAAGGTGCCCGCCGGTCCCGGGTCGCTGGATGGCATGAGCAGGGATCCGGTGGCGGTGGCCATCTCCAACAGCCTGCTGCTGACCACTCTGGCCGGGGCGCTGTCGGGCCGGCTGAACCCCGAGGTGGATCTGACCGGCAAGCTCAACGCTGGACAGTTCACCGTCTTCGCCCCCACCGACGACGCGTTCGGCAAGCTGACCCCCGAGACCCTCGAGGAGCTCAAGACCGATGCCCAGCTGCTGACGTCGGTGCTGAACTATCACGTGGTTGCAGACCGCGCCGACCCGAAGACGATCGAGGGCGAACACCAGACGGTCCAGGGTCAGCCGCTGAACGTGACCGGCTCCGGAGACGGTCTGCGAGTCAACGACGCCACTGTGGTGTGCGGCGGGATCAACACCGCCAACGCCACGGTGTACCTGATCGACAAGGTGTTGATTCCCCCACCGTCCACCCCTGCGACGTCGACTACCAGCACCTCAGGTGCGGAATCGAGCGATGAGGCGAGCGCTACTCCGACCCCGTAACGCGACGAGGTCGCCGGCCTCGGCCGTGTGAGAGCGGTCACATTCCCCATCCGTAGGCTCTTTTGTGCCGAATTGTTTGACGTGGCCGTTGATTCAGCGGCCTCTACCGGAGGGAAATTAGGAGAAGTATGACCAACACTTATCGTTCAGCTTTCATCGCCGCGGGTCTGGCCGCCGCCACCGCCCTGGCGCTGTCGGCGTGCTCGACGGAGACCAAGGAGAAGGTCGAATCGGCGACATCGTCGGCCAAGAGCTCGGCCTCGTCGGCGATGTCGTCAGCTACGGCGACCTCCGCCGCGGCTGCACCGGCCGCCCTGGTCGGCGCGGGCTGTGCCGGATACGCCGAGAAGGTGCCCACCGGGCCCGGCTCGGTTGAAGGTCTGGCCAAGGACCCGGTGGCCACCGCCGCCTCCAACAGCCCGGTGCTGACCACGCTGGCCAGCGCCCTGTCGGGCAAGCTCAACCCGGACGTCAACCTGGTGGAGACCCTCAACAACGGTGAGTTCACCGTGTTCGCCCCCACCGACGATGCGTTCGCCAAGCTGGCACCGGCGACCATCGACTCGCTCAAGACCGACTCGAAGCTGCTGTCGTCGATCCTGACCTACCACGTCGTCTCAGGACAGGCTGATCCGTCGGCCGTCGTCGGCGACCACAAGACGGTGCAGGGTGAGTCCCTCAAGGTCACCGGCTCCGGCGATGCCCTGAAGGTCAACGATGCGGGCGTGGTCTGCGGCGGCATCAAGACCGCCAACGCCACCCTCTACCTCATCGACACCGTGCTGATGCCGCCTGCGGCACCGGCCACCACCACGCCGTAGCGGCCAGCGGGCGGACGCGGAGTGCGTGTGCCCGGCGCAAGCCGGCCACATGGCTCCGCGTTCCCCGCGGACGCCGACTGGCGCAACTCACTTCAGTCCGACTGCGGGTCGGCAACGAATGACCTATGTATCTGAACCTGAAAGGATCACTATGACGAACATCACGAAGGCCGCTCCGGCTGCCGGCCTGGCAGCCGCCGCGCTCGGATTCTCGCTCATCATGTCCCCGGCCGCCGCCGCCGACGTCCACCTGGTGGGACCTGGCTGCGCCGCCTACGCCCAGCAGGTGCCGATGGGTCCGGGCTCGGTGGGAGAGCTGGCCAAGGTTCCGGTCGCCACCGCTGCCGCGAACTCGCCGGTGCTGACCACCCTGGCCGCGGCGCTGTCCGGCGGTCTCAATCCGCAGGTGAACCTGGTCGACACCCTCAACGGCGGACAGTTCACCGTGTTCGCACCCACCAACGACGCGTTCGCCAAGATCGACGCGGCCACGCTGGACAAGCTCAAGACCGACGCCAACCTGCTGTCGTCGATCCTCACCTACCACGTGGTCGCCGGCCAGGCCGGTCCCGACCAGGTTGTGGGCACGCACAAGACGGTCAACGGCGCAAACCTGACGGTCAGCGGCAGCGGTGACCACCTGACGGTCAACAACGCCAACATCGTCTGCGGCGGCATCAAGACCACCAATGCGACGGTGTACCTCATCGACTCGGTGCTGCTGCCTCCGGCCGGCTAAGGCCAAGCTAGGCGCAGCATCCATAACCGGCCAGGGCGGCGTGCCTCTCCTTCACGCCCCCTGGCCGGTTCCTTTTGCCCGGGCTCAGGGTGGGCGGACGCGCAGCGCTCCGGCACGCAGCGCTAGGTATGGTTAGGCAATCCTCACAGCGACCGATATGGTTAGGCAATCCTCACTAGAGTCGCGAGAGTAAGGGAGCCTGCCGTGCGATTCCGCGGACTACGCCAAGCCATGGTCGTCCTGGTCGCGGCGACCACTGTCGCCGCGACCGTCTCATGCTCCGGCGCCGATCAGAATGAACTGCTGATCTACAACGCCCAGCATGAATCGCTGACCAAGGAGTGGATCGAGGCATTCACCAAGGAAACGGGGATCAAGGTCCGCTACCGCCAGGGCGGGGACACCGAACTCGGCAATCAACTCATCGCCGAAGGCGCCGGGTCGCCGGCAGATGTTTTCCTCACCGAGAATTCCCCGGCCATCGCCGCGGTCGAGCGCGCCGGTCTGCTCGCCGACGTCGACCCGGAGACGGTCGGACAGGTGCCCACGCAGTATCGGCCGGCCAGCAACTCCTGGGTCGGAGTGGCCGCCCGTAGCACCGTGTTCGTCTACAACCCAGCGAAGCTGGATGCCGGTCAACTACCGAAGTCGCTGCTGGATCTGCAAACTCCCGGGTGGCGGGGCCGCTGGGGGGCACCGCCGGCCAAAGCCGACTTCCAGGCCATCGTTGCGGCGCTACTCGAACTGCGCGGCAGGCCCGCGACCGAGCAGTGGCTCGCGGGTATGAAGACCAATGCCGTGATCTACAACGACAACATCGCCACGCTGCGCGCGGTCAACGGCGGCGAGGTCGCCGGTGGAGTGATCTACCACTACTACTGGTACCGCGACCAGGCCAAGACTAAAGACATGAGCGCCAACACCCGGTTGCACTACTTCAAGAACGAGGATCCGGGCGCGTTCGTGAGTGTGTCCGGCGGCGGTGTGCTGGCCTCCAGCAAGAGATCCGACGAGGCTCAGCAGTTCATCCGGTTCGTGTCCGGGGAGCGCGGCCAGCAGGTTCTCCGGGATGGGACCTCGTTCGAGTACCCGGTGGGCAGCGGCGTCGCAGCCAACAGCGCACTGGTGCCCCTCGAGCAACTCCAGGCGCCCGCGGTCAACCCGTCGGCCCTGGACTCCGCCGCAGTGACCGAACTGATGACTCGCGCGGGCTTGCTGTAGGTGACCAGCCGATTACTGACCAGACCGCCGACGCCCAACTCCGGCCGTCCGGCCGGATCGGCGGTGCTGACCGCAGCCGTGCTGCTCGCGGCGGCGTCGCTCATTCCGCTCGGCTATGTGGCGTGGGCCTTCGTGAGCACCGGCCCGGCCCGGGCCGGCGCCCTGCTGCTCCGGCCCCGGGTAGCCGAACTCCTGCTGAACACTGTGGGCCTGGTGCTGGTGACGGTGCCGGCGTGTGCGCTGATCGGGGTTGGCGCGGCCTGGCTCGTCGAGCGCTCCGATGTGCCGGGACGCGCCGTGTGGCGACCGCTACTGGTAGCGCCGTTGGCCGTTCCGGCCTTCGTCAACTCCTACGCCTGGGTCAGCGTGGCGCCTTCCCTGCATGGGTTCCCGGCGGCGGTGCTGGTGACAACACTGTCCTACTTTCCGTTCGTCTACCTTCCGGTGGCGGCCACGCTGCGGCGCCTCGACCCCGCCTTGGAAGAGTCCGCCCGCAGCCTCGGCTCGTCCCCGGGCGAGGTGTTCACCCGCGTAGTGCTGCCGCAGTTGCGGCTGGCCATCCTCGGCGGCTCGCTGTTGATCGGCGTGCATCTGCTCGCCGAGTACGGCGCGTTCGCCATGCTGCGGTTCAATACCTTCACCACCGCCATCGTCGAGCAGTTCCAGTCCACGTTCGACGGAGCGGCCGGCTCGATGCTGGCCGGTGTCCTGGTGATGCTGTGCCTGTTGATGCTGCTGGCCGAGGTGTCGGCACGCGGCGGTACTCGGTTCGCCAGGATCGGATCCGGAGCGCCGCGTCCGGCGACGCCGCTACGCCTCGGCCGGGCGCGCGCGGCGGGTCTGGGTGTGCTGATCGTGTTGTCCGCGCTGGCGATCGGCGTTCCGATGGGAATGCTCACCCGTTGGTTGTGGATCGGCGGACCCGACGTCTGGCTGGTCGACGACATCGGCTCGGCCCTGGTCCAGACCGCCGGACTGGCGGCCCTGGGCGCGCTGGCCGCCACCGCGCTGGCGTACCCGATCGCCTGGGTGGCGGTGCGCAACCACGGCGTCGCCGGCCGACTGATCGAGGGAGCCAACTTCGTGACCAGCTCGCTGCCCGGCATCGTGACCGCGCTGGCGCTGGTGACGGTTGCCATCCGGGTAGCTCCCCCGCTCTACCAAACCGTCGCACTGCTGGTGGGCGCGTATGTGCTGATGTTCATCCCCCGTGCGACGGTCAGCCTGCGAGCGGGGCTGGCACAGGTACCGACCGGCCTGGAAGATGCGTCACAGTCGCTGGGCGCCACCCCTGCGGCGACATTCGCCCGAGTGACGCTGCGGCTCACCGCGCCGGCCGCTGCGGCAGGGGCGGCGATGGTGTTCGTCGCGGTGGCAACCGAACTCACTGCCACGCTGCTGCTGGCACCGACGGGTACCCGCACGTTGTCCATGCGGTTCTGGTCGCTGGCCAGCGAACTGGATTACGCGGCCGCGGCACCACACGCTGCGATCATGGTGGTGTTGACGTTGCCGGTGACCATTCTGCTGTTCCGGCAGTCCACCAGAGCGGTCACCGCGTTATGACGCTAACTACGACGACGCCGGCTACGACGATGACGCCCATGCTGCAAATCCGTTCGCTGACAAAGTCATTCGCCGACATGCCGGTGATCGGCGATTTGGACCTCGATGTCTGCAACGGCGGGACCACCGCGGTGGTGGGCCCGTCGGGCTGCGGGAAGACCACCCTGCTGCGGATCATCGCCGGATTCGAGACACCCGACCACGGCACCGTGGCGATCGCCGGGGCGACCGTGTCCGGCCCCGGGCGCGTACTGGCACCGCACAAGCGCGGGGTCGGTTACGTCACCCAGGACGGCGCCCTCTTCCCGCACCTGACGGTCGGTCAGAACATCTCCTACGGCCTGGCCGGCGCTCGGAACGGTGCGGTGCGTGAGCAGGTACGCCACCTGCTGGAAACGGTCTCCCTCGACGGGGATCTGGCCGAGCGGCGGCCCGATGAGTTGTCCGGCGGTCAGCAACAACGGGTGGCCCTGGCCAGGGCGCTGGCCCGCCGGCCGGCACTGATGTTGCTCGACGAGCCGTTCAGTTCACTGGACGCACGACTGCGCGCCACCACCCGCAACGCGGTGGCGCAAACGCTGAAGGAGGCGGCCGTCACGACACTGCTGGTCACCCATGATCAGCAGGAGGCGCTGTCGATCGCCGACCAGGTGGCGGTCATGCTCGACGGACATTTCACCCAGGTCGGATCTCCGCAGGAGGTCTACCTCAGGCCGAAGAACCGCGCCACCGCCGAGTTCCTCGGCGAATGCATCTTCCTGGAGTGTTCGGTCTCCGACGGTGTCGCCGAGTGCGCATTGGGCCGGGTGCCGGCGCCCACGTCCGTCAACGGTCGCGGGACGTTGATGCTGCGCCCGGAGCAATTGCGCGCCAGCGCTGTCACCAACGGCGATCAGGGCAGCGGGACCGGTCTGGTAGTCGCCTCCGAGTTCCTCGGCGGCGATGTCGTCCTGAACATCGACATCGGAACTACGGTGACGGCACGCCAGAACAGCTTCGATGCCCCGCCGGCGCATGCCAAAGTCCGCGTCGACGTCGTCGGTGAAGGAGTGGTTTTCGGGAGCGGGCGTGGGTGAACTTCTTGACCGGCTCGCCGGCTTCTCCGACCGTCTCGCGGTGGCCACCGAGCACGAGACGCTGACCTACAGTGCGCTGGCCGACCGAGTGGAGGCCTTCGCCGCCAATCTCGGTCGCGGCCGCAAAGTGGTCGTGATCGAGACCGACAACACCGTGGCGACTCTGGAGGCCTATCTCGGTTCGCTCGCCGGCGGCCACGTCGTCCTGCCGGTGCCGCGCGGTCGGGACCACACAGCACTCACAGCGGCCTATCGGCCCGATGTGGTGGTCTCCAGCGGGCAGGCCGAACACATCACCGCGCGACCGATGCACCGGCTGCACCCGGATCTGGCTCTGCTGGCAAGCACCTCGGGCAGCACCGGTTCGCCGAAGGTGGTGCGACTCTCCGCCGCAAACCTGCGCTCCAACGCCGCCGCGATCGCCGAGAGCCTCGGGATTTCCGACTCTGATCGCGCCGCGACGACGCTGCCGCTGTCGTACTGCTACGGCGCCTCTGTGGTGCACAGTCACCTCTCGGTGGGCGCGGCGCTGATCCTGACCGACAGGTCGGTCACCGACGAGGGCTTCTGGGATCTGTTCCGCCGTTACGGGGCAACGAGTTTCGCCGGGGTGCCCTACACCTTCGAGCTGCTGGAGCGCGCGGGGTTCGCCGGCATGGATCTGCCGACTCTGCGTTGCGTCACCCAGGCCGGCGGCCGACTGAAGCCCGAGCTGGTGCGCCGTTACGCCCGGCTGGGCAGACGGCGCGGGTTCGACTTCGTCGTCATGTACGGGGCCACGGAGGCCACCGCCCGGATGGCCTGCCTGCCCACGGAGAAGACGCTCGAGCATCCCGAGGCCATCGGCCGGGCGATTCCCGGGGGCTCCTTCGAGTTGCTGCCGCTTGAAGGTTGGGAAGAACCGGACGTGGGCGAACTGGTGTATCGGGGGCCCAACGTGATGATGGGCTACGCCCAATCGGCTGCCGATCTGGGCACCGGAAGCACGGTGCCGGCGTTGCACACCGGCGACGTGGCGCGTCATCTCGGCGACGGGATCTACCAGATCGTCGGACGGATGAGCCGGTTCGCCAAGCTCTACGGGCTGCGGATCGACCTGGAGCGGGTCGAGTCGGCGGTCGCCGCAGCGGGTTCACCCGCCATGTGTACCGAGGCGGACGGTCAGCTGGTCGTGGCGGCCGCCGGAATCACCGGCGACGAGGGCGAGCTACGCCGGCGCACCGCGAACGCCGCCGGACTGCCGACGCACGCAGTGCGGGCCCTCTGCCTTCCCGAACTTCCCGTACTGCCCTCCGGGAAGCCGGACTACGCGGGGCTGCGACAGCTGCGCGGACACCCGATCAGCGAGCCCACCGACCCGCCCACCGGTTCGGACGTGCGGCGGGTGTTCGCCGAGGTGTTGCAGATCGACCCCGACGACGTCACCGCGGACCGCAGTTTCGTGGACCTGGGCGGCACGTCGTTGTCCTACGTGATGGCGTCGGTGCGCCTGGAGCGGGTCCTGGGTGTTCTGCCGCCGCGCTGGCCGTCGCTCACCGTCGGCGAGTTGGAGGCGGCGGGCCGCCGGACCGGGCGGCGCCGGGGAGCCGTCATCGACACCGGGGTGGCGTTGCGCGCCGTGGCGATCACACTGATCGTCGGCTCCCACGCCGGGCTGTACACGCTGTGGGGTGGAGCGCACATCCTGTTGGCCGTCGCCGGATTCAACTTCGCGCAGTTCTGTCTGGGACGCAGCCCCCGCAGCGAGCGGCTGGCCCGGACCATCAGGACCGTCGGGTGGATCGCCGTCCCGTCGGCACTGTGGATCGCGGTCGTGATGACCTTCTCCGATGATTACGCGCCGTCAAATCTGGTGTTCCTGCAGAAGATCATCGGGCCGGCAGACAGCATGACCGCCGGTCGCATGTGGTTCATCGAGGTGCTGGTCTGGACGTTGTTGGCGCTGGCGGCGCTAGGTCGGGTGCCGGCGATCGACCGGCTGGAACGGCGCTGGCCGTTCGGGTTAGCGATGGGATTCGTGGCCGTGGGCCTGGCTCTGCGCTTCGACGCGCCGGGCCGGGAGGCCTGGTTCAGCCTGCTGGCGTTCTGGTTCTTCGCCGTGGGATGGGCCGCCGCCAAGGCCGAAACCGTCCGGCAGCGCCTCGCCCTGTCGGCAGTCGTGCTGATCGGTACGTGGGGATACTTCGGTAACGGCGGACGCGAAACGCTCGTGGTGGCCGGCCTGCTGCTGCTGATCTGGCTGCCGGCGGTGCGCTGCCCCGCACCGGTCGCGCTCGGCGCCGGAGTCATCGCGCAGGGCTCGCTGTACACCTATCTGACGCATTTCCAGATCTACCCGCTGTTCGGCCACCCCCTACCGGGAGTGCTCATCAGCCTGCTGGTCGGTGCCGGTGTCGGGCTGGCGGTGAGTCGGCTGCGCGGACACCTCGGCGCGGCGGAAGTGCAAAGTCGGCGCAACGCCTCGGCCCCATGGCCGGAGGGGTTCAGGCACCGGGCAGCATAGGCGCATGCCCAATGTTCTGTGGTTGCGCCGCGACCTCCGCCTGCGCGACCTGCCGCCGCTGCTGGAAGCCGCCGACGGCTCCGGTGTCCTGGCCTGTTTCGTCCTGGACCCGCGACTGGAGGCCTCCAGCGGTGCGCGGCGGTTGCAGTTCCTCGGGGATTGCCTGCGCGAGTTGCAGTCGGGGTTGGACGGACGCCTGCTGGTCACCCGCGGCCGCCCGGCGGAGGTACTGCCCCGAATCTGCTCGGCAGTCGAGGCGACGGCGGTGCACATCTCCGCCGACTTCAGTCCGTTCGGGGTGCGCCGGGACGCCGCGGTCACCGAAACGCTGGCGGCGGCAGGCGTCTCCGTGGTCGCGACAGGCTCGCCCTACCTGGTGTCACCAGGGCGCGTCACCAAGGACGACGGCACCCCCTACAAGGTGTTCACCCCGTTCTTCCGGCGTTGGCGCGAGGTCGGCTGGCGCGCACCGGCGGCGTCGGGACCGTCGACCGCCGACTGGATCGACCCCGACGGGGTGCCCGGCCTGCCCGACGCCGTCGATCCGCCCGATCCGGGCGCGGTGCTCGACATGCCGGCCGGCGAAACGGCCGCCCGTGCGCGGTGGGCGGAGTTCGTCTCCGAAAGCCTGAGCGGCTACGGCGGCGACCGCGACCGGCCCGACAAGCCCGGCACCAGCCGGATGTCGGCGCACCTGAAGTTCGGCACCATTCATCCGCGCACCATGGTGGCCGAACTGGACGTCCGTGACGCCGGTGCTGCCGCCTACGTGCGGGAGCTGGCGTTCCGGGACTTCTACGCCGCGGTTCTGCACGAGTGGCCGGCCAGCGCCTGGCGCAACTGGAATCCCACGTTCGACACCATCGAGGTCGACACGGGGCCGTCGGCGCAGGCGTTGTTCGAGGCGTGGAAGCAGGGCCGGACGGGCTACCCGATCGTCGACGCCGGGATGCGCCAACTCCGTGAGACCGGGTTCATGCACAACCGGGTGCGGATGATCGTGGCGTCATTTCTGGTCAAGGATCTGCATCTGCCCTGGCAGTGGGGTGCCCGCTGGTTCACCGAGCAACTGGTGGACGCCGACGTGGCCAGCAACCAGCACGGCTGGCAGTGGTGCGCCGGGACGGGAACCGACGCCGCCCCCTACTTCCGGGTGTTCAACCCCACCGCCCAGGGCGAGAAGTTCGACCCGGCCGGTGACTACGTGCGGCGGTGGGTCCCCGAACTTGCAGGTCCGGACAACATCGGCGCTGCGGTCCACCGGCTCAAGGGCGGCCGACCGGCGGCCTATCCCGAGCCGATCGTGGACCATGCGGCCGAACGCATCGAGGCACTGCGCCGGTACGGGCTGATCGGACGTGGCTGATATGCCAGAATGTCGGCAGCTGAGAGACAGGAGCCACAATGGCCAAGACCGAGGTGGAACGTTACGCGGAGGTCGATCCCGCTGAAGTGCCGTCGGCGGCGTGGGGCTGGAGCAAGCTGACTCCGCGCACCTGGTACGCCTTCGGCGTCTTCGCGATCATTTTCTTGCTGGGCATGCTGCACGGCAATCACCAGGGCCACGTCGAAGACTGGTTCCTGATCACCTTCGCCGCGACGATCGCGATCGTGATGGTGCGCGACATCATCATGCGGGGGCGCGGCCTGCTGCGCTAGCCGCCCGCGGCCAACTGCCCGCACGCAGCCGCGATCTCCCGGCCGCGGGTGTCCCGCACCGTGCAGGTAACCCCCTGTGCGCGTACCCGCTTGACGAACTCCCGCTCGGCTGGCTTGGGGCTGGCATCCCACTGGCTACCCGGAGTCGGGTTGAGTGGGATGAGATTGACGTGGGCCAGCGGCCCGAGCGCCTGGCGCAGCTTTTTGCCCAGCAGATCGGCGCGCCACGGCTGATCGTTGATGTCACGGATCAGTGCGTACTCGATGGATACCCGTCGGCCGGTCGCCTGCCCGTAATAGTGGGCGGCGTCAAGCACCTCACTGACCTTCCACCGGTTGTTCACCGGCACCAGGGTGTCGCGCAGTTCGTCGTCGGGGGTGTGCAGCGACAGCGCCAGCGTCACGCCGAGATGTTCGTCGGCCAATTTGCGGATGGCCGGCGCCAGGCCCACGGTGGAGACCGTCACCGAGCGGGCCGAGATCCCGAATCCGTCCGGCGGAGCGGCAGTGATGCGGGTGACGGCAGCCAGTACCCGGGCATAGTTCGCCAACGGCTCACCCATGCCCATGAAGACCACGTTGGACAGCCGCTCACCGCGTTCGTCGTGCAGTGCCGCGGCGGCCGAGCGCACCTGCTCGACGATCTCGGCGGTGCTCAGATTGCGGGTGAGCCCGCCCTGGCCGGTGGCGCAGAACGGGCAGGCCATGCCGCACCCTGCCTGCGAGGAGATACAGACGGTGTTGCGGTTCGGATAGCGCATCAGCACCGACTCGAACGTGGCTCCGTCGTTGCCGCGCCACAGCGTCTTGCGGGTGTCGCCGGAGTCGCACTCGACCTGGCGCACCACGGACAGCAGCGGCGGGAACAGGGCGTCGGCAACGGTGTCGCGAATGCCCGCCGGCAGATCGGTCATCTGCTGCGGGTCCGCGACCAGCCGGCCGTAGTACTGGGCCGCCAGTTGCTTGGCGCGGAATGCGGGCAGACCCAGCGCGACGACCGCGGCGGCGCGCTCACCGGGATCGAGGTCGGCGAAGTGCCGGGGCGGCAGGCCGCGCCGGGGCGCCTCGAAGACCAGGTCCTGTGTCACGCCTTCAGTATCACCGTTCAGGTGGCCAGCAGGCTCAGCACGATCCAGGTGGCCACCGCCGAGGGCAGCGCGCCGTCGATGCGGTCCATGAGGCCGCCGTGGCCCGGCAGCAGCGTGCCCATGTCCTTGATGCCGAGATCCCGTTTGAACTGCGATTCGACCAGATCACCGAGGGTGGCGGTGACGACCAGCATGATCCCCAGCGGGACGCCGACCCACCACGGCTTGTGCATCACGAAGGCCACGGCCAGCACAGCGGCGGTGGTGCCGCAGATCAGCGATCCGGCCAGCCCTTCCCAGGATTTCTTCGGACTGATCGCCGGAACCATGCGGTGCTTGCCGAACAGCACACCTGCGGCGTAACCGCCGATGTCGGAGAACACCACGCAGAGCATGAACGTGAACACCCGCGGGGCACCCTCGCGCGGGTCCGGATACACCAGCAGCGCCGCGAAAGCCCCGAACAGGGGTATCCACGTCGCCAGGAAGATGGTCACCGCGACGTCGCGCAGGTAATTGACCGGCTGACTCTGCAATCCCTGGCTCAGCAGCCGCCAGATCAGGCAGATCAGCACAGTCCCGCCGTATGCCCCCAGAGCGCCGGCGGGACCGAACGGCCAGGTCAGCCAGATCATCGCCTGTCCGCCGACCAGCAGCGGGACCAGCGGTATAGAGTACCCCGCCTCGCCCAGCCGCTTCACCACCTCCAGGGTGGCGACCGCCATCGCCACCGACAGCAGCACCAACCACCCGCGTGGGGCCCAGAGCAGGGTGCCGATGACACTGCCGCCCAGCAGAAGGCTGACCCCGATGGCGGCGGGCAGGTTGCGTCCCGCCCTTGATGCCTTCGGTTGGGGCGCGGCCTGATCGATGCCGCCGGATTCGTTGTCTGCCACGTCGGGGGTATGCCGGAGAGGTCGTCAGACCTCCAGCAACTCGCCTTCTTTGTGCTTGACCAGTTCGTCGATCTGGTGGACGTACTGCGCCGTCGCCTTGTCGAGGTCCTTCTCGGCCCGGCTGACGTCGTCCTCGCCGGCCTCGCCGTCCTTCTTGATGCGGTGCAGTTCCTCCATGGCGCGGCGGCGGATGTTGCGCACCGACACCTTCGCGTCCTCGCCCTTGCCTTTGGCCTGCTTCACCAGGTCGCGCCTCCGCTCCTCGGTGAGCTGCGGGATAGACACCCGGATGATGTTGCCGTCGTTGGTGGGGTTGACGCCCAAGTCGGAATTGCGGATGGCGTCTTCGATGGCGCGCAACTGGCCGGCCTCGTAGGGCTTGATCACAACCATCCGGGCCTCGGGGACGTTGATGCTCGACATCTGGGTGATCGGGGTGGGAGTGCCGTAGTAGTCGACGACGACCCGGGAGAACATCCCGGGGTTCGCCCGCCCGGTGCGAATGGACGACAGGTCGTCGCGCGCGACCGCGACGGCCTTCTCCATCTTCTCCTCGGCGTCGAAGAGAGCTTCGTCAATCATTGGCGCCACTCCTCCTCATCGCTACGCTCTGCATCGTCGTCAGCGGCACTCGCGCCACTCCTCCTCATCGCTACGCTCTGCATCGTCGTCAGCGGTCACTGCTCGGTGGTGACCAATGTTCCGATCTTCTCACCAGCGACCGCTCGGGCGATATTGCCACTTGTCAGCAGGTTGAAGACCAGAATCGGCATTCCGTTGTCCATGCAGAGACTGAAGGCAGTCGCATCGGCCACCCGCAACTCCTGCTCCAAGACCTCACGGTGGGTGATTTCAGTGAGCATCTGCGCCTCAGGGTTGTGCCGTGGATCATCGGTGAACACGCCGTCGACGGCTTTGGCCATCAACACCACCTCGGCGCCGATCTCCAAGGCCCGCTGCGCGGCGGTGGTGTCGGTGGAAAAATACGGAAGCCCCATGCCGGCGCCGAAAATGACGACCCGCCCTTTCTCCAGGTGCCGGCGGGCCCGCAGCGGGATGTAGGGCTCGGCAACCTGGCCCATGGTGATGGCGGTCTGAACCCGGGTGACGATACCCTCCTTCTCCAGGAAGTCTTGCAGTGCAAGGCTGTTCATCACGGTGCCGAGCATGCCCATGTAGTCGGATCGGCTTCGTTCCATCCCCCGCTGTTGCAGTTGAGCGCCGCGGAAGAAATTGCCGCCGCCGATCACCACTGCCACCTGCACACCGCTGCGCACGACTTCGGCGATCTGCCTGGCGACCTGTGCCACCACATCGGGATCCAGGCCGACGGCCCCGCCGCCGAACATCTCGCCACCGAGCTTCAGCAGGACCCTGGAATACTTGGGACGCAAGGCAGATCCGGCACTATCGCTCATTGGCTCGCCCATCGGACTCCTCGCATTTCGGGCTGATGGCATGGTCTTGCACTCGAAAGGGTATGCCTCTCAATAGCGCTTATCCTGCATCATGCCGGTTGAGCCACGACACACACCCGACAACGGTTTCGGAATCAAATATAAATAATTTATGCTGTCAGGCACGCCGGGGGCTAACGGCATCGCCCAGGAAAAGGACGTGAATCAGGTGGCTCTACAAGCAAGAGCTGAGGCAACCCGGCGCAGGATTTTGGACTCAGCGGTCGATCTGTTCGACGAATTGGGTTACGGCGAAACCGGCCTCGCTGATGTGCTGCAGCGCGCAAATGTCAGCAAAGGCGCTTTCTACTACCATTTCGACTCCAAAGAAGCTGTTGCCACGGCGATCATCGACGACTTCCGTCGCCAGATCAAAGAGGCCACCCACGAGAAGTTCGACCAGTCGGCCCCGGTGCTCGACTGGCTCATCATGGCGACATTCACCTCCGCAGATATGCTGCGGTCGGAGAAGACCGCCCGCATCGGCAACCAGCTGCTGCAGGCGCTGAGCCAGATCAGCAGCTCGGCCTCGCAGGTGTACGGCGAGTGGACGACGCAGTTCGTCGGCACGCTCAAAGCCGGCCTGGAAGCAGTCGGTGTGCGCGAGGGTGTCGACGTCGCCGAGGTCGCCGAGGCCACCTGGGCCGGTGTGCTGGGCAGCTATCTGCTGGCCTCAGCGTTCAGCAGTGACCCGCAGATCGGGCTGGCTCGGGCGTGGCGGTCGCTGCTCCGCGCGGCTCTGCCTGACGAGGCGGTGGAGCACTACCACGGTCTGATCGACCGCATTACCCACCAATTCGAGGTCGTAGTTTAGACGGCAGCCTGGATAGGCGGCCAGGGTCTGGCCGCCTCCAGTTCATAAGCGAGCTCCAGCAGCCTGCGCTCCTGCCCGGCTGGCGCGCTGAACATCATCCCGATGGGAAGCCCAGCAGCCGACTGCGCCAGCGGCAGCGATAGCGACGGTTCACCGGTGGCGTTCTGCAGCGGCGTGAAAGCCACCCACTCGATCAGACGCTGCATCACCTGATCGAAGTCGGCCGTCGGGTCGAGGTGGCCGATCCGCGGGGTGTCCTCGGCAACGGTCGGGGTGAGCAGAACGTCGTAATCGCGGTAGAACCGCGCGGAGACCTTGCGCAGCCGGCTGAGCCGTGTGATCGCCGCCGGCAGCCGGTGCAGATTCCGAGTGGCGTGCCGGTTCAGCCCAATGGTCAGGTTGTCCAGCCGGTTCCGGTCGAAGCTGGCGCCGAACGTCCGGCGTCCGCCGCGGACCAGTGCCATCGCCAGCGAGCTCCAGTACAGCAGGAAGTCGTCGGCGAACTGGGGCGGTATCGGGCTGTTGTCCAGGTAGTCGACGCGGTGGCCCAGATCCTCCAGCAGAGCGGCGGTCTTGAGGGTGTGGTCGCGCATGTCCGGGCTGGCGTCGCGGGTCACCGACCGGGTGACGACGGCGACGCGCAGCCTCTCTCGGCCCGGCCCTGAGACCGCACCGATCGGCGTCAGCGATCGATTGCGCCAGATGCGCTCGGCTTCCCGGTAGAAGGCCGCGGTGTCGCGCACCGACCTGGTGAGCACGCCGTCGCTGACCAGCTTGAGCGGCATCTGCCGCGACATCTTGTCCTGCGGCAGCCGCCCGCGACTCGGCTTGAGACCGACGAGCCCGTTGCAGGCGGCCGGGATCCGGATCGAGCCGCCGCCGTCATTGGCGTGCGCGATCGGCACTACGCCGGCGGCGACGAACGCGCCCGCCCCCGACGACGACGCACCCGCGGTGTAGTCGGTGTCCCAGGGGTTGCGGACCGCACCGATCCGCGGGTGCTCGGCGGATCCGCTGAACCCGAACTCCGACAGCTGGGTCTTTCCCAGCGGTATCAGACCGGTGGCCAGAAAGAACCGGGCGAAATCGCCGTGCGCCGATTGCGGACGCGGGTCCCAGGCGTCGGTGCCCTGCATGGTCGGCATGCCCTCGACGTCGACGTTGTCCTTGAAGAACGTCGGCACGCCGTCGAAGTAGCCGCCCGCCGACGCGCCCGCCCGTGCCCGGGCGTGGGCGAACGTCTGGTGAGCGATCCCGTTGAGGACGGGGTTGACCGCCTCGGCGCGAGCGATCGCCGCCTCGACCAGTTCAGCGGCGGAGACCCGACCGGTCCGGATGGCGTCGACCATCCCGACCGCGTCGAGGACACCGAGTGCATCGTCGCCGAAGGCGTTGACGTGCCGCATGATCGCCGGAGTCCCTGGCGTCTTCTCGCCGTGCCGTCCGCTATGCCTGGCCGACCTCGAAGCGAACGAACCGGGTCACGGTGACGCCTGCCTCGTCGAGCAGCGACTTGACCGTCTTCTTGTTGTCCGACACCGACGGCTGCTCCAGCAGGACGACGTCCTTGAAGAAGCCGTTGACGCGACCCTCGATGATCTTGGGCAGCGCGCCCTCGGGCTTGCCTTCGGCCTTGGCGGTCTCTTCGGCCACGCGCTTCTCGGCCTCGACGGTCTCGGCGGGCACCTCGTCGCGGGTCAGGTACTTGGCCTTCAGCGCGGCGATCTGCAGGGCGACCGAGTGGGCGGCGTCTGTGTCGGACCCTTCGAACTCGACCAGCACACCCACAGCCGGCGGCAGGTCGGCGGCCCGCTTGTGCAGGTAGGTTTCGACGTTGCCGTCGAAGTACTGCACCCGGCGCAGTTCCAGCTTCTCGCCGATCTTGGCCGAGAGCGCCGCGATGGCCTCCTCGACGGTAGTGGGCGCCTGGCCGCCGGAAACCGCAGCGGCCTTGAGCGACTCGACATCGGTGGCCTTGGCGGCCAGCGCCGCGTCGAGGACCTGCTCGGCGAGCTTCTGGAACTCGGCGTTCTTGGCGACGAAGTCGGTCTCGGAGTTGAGCTCGATCAACGCGCCACCCTTGGCCGCGACCAGACCTTCGGCGGTGGCGCGCTCGGCGCGCTTGCCGACGTCCTTGGCGCCCTTGATCCGCAGCACCTCGACGGCTTTGTCGAAGTCGCCGTCGGTCTCGGTCAGCGCGTTCTTGCAATCCATCATCCCCGAGCCGGTGAGCTCGCGGAGCCGCTTGACGTCGGCGGCGGTGTAGTTAGCCATCTCAGCCTTCCGTGACGGTGATGGTGGTGGATTCGTCGGAAACGGGACCTGCCGTGGGGGCGTCCTCGGCGGGGACGGACTCGATGGCAGCGCTGGCCAGCAGCTCCTGCTCCCACTCGGCCAGCGGCTCGGCTGCGGCGTCCTGCTTGTCGCCGGCGCCGGCGCCACCACGGGCCTGCAGGCCCTCCGCGACAGCCGCGGCGATGACCCTGGTCAGCAGCGCGGCCGAACGGATTGCGTCGTCGTTGCCCGGGATCGGGTAGTCGACGAGGTCGGGGTCGCAGTTGGTGTCGAGGATCGCGATGATCGGGATGTTGAGCTTGCGGGCCTCGGCCACCGCAAGGTGCTCCTTGTTGGTGTCGACGACCCAGATGGCGCTGGGCACCTTCTGCATGTCGCGGATACCGCCGAGGCTGCGCTCCAGCTTGTTCTTCTCACGGGTCAGCATGAGGATCTCTTTTTTGGTGCGACCCTCGAACCCGCCGGTCTGCTCCATGCTCTCGAGTTCCTTGAGGCGCTGAAGGCGCTTGTGAACGGTCGAGAAGTTGGTGAGCATGCCACCGAGCCAGCGCTGGTTCACATACGGCATGCCCACCCGGGTCGCCTCTTCGGCGATGGACTCCTGGGCCTGCTTCTTGGTGCCGATGAACATCACCGAGCCGCCGTGCGCGACGGTCTCCTTGACGAACTCGTAGGCCTTGTCGATGTAGGTCAGCGTCTGCTGCAAATCGATGATGTAGATGCCGTTGCGGTCGGTGAAGATGAACCGCTTCATCTTGGGATTCCAACGACGGGTCTGATGCCCGAAGTGCGCGCCACTGTCAAGCAGCTGCTTCATGGTCACAACAGCCATACCGGCTATTCCTTTGTTGTTGTCGGTTGCCGTCCGGCAACGGGTGAAGCCGGACCCTGGCGTCTGCGCACACACCGACCCGTCTGGGAATCTCCAGTCGGGACCAACCGGTGTGCGCGGCGGGAGTCGATGGCGACCCTGCACTCAAACGCGCGAAGTCAGCCCGCTTGTGCAGGCTGCGTCGGGAAGTTTACACACAGCGGCGCGTCGATCCCCAACCGGCGGGGAGACCGAAGACGCCCGCGACCTGCTGCCGGTGAACTGGTCAGATGCGTATGGTCGCCGTGCTGGCCGGGATGCTGCTGTTCGCCGGTGTGAGCCATGCCGACGATGTCCGGCTGCACTGGCCGCTGCGGCCGGGGACGCCGGCGGTGAGCAGGGCGTTCGATGCCCCGGCGCGCGACTGGCAGCCCGGCCATCGCGGCGTCGACCTGGCCGGGACCGCGGGGCAGCCGGTGTACGCCGCGGCCGCGGGCGTCGTGGTGTTCGCCGGAGTGCTGGCGGGGCGGCCGGTGGTGTCGGTGCAGCATGCCGGGGGGCTACGGACCAGCTACGAACCCGTGCAGGCGGCGGTACGGGCCGGCCAGCAGGTGACGGCGGCGACGCCGCTCGGGCGACTGGCCGCCGGGCACAGCGGCTGCCCCGTGGCGGCCTGTCTGCATTGGGGCGCGATGTGGGGTCCGGCGCAGCGGGCGCGATACGTCGATCCGCTGGGGCTGCTGGGTGCGATGCCGGTGCGGCTCAAGCCCCTGCCGGGATGACGCGCCGGGATGACGCGAACCTCAGGCGCGCGGGTGCGCCTGGTCGTGGACCGCCCGCAGGCGCGCGACCGTGACGTGGGTATACAACTGCGTCGTGGCCAGGGTGGAGTGGCCGAGCAGCTCCTGGACCACGCGCAGGTCGGCGCCGCCTTCGAGCAGGTGGGTGGCTGCGCTGTGGCGTAGCCCGTGCGGGCCGATGTCCGGGGCGCCGGCGACGGCCGAGACGGTCTGGTGAACGACCGTGCGGGCCTGGCGGGGATCGATCCGACGCCCCCGCGGGCCGAGCAGCAGCGCGGGCCCGGAATCGGGGTTGGCCAGGTCCGGCCGGCCGTCGGCCAGCCAGTCGGAGACTGCCGTCAGCGCGGGCCGGCCGAACGGCACGGTGCGTTGCTTGTTGCCCTTGCCCAGTACGCGCAGCAGACGGCGGCCGGTATCGATGTCGTCGATGTCCAACCCGCACAGTTCGCTGACCCGGATACCGGTGGCGTAGAGCAACTCGACGATCAGCTTGTCGCGCAGGGCAAGGGGATCACGCTGCTGAGCGCCAAGCTCGGCGGCGGCCATCGCGGCCAGTGCCTGGTCCTGGCGCAGCACCGCCGGCAGAGTGCGCCGGGCCTTGGGCACCTGCAGGCGGGCGGCGGGGTCGACGGAGAGCAGTCCGCGGCGGGCCGCCCAGGCGGTGAACGTCTTGACCGCGGAGGTACGGCGCGCCAGGGTGGTACGGGCCGCGCCGGAGCCGGCCTGCGCTGCCAGCCAGGCTCTCAGCAGGGGCAGGTTGAGGCCGCCGAGGCCGCTGACCGGAGCCCGTTCCTCCAGAAACACGAACAGCGACCGCAGGTCGGCCAGATAGGCCCGTCGGGTGTGTTCCGAGCGGCCGCGTTCCAGAGCCAGGTACTCGGCGTACTCCTCCAGGATCGCCGCGTATCGGTCGGGGGCGTCCACTCCCCTACCGTCGCAGACGACAACGGCCCCGGGCCTTAACCGCCTGGCGTGTCAGCGGCCGGCTTTCCGGCGAAACCAGCTGCGGCGCGGCGCTGCCGCCTCCCCAGCTGGGTGCCCGTTGCACCACTGATCGGCGGGCACGCTGCTCCGAACGGCGTCGACATGCATCCCACAACCGGCCCAGGTGGTCTTTCCACAGACGCGGCAGGCGGTGGAGCGGCACATAACGAATCCTCTCGACGCAGGAGTATCTCCTTCGAGAATATACCCCCATGGGTATATCTCGGCTAGGCCGGTCGGCGCGCCATCCGCCACCCCCCGTCCTGCCGCTCGACCAGACCGGCGATCTCGAGCATGGCCAGCGGTCCGAGCACGCTGGCGGCCGGCAGGCCGGCCGCCACCGCGATCTCATCGGGTGTGATGGCGCGGCGCGCCGGCAGCGCCTCGTAGACGCGAATCTCGTTGTCGCCCAAACCGTCCAGCGGTGCTGCCGGCCGCGCGGGTTCGCCGGCCAACTCGCCGGCACGGCCGATCACTTCGAGCACCTCATCGGCGCGGGTGACCAGTTCCGCGCCGGCCCGAAGCAGGGCGTGGCAGCCGACGGATGCCGCCGAGGTGACCGGTCCGGGAACAGCGCAGACCACCCGGCCGAGCCCGCGCGCCCAGGCCGCCGTGCTTGCGGCGCCGCTGCGGATCCCCGCCTCGACCACCACCGTCGCCCCGGAGAGTGCCGCCACCAAGCGATTGCGGGTGAGGAACCGGTGCCGGGCCGGCCGCACCCCCGGCGGGTATTCGCTGACTAGAAGCCCACTGCGCCCGATGCGGTGCAACAACGCCGAGTGTCCCGCGGGGTAGAGCACATCCACTCCTCCGGCCAGGACCGCCACGGTCATCCCGTCGGTGGCCAGCGCGGCGCGGTGGGCGGCGCCGTCCACGCCGTAGGCACCCCCGGACACGATGGTCACCTCCCGCTCGGCCAGGCCCGCGGACAGTTCCCCCGCGACATGCTCGCCGTAGGCGGTGGCAGCACGAGTCCCGACGATCGCCGCCGCCCGCTGCGCAACCTCGTCGAGCCGCAGCGGACCGATCACCCACAGCGCCAACGGGGCGCGGCCCTCCGGCTTGTCGCGCACATCCGCCCCGGAGAAGCAGGTGAACGCCAGGCCCGGCCACTCCTCGTCGTCGGGGGTGATCAGCCGGCCGCCCCGATGGCGCAGGAGTTCCAGATCGGCAGCCGCACAGTCCACCTCGCGGCGCGCTTCGGTGCGCTGGGCCAGCGCTGGTTCGACCTCCCCACGTCGCACCCGGTCTGCCGCCTCGACGGGACCGACCCGGCGAACCAGGTCCGTGACTGCCGCACACGGGGCTTCGGCGACCCGCGACAGATACGCCCACGCATGCGTCCGGGCGGTGTCCGTCACGGCGTGAGCCCGGTCTGCCGGAAGCTCAACGCCACCGAGACGTCGTCGAGCACCGGGGAAGTGCGCCCGGCCAAATCGGCCAGGGTCCATGCCACCCGCATCGAACGGTGCACCCCGCGGATGCTGATCAATCCGCGGTCCAGCGCGGCTTTCAGCGGTGCCATCGCCGCAGCACCCGGCCGGAAGCCCTGGCGCAGCACCGCTCCGGTGACTTCGGCGTTGGTGATGAACCCGTGCGGCCGCCACCGCTCGGCCGCGGCCGCCCGGGCCTGTGCGACCCGGGCACGCACGTCGGCACTGCTCTCGGATTGCTCCGACGTCAAGGCTCCCGCACGCACCGTATGCATCTGCACCCGCAGGTCCACCCGGTCCAGCAGTGGACCAGAGAGCTTGCCCAGATACCGGCGCTTCTCAGTGGGCCTGCAGACGCAGTCCCGCGGATCGGCCGGCGCGCAGGGACACGGATTGGCGGACAGAATCAACTGGAAGCGCGCCGGGTAGCACACCACACCGTCGCGGCGGGCGAGGCGAATCTCGCCGTCCTCCAGGGGTGTTCGCAGCGCTTCCAGCACGCTCAAGCGGATCTCCGCGCACTCGTCGAGGAAGAGCACGCCGCGGTGCGCCTTGCTGATCGCGCCCGGCTTGGCCAGCCCTGAGCCACCCCCGACCAGAGCGGGCGCGCTGGAGGAGTGGTGCGGGGCGATGAACGGCGGCCGGGTGATCAGCGGCACCCGGGCTGAGAGCAGGCCCGCGACGGAGTGGATCGCGGTGACCTCCAGCGCCTCGCTGTCGGTCAGATCGGGCAGCAGACCCGGAAGCCGTTGGGCGAGCATCGTTTTACCCACACCGGGCGGCCCGGTCAGCATGAGGTGGTGCGCCCCGGCGGCGGCGACCTCGACGGCGAACCGGGCCTGGGTCTGACCGACTACCTCGCAGAGGTCCGCGGCGGGTACGTCATCGGGCGCCGGAGTGCTCACCCGGCCGGCGAGCCCGGTGCCGGTGTCCAGCCATTTCTGTAGTTGCCGCAGCGTGCCGACCCCGAAGACCTCGACCCCGTCGACGAGGCTGGCCTCGGCGAGATTGCCGACCGGCACCACCACCGCCGGCCAGCCCTGCGATTTGGCGGCCAGCACCGCCGGCAGCACGCCGTGCACCGGACGGACGCGCCCGTCGAGGGCGAGTTCTCCCAGCAGCACGGTCTTCTCCAGCCGGTGCCAGGGTTTGCGCCGCCCGGCCGACAGCACCGCGCAGGCCAGGGCGATGTCGTACAGGGAGCCGGTCTTGGGCAGGGTCGCCGGCGACAAGGCCAGGGTCAGCCGCGACATCGGCCAGCTGTTGCCGCAGTTGGTGATCGCCGCCCGGACCCGGTCCCGGGACTCCTGCAGCGCGGCGTCGGGCAACCCGACCAGATGGACACCGGGGAGGCCGCCGGTGATGTCGGCTTCGATCTCGACGATCTGGCCGTCCACCCCGCGCACCGCCACGGAGAACGCCCGCCCGAGCGCCATCAGCCGACCGCCCGCAGATGCATGATCTCGGGCACCCGGCACCGACCGACCCGCACGCCGACGACGTCGATCCGCAATTGGCGCCACCGGATGTCCTGACCGGCCAGCCAGATCCCGGCCAGCCGCCGGATCCGGCCCAGTTTGCGTGGGGTGACGGCGTGCTCCAGGCCGCCGAAGCCGTCCCCGGAACGGGTCTTGACCTCGACGAACACCACGGTGTCATCGCCGTCGGCGGCGATCACGTCCAATTCGCCGTAGCGGCACCGCCAGTTGCGCACGAGAATTCGCAGACCCAGCCCTTGCAGGTGCTCGACGGCAACCTGCTCGCCCAATGCCCCGAGTTCGGCTCGGGTGAATGTCGTCACCGGGCAAGCGTGGGCCCTCGGGCGGGAAGGCGTATTCGGGCCGGCGCAGCGCAACCGGGGTTATCCCCAGAGCCGCACCGGTGCACAGGGCTATTCCGGCAGCCGTAGCTCCGGCTTCTCGACCTCTTCGATGTTGACGTCTTTGAAGGTGATCACCCGCACCTGTTTGACGAAGCGCGCCGGCCGGTACATGTCCCACACCCAGGCGTCGGCC
>JAULZA010000080.1:0-2441 GCA_032117575.1 Mycolicibacterium sp.
CACCAGCCCGTCGAACACCGCGCCGAACCCGTCGACGCCGGCCAGCGCACCTGCCTGCGCCCGCGTCATGGGGGAGGACATCGCCTGCAACACCAACGCCAGCGACTGCGCGCTCAGCCCCTCAGGGGGCCGCACCAGCACGGCGCGGCGCGGATCCCAGCCCACCTGTACCGCTCCGTCGGGGCGCAGCAGTACCGGCATCGCCGGGTCGAGCGCATACGCCGGGCCCCGATACACATGACCCACCCTGACAGCGGGACAACAAGCGTGCGTTCAGCTCTCCACAGGGCCGGGCGGGGCCTCGCCCGACGGATCCTCGCGCCCGGGGTCGGTCTCCTTCTGGAACTCCGCGATCGCGGCGTCGATGTCGATGCCGCTGATGTCGCCGCCGATCACTCGGTCGATGAACCCGGCCGGCTCGTCGAGGTCGGCGGAGGTGGGCAGCAGGTCGGGGTGCGTCCACACCGCGTCGCGGGCGTCCATCCCGGCGGCCTCGGTGAGCCGCTCCCACAGCACCGCGGCCTCCCGCATCTTGCGGGGCCGCAACTCCAGGCCCAGCAGGGTGGCGAAGGTCTGCTCGGCCGGCCCGCCGGTGCCGCGACGCCGCCGCAGCATCTCCGAGAGCGCGACGGTGCCGGGAATCCGCTCACCCAACGCGGCGGAGACGACGGTGCCCACCCAGCCCTCGATCAACGCCAGCATGGTCTCCAACCGCTCCAGGGCGGCGGTCTGCTCCGGGGTGGCCTTGGGTTCGAACATGCCCTGCGACAGCAGCTCCTCCATCTTCGAGGGATCCATCAGCGAGGCCGGGTCGAACCCGGAGGCCATCGCCTCGATGCCGCTCATGTCCACCTTCATGCCGCGCGCGTAGGCCTCCACCGCACCGAGTAACTGCGAGCGCAGCCACGGCACGTGGGAGAACAACCGGTGATGCGCGGCCTCGCGCGCGGCCAGGAACGTCAGGATCTCCGAGCGTGGGCTCTCCAGGCCCTCCGACATGGCCTCGATGGCCTCGGGCATCAGCGCCGCCACCCCCGAGGGCCCCAGCGGCAGCCCGATGTCGGTGGAGGTCAACACCTCCCGCGATAGCTTGCCCAGTGCCTGGCCCAGCTGCGAGCCGAACGCCATGCCGCTCATCTGGGTCATCATCGCCATCAGCGGCCCGGCCATCGCCTTGGCTTCCTCGGGAAGTGCGGAGGACCACACCGAGCCGATCTGCTCGGCCATCGGATCGCACAGCCGCTTCCAGGTGTCCATGGTGTTGTCCACCCAGTCCTGCGGCGTCCAGGCCACCGCGCGGGTCGCCCCGGCCGGCAGCGCGCACGCCCCGTCGAGCCAGGTGTCGGCCAGGTGCAGCGCGTCGCTGATCGCCGAGGACGTCGACTCCGAGATCGGCGCGACGAACCCGATCGACGACGACGCCAGCTTGCGGGCCACGTCGTAGTTCACCGGCCCGGCGTTGCCGCCGCTGGCCATCGCGCTGCCCGCCCCGGCGAACATCTGGCCCAGCTGGGTGAAGATCTTGCCCAGATCACCCGCGTTGAACGGGTTGGAGCCGGAATCGCGGTCACGCGGATCGGGCTCGTCGCCGGTGTTGAAGCCGAAGGGCAGCTCAGGCATGGCGTCCACGGTACCGCCGCTACTGTATGGCGCGTGAACCGGCGAATCCTGACCCTGCTCGTCGCGGTGCTGCCGATCCTGGCGTTCGGCGTGCTGGTGGCCGCGGTGACGGTGCCGTATGTGGCGCTGGGGCCGGGCCCGACGTACGACACCCTCGGCGAGGTGGACGGCAAGCAGGTGGTCGCCATCGAGGGCACCGAGACCAAACCCACCAGCGGGCAGCTGAACATGACCACCGTCGCCCAGCGTGACGGCCTCACCATGGGACAGGCGCTGGCGCTGTGGCTCTCGGGCAGCGAGCAGCTGGTGCCGCGAAATCTGGTGTTCCCGCCGGAGAAGTCCCGCGATGACATCGAGAAGTCCCAGAACGCCGACTTCCAGCGCTCAGAGGACAACGCCGAGTTCGCCGCGCTGAACTACCTCAAGTACCCCCAGGCCGTCAGCGTCGAGAACGTCAACGACCCCGGCCCGTCGGTGGGCAAGCTGCAAAACGGCGACACCGTCGACGCCGTCGACGGCACCAAGGTCGCCACCGTCGAGGAGTTCTCCACGATCCTCAAGACCACCAAACCCGGGCAGACGATCGTCATCGACTACCGCCGCAAGAACGCCCCGCCTGGCACCGCCACCATCACCCTGGGCAAGGGGGAGGACCGCGACTACGGGTATCTGGGCATCGCCGTGCGCGATGCCCCGTGGGCGCCGTTCACCATCGATTTCAACCTGGCCAACATCGGCGGGCCGTCGGCCGGGCTGATCTTCTCCCTGGCCGTCATCGACAAGCTCACCACCGGCGACGTCAACGGCGGCAAGTTCGTCGC
>JAULZA010000081.1:0-4096 GCA_032117575.1 Mycolicibacterium sp.
GCATCGGGGTGCCCGCGGTGATCGGCGTGCTGTCCGGCCTGGTGGCCCAGGGCTACTGGCCGCGCATTCAGCTGTTCCTGCACGGCGGCAGCTTCGGCACCACCGACCCCCAGTTCGGCCTCGACCTCGGTTTCTACGCCTTCCAGCTGCCGTTCTACCGGCTGGTGCTGAGCTTCTTGTTCACCGCGCTGTTCCTGGCGTTCCTGGCCAACCTGCTGACGCACTACGTCTTCGGCGGCATCCGGCTGGCCGCGGGCACCGGCGCCATCAGCCGCTCGGCCCGCATCCAGCTGATCACCCTGATCGGGCTTCTGGTGCTGCTCAAGGCGGCGGCCTACTGGCTCGACCGCTACGAGCTGCTCAGCCACACCCGGCTGGCCAAGCCGTTCACCGGGGCGGGCTACACCGACATCAACGCGGTGCTGCCGGCCAAGCTGATCCTGCTGGCCATCGCGATCATCTGCGCGGCCGCGGTGTTCTCCGCGCTGTTCCTGCGTGACCTGCGCATCCCGGCGATCGGCCTGGCGCTGCTGCTGCTCAGCTCGGTGGTGATCGGGTCGGGCTGGCCGATGATCGTCGAGCAGTTCAGCGTCAAACCGAATGCGGCGCAGAAGGAAAGCGAATACATCTCGCGCAGCATCACCGCAACCCGGCAGGCCTACGGGCTGACCAACGACGTGGTCACCTACCGCGACTACAGCGGCAACGCGCCCACCAACGCCGCCCAGGTGGCCGCCGACCGGTCCACCACCTCCAACATCCGGCTGCTGGACCCCACGATCATCAGCCCGGCGTTCACCCAGTTCCAGCAGGGCAAGAACTTCTACTTCTTCCCCGAGCAGCTGTCCATCGACCGCTACTCCTCGCGTGACGGATCCCTGCGCGACTACGTGGTGGCCGCGCGGGAACTCAACCCGGCCAGGCTGATCGACAACCAGCGCGACTGGATCAACCGGCACACCGTGTACACCCACGGCAACGGGTTCATCGCCTCGCCGGCCAACACCGTGCGCGGGGTCGCCAACGACCCCAATCAGAACGGCGGCTACCCGGAGTTCCTGGCGTCGGTGGTGGGCGCCAACGGCAGCGTGGTCTCGCCCGGCCCGGCGCCGCTGGACCAGCCGCGCATCTACTTCGGCCCGGTGATCTCCTCGGGGCCCGAAGATTACGCGATCGTCGGCAAGAACGGCGCCGACCGCGAATACGACTACGAGACCAACACCGAGACCAAGAACTACACCTACACCGGGGTGGGCGGGGTGTCCATCGGCAACTGGCTGTCCCGGCTGGTGTTCGGCGCCAAGTTCGCCGAGCGGAACTTCTTGTTCTCCAACGTGATCGGCTCGAACTCCAAGATCCTGTTCAACCGCGACCCGGCCGAGCGGGTGAAGGCGGTGGCCCCGTGGCTGACCACCGACACCACCGTCTACCCGGCGATCGTCAACAAGCGCATGGTGTGGATCATCGACGGCTACACCACGCTGGACAACTACCCGTATTCCGAACTGACCAGCTTGAGTTCGACCACCACCGACTCCACCGACGTGGCGGTCAACCGGCTGCTGCCGGACAAGAAGGTGTCCTACATCCGCAACTCGGTGAAGGCCACCGTCGACGCCTACGACGGCACCGTCACGCTCTACGCCCAGGACGAGCAGGACCCGGTGCTGGCGGCGTGGATGAAGGTCTTCCCGGACACCATCAAGCCCAAGGGTGAGATCACCGCGGAGCTGGCCTCGCACCTGCGCTACCCGGAGGACCTGTTCAAGGTGCAGCGGGCGTTGCTCGCCAAGTACCACGTCGACGACCCGGTGACGTTCTTCTCCACCTCGGACTTCTGGGACGTGCCGCTGGACCCGAACCCGACGGCCAGCAGCTTCCAGCCGCCGTACTACATCGTGGCCAAAGACCTTGCCAAGAACGACAATTCGAGTTCGTTCCAGCTGACCAGCGCGATGAACCGGTTCCGCCGCGACTTCCTGGCCGCCTTCATGAGCGCCAGCTCCGATCCGGAGACCTACGGCAAGATCACCGTGCTGACCATCCCCGGTCAGGTCAACGGTCCCAAGCTGGCGTTCAACGCCATCAGCACCGACACCGCGGTGTCCCAGGACCTCGGCGTCATCGGCCGGGACAACCAGAACCGCATCCGATGGGGCAACCTGCTGACGCTGCCGGTGAGCCAGGGCGGCCTGCTGTACGTGGCACCGGTGTACGCCTCCCCGGGGGCCTCGGACGCCGCCTCGACCTACCCGCGCCTGATCCGGGTGGCGATGCTCTACAACGACCGGGTGGGCTACGGCCCGACGGTCTCGGCCGCGCTGGACGCCATCTTCGGCTCCGGTGCGGGCGCCACGGCCACCGGCCCGGCGCCCGCCACCGGACCCGGGGCGCCGGCCGCCAAACCCGCCGACGGTTCTGAGACGCCGGCCGCGGTGGCCGAGTTGCCCACCCCGCCGGTGGCCGCGTTGACGCCGGGCGGCGCGACGCTCTCCCCAGCTAAGGCGGCCGCGCTCAACGACGTGCAGTCGGCGCTCGGCGCGGTCCGCGACGCCCAACGCAGCGGCAACTTCGCCCAGTACGGGGCGGCGTTGCAGCGCCTCGACGAGGCTATGAACAAGTTCGACTCTGCCAAGTAGGCACTGACTGGCGCTGTTTCGGCGCCCGCTGTTATCCCTGGCGTATGTCGCTTCGGGTGAGTGTCGAGGAGCTGCTGGTCGCCGCCGCCGCGGTGAACGGGCTGGGCGAGGAGTTGGCGGCCGCGCACGCCTGCGCCGATGCCCGGATCGAGGCGGCGCTGCCAGGCTGGCGCGGACTTTCGGGCGCCGCGGTGGCCGAACGTCTCGCCGAGTGGCTGGCGGTGACGACTGTGCTGCTGGGCCGGCTGGGGGAGTACGCGCAGGCGTTGCAGGCCAGCGCCGCCGCCTATGCGGACGCTGAGCAGCGCGGCGCGGACGCGCTGTCATGACCCTGACCGTCGGCGACATCGAACGCTGGGACCCCGATGCGGTGCGGGAGGTGTTCGCGGCGTTGCGGATTCGCGCCCAGGCGGTGCGCGACGCTGCCGAGGGTCTGGGTCGGCTGCCGTTGACGTCCTGGTCCGGGCAGGCGGCTGCCGGGGCCGCTGCGGCGCTGGAGCGTCTGCGGCGGGATCTGGACGCGCACTCGGGCGAGCTGTCGTCGGCGGCCGAGGCAGCCCGTCGCGCCACCGACGGTATCGAGGACATCACGGCGCAGCTGCGGCAGCTGCGGGTGCAGGCCGCCGCCTGGCGGCTGGACATCGACCCGCTGACCGGGGTAGTCCGCCCGCTGCCCGGCGCCCGGCCCGAGGCGCTGGCCGTGCGGCTGACCCTGCAGGGGAGGCTGTATTCGCTGGTGGACCAGGCCAACTCGGTGGACGCCGAGCTGGCCGCCGCTTTCGGATCTCAGGTCTCGCCGGTCGCCGCGCCCCACCCGGCCGCCGGCGCCGACCACGACAACCGGCGGCAGCTGGCCCGGGCGCTGGCCCGCGCCCGGGATACCGGTGCGGCGAATCTGGCTGACCTGCAAGCGGTTCAGGACGCGTTGAACGCCAATCCGGGTACCCGGCTGGTGCTGTTCGACGCAGACGGCGGCACCCAGGTGCACGCCGCCGTCGCCGCCGGCGACCCGTTCACCGCCGACCACGTGGCGGTCACCACGCCCGGGCTGAACACCACGCTGCGTTCCAGCATCGGCACCATGACCCGCGAGGCGGCCGAACTGCGCCGCGAGGCCCGCCGCCAGCTGATCGACGCCGGGCGGGGCGAGCAGACGGTGGCCGCGGTGGCGTGGCTCGGCTACGACACCCCGCAGATCCCGGCGTTCGACGGCCTGCCCGGTCTCGGCGGGCTGGGCGCCAACGCAGCCGGGGTCAACGACGTCAGCCAGGCCGCGCATGCCGCCGCCGCCGCGGCGGACCTGGCCCGGTTCTACGCCCGCATCCAGGCCGGCCGCGCCGCACCCGCGCACCTGACGGCGATCGGGCACTCCTACGGCTCGCTGACCACCGGCCTGGCCCTGCAGCGCTCCACCCACGTCGACGACGCGGTGTTCTACGGCTCACCGGGGGTCAAGG
>JAULZA010000082.1:0-1876 GCA_032117575.1 Mycolicibacterium sp.
GGCCGTCGGCAGGAGTCGCTCAAAGGCGGGCAACAGCCCCACCCGCCCGACGCCGCGACGGGTGTGACGGATGTGAGTACGGTACGAACATGGCCCCGGTCAACGGCGCGGTCTCGCACTGGTACACCCAGCTCCCGACACCGCGGCCCGGCCTGCCCGGTGACCGGGACGCCGACGTCTGCATCGTCGGCGCCGGCTACACCGGACTGTGGACCGCCTACTACCTCAAACAAGCCGACCCCGGCCTGCGAATTACCCTGCTGGAAGCCAGGTTCGCCGGGTTCGGGGCATCCGGCCGCAACGGCGGGTGGCTCTCCGGACTACCGCCCGGCCACCGCGCCCTGCTGGCCAAGACCCACGGCCGCGGCAACGTCATCGCCTGGCAGCACATGCTCAACGAGTCCATCGACGAGGTGATCGGCGTCGCCGGCCGGGAAGGCATCGACGCCGACATCCTCAAGGGCGGCAACCTGGAGGTCGCCCGCAACCCCGCCCAGGCCAAGCGTCTGCGCGCACAAGTCGACGAAGACCGCCGATGGGGTGTCGAGGACGTCCAGATCCTCACCGCCGACGAGGCCGCCGACCGCATCCGGGTGGATAACCTGGCACTCGGCGCGTTCAACCCGCACTGCGCGCGCATCCAGCCCGCCAAACTCGCTCGCGGCCTAGCCGACGTCGTCGAACGACTCGGCGCCACCGTTTACGAACAAACCCCCGTCACCCGCATCGAACCCGGCCGGGCGGTCACCCCGCAGGGAACGCTGCGCGCGCCGGTGATCCTGCGCGCCACCGAAGGGTTCACTGCCCGCCTGCCGGGCCTGCGCCGGCGCTGGCTGCCGATGAACAGCGCCATGATCGCCACCGACCCTCTGCCGCAACAGGTTTGGGATGCCATCGGCTGGCGCAACGGTGAGACACTCGGCGATCTTGCGCACGGCTTCTTCTACGCCCAACGCACCGCCGACGGTCGCATCGCCCTCGGCGGCCGGGCGGTGCCCTACCGCTACGGCTCCCGCATCGACCGCGACGGGTCGCTGGGCCAGGACACCATCGACTACCTCACCGGGGTGTTGAACACCGCGCTGCCGCAGACCCGCGGCGTACCGATCGCCCACGGCTGGTGCGGCGCACTCGCGGTGCCGCGGGACTGGTCGGCCACCATCGGTCTCAATCCGGCCACCGGACTCGGTGAGGCCGGCGGCTACGTCGGCCACGGCGTCACCGCCACCAACCTCGCCGGGCGCACATGCGCCGACCTGGTCCTCAAACGCGACACCGAGCTGACCGCCCTGCCCTGGGTGAACCACCGCTCGAAGGCCTGGGAGCCCGAACCGTTGCGCTGGTTGGGTGTACGCGGCCTCTCCACCGCCTACCAACTCGCCGACCGCCACGAAGCCCGCGGACGCCAAAGCACCTCGCCGATCGCCGCTCTGGCCAACCGGATCACCCGGCGCCCCTAGGGATGTCCGTGACCCGAACCCCCGCGACCCGAACCCCCGCGACCCGCACCCTGACGTTCCCGGGACCGGTGAGCCCCGGTCACACCCTCGCCCCGCACCGGCGCGGGCCCGGCGACCCGTGCCTGCAGATCGTCGACGGGGTGATCTGGCGCACCAGCCTGCAGCGCACCGGCCCGGTCACCGCGCGCATCGCCCGCACCGCGCCCGACACCGTGGACTGCCAAGCCTGGGGTGACGGGGCAGAGGAGTTCTGCGGAGGTGTGGCGAACCATCCCGTCCTGGGAGTTCCACCGGGCCAACGTCGACCCCGGCCGGGCCCGCACCATTGTCGGCTGCGCCACCCGCGCCGACGCCCTCGAGCGCATCACCACCCGAGACCCGCTCACCTCGCTACCCGGTGTGGGCATCTGGACCGC
>JAULZA010000082.1:1886-2396 GCA_032117575.1 Mycolicibacterium sp.
GCACCGGCCCGGTCACCGCGCGCATCGCCCGCACCGCGCCCGACACCGTGGACTGCCAAGCCTGGGGTGACGGGGCAGAGGAGTTCTGCGACAACCTGCCCGCCCTGCTCGGCGCCGACGACGACGCCACCGAATTCCGCCCGCACCACCGGACCGTCGCCCTGGCCCACCAACGCGTCCCGCACCTGCGGATCGGCCGCACCGGCCGGGTGCTGGAGGCGCTCATCCCCGCCGTCCTCGAACAGCGGGTCCAGGGCATCGACTCGTTTCGGTCCTGGCGGCTGCTGGTCACCAAATTCGGCAGCCCCGCCCCCGGGCCCGCCCCGGAACGTATGCGGGTGCCGCCGGCGGCGGAGGTGTGGCGAACCATCCCGTCCTGGGAGTTCCACCGGGCCAACGTCGACCCCGGCCGGGCCCGCACCATCGTCGGCTGCGCCACCCGCGCCGACGCCCTGGAGCGGATCACCTCCCGAGACCCGCTGACCTCGATGCCCGGCGTGGGCATCTGGA